>JAFTYS010000049.1 GCA_017461285.1 Bacteroidales bacterium | reverse complement strand
CAAGAAAAGAAAGGCGAAAGCGGGGTTGCTGCTCATAGCCAGCCCTCGCTTCAAGAACCTCTATGGTCCCCAGAGGGGCACATACGGGGAGAGAAAGGAAAAGGCAGTTGAGGAAATCATGGCTACCATGGATTTCCTTGACTTGGTTTATCCGGGTATAGTTTACGAGAGGGAGGATGCAGCTAAGGCGATGGACCTCTTCTACAACGAGAAGGTGGACTTCATCGTTGCGGAGTTCCTTTCGTGGAGCGAGGACTTCGCATGGATAAGGTTCCTGCGCGACTGTCCTGAGATCCCTATCCTCTTCACAAACGTTGCCAAGCCGAAGATGACCTTCGAGACCACACTCGACGAGGACGACTTCGTGGACTATCTGTGTGCCGGTACCCTCGTGGGATCTCTCGAGGCGTCTGGAAGCATCAAGCGCGTCCCTAGCAGGAACGTGACCACAGTGATGGGTACAAGGGAGCAGATCACCGAGAAGATCCGTGTATTCGCTTCGGCGGCTCGTGCCCGTGCCATACTCCGCAACTCCAACGTCGGTCTGATGGCCAACATGAACGAGGCGATGTGGAGCACATATTTCGACAACTACGACCTGTTCACCAAGATAGGTCCGGAGATACATTACCTTCCATACAGCGACTACGGTCTGGCGATCGACGCCCTCACCGACGAGGAGGTGAAGGAGTACGCCGACGAGCTCACATCGAAGTACGCCATGATGGAGGACGTGGAATATGACAAGTTCATCGGCTGCGTGAAGGCGACCCTCGCCATCAAGAAGCTCGCAGAGAAGAACGATATCGACTGCTATGTCTACAACGACATCGACCAGGCTACATTCCGCACTGCGGGATGCCGCGCAGGCTTCTACCCTCAGTGGTTCAACGAGAACGTGTCTGTGCTCGTGCCTGAGGCTGACATAGGGGCAGGTCTGATCACATATGTGCTGAAGCTCCTCTCCGGAAAGAACGTGAACTTCATCGAGCCGTTCCACATCGAGGACGACTTCGGAACGTTCGCAGGAGGACATGCAGGTCCTAACGACCACAACGACCCTCAGTGGCAGGACAACGTCATCATCTCACGCGACGTGCGCTTCGCCAAGACATCGTGGAAGTATGCCGGCGCTCCGTTCGCATGGTACCGCATCTCTCCTGGCATGAAGACAGTTGCCGGTCTCTACGAGGAAGACGGCAAGTACAAGCTGATCACCTTCCTTGCAGAGAGCCTCTCGGAGAAGGATACTCCTCAGAGCAGCAAGAAGCATCTCCTGGCGACCTACAGCCACACCATCTTCAAGCCGGTGGTGCCTGTGAAGGAGCTCTGGGAGAAGGTGCTCAACATAGGAGCCACACAGCACTATGCAATCGTGGACGGTGATTACCGCGAAGAACTTGAGGCATTCGCTTCAATCATGGGATTTGAGTTTTACAATATTAAATAAAAAAGGAAAAGAAAATGAGTTTCATGTACAACCCCTTTCCGTATGATGATCCAAAGCCGATCAACAGACCGGAACTTTCTGAAAAGACAATTGATTCAATAGTAACAGGCGGCACACCTAACGTCGCAAAGAAGTTCTTCGCAGAAATAGCTGACAAAGTAAAGGCAGAGGGTGTAATTGTCGGTATCGACGGATATACGACAGCCAACTGGCATCTTTTTGTAGACCTTCTTGCAAGAGAATGCGTCATCAACAACTTCGAATTCGAAGCTATAGATTCAAATGAGGCTACCCTCAAATCAGGTAAGGAAATCGATGACATGATCGATCCTCTCCTCATCTGGGATACCAAGATCGACCCTACTCTCCTTTACGGTAAGATCTACCATGGCGGATACATCGGTCTCTTCGACGAAGCAAAGGTAGCTGAATTCCAGAAGGCAGTACCTGCAAAGAAGGCTCCCGGCAAGCTCGTTGTAGTTGCCGGCTACGGTTCAATGGTTCCTGAGTTCCGCGACATGTACGACGTAAAGTGCTGGTTCGACCTTACTCCTATGAAGACTATGCTCCGCATCAGAGGCGGCGAGTATTCAAACCTGGGCAAGGAGCATCCTGGCATCATCAACCGTACTATCCGTCGCTGCTACTACTGCGACTTCGAGTGTGCAGTCCAGCTCAGAAAGGAACTCTGGAAGAACAATGTTCCTGATTACTTCATTCTCGACAACGACCCTAAGAATCTCCAGCTGATGCCTTTCGCATCATTTGCTGACATCTGTGCACAGCTGGTGAAGTATCCGTTCAGAACAAAGCCATGCTATCTCGAAGGAGTATGGGGCGGCTCATACATGAAAAAGCAGCGTAATCTTCCTAAGGAGATGAGAAATGCTGCATGGATATTCGACTTTATCCCTATGGAAGTCAGTGTTCTGGTCGAGGTTGGCAAGGAAATACTTGACTTCAACTACTGTACATTCGTTCATAAGGAGGGTGTAAACCTCATGGGAGAGAAGTGCGTGAACAAGTATAAGGGCTACTTCCCTATCCGTTTCAACTGGGATGACTCTTACCACTCTACAGGAAACATGAGCGTGCAGTGCCATTCTGACGGAAAGTTCAATATCGAGAACTACAATGAATTCGGACGTCAGGATGAGAGCTACTACGTAGTCGTTACCGGACACGAGGCAAAGACATTCATCGGCTTCCGTGATGATGCTGACATCCCTCAGTTCTTCAAGGAAATCGAGGATGCAGATACCAAGCAGATCCCTTGCGACTACATGAAGTATGTAAGCTACGAGCCTTCAGTACCGGGACTTCAGGTCATGCTGCCTGCAGGAACAATCCACTCCAGCGGTAGAAACCAGGTGATCCTCGAGATCGGCTCGCTCACAATCGGCTCATATACATACAAGATGTACGACTACCTGCGTCTTGACTTTGACGGCAAGCAGCGTCCTATCCACACTTATCTCGGAGAGAAATGTGTAAACCAGAACAGAAGATATTCTGTAATCCACGACCCTAACAATCCTGACTATATCGTTCAGGAGCCACGTCTGGATGCAAAGGGAGATGGATGGGAAGAGTATATCCTCGGTGAAAATCCACAGATGTACATCTCCCTCCGCCGTCTCGAATTCGAGAAAGTCTGCGAGCAGGACACCAAGAACGAGAAGTTCCATGTACTCACACTCGTGGACGGAGACAAGGTCCGTATCCGCAGCGTAGAGCATCCTGAACGCTATTTCGACCTCGATTTCATGGAAATCGCCTGCGTACCTGCCAACATTGGAAAATACGTAGTCGAGAACCTCGGAAACGAGCCTGTACGTATCCACAAGACAACGCTCCGTGAAGGATTCGAAAACGATGAATATTAATAGTAACAGACTTATTCTCCTCGACGTAGGAGGAACATTCATAAAAGCTGCCCTCGGTGAACCATATAAAGGTGCCGCCGAGGGCACTTTTACATCTACACCGATCTCATCTGACGGATCGGCTGAAGAGATTGTAAATGCTTTCAGGGAAGCTGTCGGAGGTCAGCTCAGGCAGGCTGAAGAGAAGGGATGCACCATACAGGCAATCTGCGTTGCCATTCCCGGACCGTTCGATTATAACCAGGGCATATTCCTCATGAAGCACAAGTTCGCTTCTGTCTATGGTGTCACATTCCGTGAAATTCTCGGTGATGTCATCGGTGAAGATATGCGTATGGCTTTTGTTCATGACGTGAACGGTGCATTGCTGGGAGCGCTCACTTCCATCCCTTCCCTCAAGGAAGGAACAGTTGCGCTTTCCACATTGGGTACAGGACTCGGTTTCTCTTATGCAGTAGATGGAGAGATCAAGGAATCTCCTACCGGATCACCTGCGAGAAGTCTCTGGAACCAGCCTTATAAAGAAGGAATCCTGGAGGATTATGTGTCCAGAAGGGGTATTCTCAAGACATACTCTTCGCTTGGTGGAGTTCTTGGTGAAGGGGAAGATGTGAAGGAGATAGCAGACCGCGCAAGAGCTGGAGAGCAGACAGCATTGGAGACCTTCAGGGCAACCGGAATGCATTATGCCGAGGGCGCAAGGCCTTTGATAAATGAACTCGGCATCACAAAGGTCCTTTTTGCAGGTCAGATTGCAAAATCACTTGACCTTATGCAGGAAGCCATTGAATCAGGATTGGAAAATTCTGTACAGATTTCTGTTCTGGATGACATTCAGGGAACAGTTCTGGTCGGTGCCGCTTCATTGTAGGTTCCTACAGCGGGACTGACAAGGTGTTCTTCACCTCACCTATGACAAAAATGCTGTGCAGGCTGCCTATGCAGTCCAGATCTCCCAAAGTGTCGAGGACAAATTCCTGATAATCCTGCATGCTGCGGGCATATATCTTAAGCTGATAATCATAGTCGCCGGATGTGTTGAAGCATTCGACGACTTGTTTTATATCGGCTATCACCGATGTGAACTGACGGCTGAATTCCTTGCTGTGATGCTTCAGGCGCACGTTGCAGAGCACCATGATGCCGTTTCCAGTCTTGATAGGATCTACTACGGCGACATATTTCTTTATGTAGCCTTCCCTTTCAAGTCTTTTCTGTCTTTCAAAGACCGGTGAGGGTGAAAGATTCACCTTTGAAGCCAGTTCCTTTGTAGTCAGTTTGGCGTCCTTCTGCAGTTCATTCAATATCCTGATGTCAATCCTGTCCAGTGTACTTTCCATTTTATATATCTATTTATATTCTGCAAATATAAATATTTTTAGAATTTTATTCTATATTTCAGCAATTACACCCTTTCTATAGAATATTTTTCTGATTTTTTCAGAAAGATTGCACATCTGAATGCATTGTACCATATTTGCAGTCCGGAAATGACAGATATTGAGTATCTTTGCATGCTTTACGCCAACATAGGAATGACTATACACGAATACATACACAACGATATATTTGAATTTGAGGCAGGAGGATCGATCGCCGGGCTGAAGGTGACATACCACTGTTCCGACAGGATGTGGGAAAGCGGCGACGAGCGCAAGGTGATCTGGATATGCCATGCCTTGACAGCCAATTCCGACGCATCGGACTGGTGGCCTGAACTGGTGGGAGCCGGTAAGCTGTTCGACACTGAGAAATACTTTGTCGTCTGTGCCAACATGCTGGGCTCCGCTTACGGTTCATCCGGTCCGTCAAGCATCGATCCGAAAACCGGCAGACCTTATTATTTCGACTTCCCTAAAATCACCGTACGTGATATAGTACGGGCAAATATTCTTGTACGCAAGACTTTGGGAATCGGGAAGATAGACCTGATGGTCGGAGGTTCGATCGGAGGATTCCAGTCCATTGAATGGGCGATAATGGAACCGGATGTGATAAGCAAAGCCATCTTCATCGCATGCAGTCCACGTGTTACACCTTGGCTTACAGCATGGGAGGAGTCGCAGAGGATGGCTCTTGAAGCAGATCCCACTTTCAGGGAATGTGCAAGTCTCGAGGGCGGTAAGGCAGGTCTGGAATGTGCGAGAAGCATCGCTCTGATTTCATACCGAAGCTATGAAGGATATAATGCGACACAAGGGGAAGCCGACGATGACTGTCTTTTCGCCGACAGAGCCGGTTCATACCAGAGGTATCAGGGTCGCAAGCTTTCCGACCGTTTTGATGCGTACTCATATTACTACCTGAGCGATTCGGTAAACAGCAACAATGTCGGCCGCGGCAGAGGCGGGGTGGAAAAGGCTTTGGGAACGATAACGGCCAAATGTACGGTTGTCGGTATCGACAGCGACAGGCTTTTCCCTGTGGAGGAACAGAAGTTCCTGACAGATCACATCCCGGGAGCAGAGTACCATGAGATCACATCAAAGTTCGGTCATGACGGTTTCCTGTTGGAAAACGACCAGCTGACTGCCATAATCAAGCCCCTGCTGTAAGAAACCGTCTATTTGCGCATACGGTACTTCCCGCCAGTGATCTGTTCTACCGAAATACTTTCATACACAATAGTATAACCTCCACCGCCAGCGGTACAGTGGGTTTCTTCCTCATACAGGAATCCCAACAGACCGTCCGGCTGCAGCGCCATTGTGGAATATGCAGACCCCTTGTCCGTAACCTGATAGACACCATCCCAGTCAGCAGCTATATCTCCGGGCGAATCGTAGTCCTCAGGCTTGACCATACATTTATAGTATATTCCTACGTTGGCTCTACTCGGACCCATAGGGGCTGACTGAAGGAGCAGATTCATTTTCCTGCCATCCTCGTTACGCACGACCGGTACCATCAGAAGCTCGCCGTTGCAGTCATTCTGCTTTGTAACTATGCCTGAATTGTGGGAACTTGAATGAACCATCTCTCCCCAGCTGCCTGTGGCTTTCTTACGGTCTTCAAATTTATATATATTGAAAAAACGGCCTTCCTTGGCTGTACGGGAGCTTATCAGGATATCTCCTCCGGGCAGTTCTTCGACCTTGGCTTCGTCAGCTCCTGTAGGAATCGGAGCAACGCCCGCACCCCCCAGCACATTCCAGCTCTTACCGAAATCGTCCGAATACAGCACATGGTTCATCCTGCTTTTGTCCTGACGGCTCACCAGGACAGCACAATAGAGACGAAAACATCCCTTTGTCCTGACATATCTGCTCTGAAGTATCTTGCCTGATGCAACGAACATAGCCCTTATCGGGCCTGACGGACAGTCGTCGAATTGGCTGTATATGCTCTCTGCGATATCTTCCGGAGCAGTCCATGTCTTTCCCTTGTCATCGCTGTAGAACCTGACTATACCCTGATGGCAATCTCTTGTGCCCTTTGGAAAAGAGATATTACCGGCACAGCTCATAACAAGCACACGCCCGCTCCTGCGGTCTGCCACAATGCACGGATCTCCATATGCCACGCTCATGAAGTCCGGTGATTTTTCTCCGAAGCCTTCCACCAAAGGTACAATCTCACCCCACGAGCAGCCGTTATCTGCGCTGACCCTGACATGCAGGTCAAGCCTGCCGTCCTTCTTCAGGCCGATATCCTTACGCGAATGCCTGTAATCCGCCACGCAGACAAGAGTTCCGTCCGGCAATGATGCTATCGCTGGAATACGGTATGGAATATCCTTTTCGGACTTTGTCGGAAACACATCGAAGCGCTTTTGAGCATGAGACACGGTAACAGACAGACATGCCGCCACTGCAAGAACAGACAGAAAACCTAATGATTTCATAACAGATATTTTAAGAAACTTTTTCAATCACGGGAATACAAATATCGCGCATTTACAGATAACGAGCAATAGTACTGATGCGTTAACTTTTAACTTAAAATAATGTTGGTTCTTTGACATCTTGATTTTGAATGAGTGGTTGTGGCTCTGTTATCAGCGCTTTCAGGTCCGTTTTGACCAGAGCAAAGACTCGTACGAGCGTTCCAAT
>JAFTYS010000048.1 GCA_017461285.1 Bacteroidales bacterium | reverse complement strand
CAAGACTTGGTCACGCGCAAGCATGACTTCTCCTGACTTTGTAGGTCACACTATCGCAGTTCATAATGGAAATAAGTTTATTCCTGTTTATGTTACTGAGAACATGGTAGGCCACAAGCTTGGTGAGTTTGCGCCGACAAGAACATTCAAAGGCCATTCGGGCAATCGTAAGTAATTTTAAAATGAAAAAGTAATTATGGGAGCTCGTAAAAGATTAATGGCTGAGAAGCTTAAGGCAGCTAAACAGCAGACAGCTATCGCAAAGCTGAATGATGTACCTACATCTCCACGCAAGATGCGTCTGATCGCAGACATCATCCGTGGCGTTGAGGTGAACCGTGCACTTGATATTCTGAAATTCTCGAAGAAGCATGCTTCTATCGATATGGAGAAGGTTCTCCGCAGCGCAGTTGCAAACTGGGAGGCGAAGAATCAGGATAATGTAAAGGAACTGGACAACGGTAACGTTTACGTCAAGACCGTAATGGTTGACGAGGGACGCACACTCAAGAGAATCCGCCCATGCCCACAGGGCCGCGCCGGACGTATCCGCAAGCGTTCTAACCACATTACTGTTATCCTCGATGTTAAACCATCAGCAGTTAAGGAGGCATAATCATGGGACAGAAAACTAATCCTATCAGCAACAGAATCGGTATCACCCGTGGTTGGGACTCTAACTGGGTCGGTGGTAACTATGCAGAGAAGATCGCAGAGGACTTCGAGATCCGCAAGTATCTCTCAAGCCGTCTCGCAAAGGCTTCTCTCTCTAAGATTGTTATCGAGAGAACTCTCAAGCTCATCACTGTGACTATCCACGCCGCAAGACCAGGTGTGATCATCGGTAAGGGTGGCCAGGCAGTTGACCTCCTCAAGGAGGAGCTCAAGAAGGTAACCAAGAAGGATGTTCAGATCAACATCTACGAGGTTAAGAAGCCTGAGGTTGATGCTCATATCGTAGCAGACTCTATCGCTCGTCAGATCGAGGGTCGTGTTTCATACCGTCGTGCAATCAAGATGGCCGTAGCTACTACAATGCGTGTAGGTGCTGAGGGTATCAAGGTTCAGATCAGCGGTCGTCTCGGTGGAGCCGAGATGGCAAGAAGCGAGATGTTCAAGGAAGGTCGTACACCTCTCCACACATTCCGCGCTGACATCGACTACGCACTTGCTGAGGCACACACCAAGGTAGGCGTACTCGGAATCAAGGTATGGATCTGCAACGGTGAGGTTTACGGTAAGAAGGACCTCTCTCCTAACGCTGGCATCGCTGCACAGCAGCAGGCAAGCGGCAACAACAACCGTGGCGGACGTGGCGGCGATCGTCGTCGTGGCGGACGTGGCGGACGCAGAGACAACAAGTAATTGTCACTCATATGATATAAAGGGATGGACATTTGTACCATCCCTTTATTTTTTTTACTACCTTTGGATGAAATATGACAATAAAACAATAAGACAATGAAGACAGTTAGAATGATTGCGACAGTGTTCGCTGCCATGATGCTGATGGCATCATGTTCCCCATCTGCCGAGAAGATGGCTCAGGATTACAAGGAGCTTACAGTAGAGCTTGCAAAGGCTAAGATGGATGGTGACGAGAAGAAGGTCGAAGCCATAAAGAAGAAGATGGAGAAGCTTAACGAGAAGATCGGCAAGGAAGCTGAACGTGAGATGAAGGATGCAAAGCGTGAGATGAAGAAGGCGGGTAAGGAGATGGAGAAGGCATTCGAAGATTTGACAAAATAAATTAAAACGGACAGGATATGAAGATCAGAACATTTTTATTTGCAGCAGCGGCGTTTGTGCTTGCCTCTTGCGGAAGCGGACAGACTGCTGAGGAGAAGGTAAAGGCATATGAGGAGGCTCATGATGCCATGATGGAAGAGTATAAGACCATGATGGATTCTCTTTCGACAGATCAGGCAAAGGCACAGGAATTCTATGATGATTTCGTTGAAAGGTACATCGAGTTCAATCTTGAGGCGGCAAAGAAGAATTCCGACAATGATGTTGCCGTTCAGGTTCTCATGAACCTTCGCGGCATGATCGAGGATGAGCAGGTTGATGAAATCATTTCAAATATGTCAGACGAACTTAAGCAGAACGAGAAGGTGGTTTACCTGAAGAACGGCCTTGATGCAAGAAAGGCCACTGCAGAGGGAGCGATGTTCCAGGATTTCACAGTAGAGCATGTATACGGCTATGACAGGAGCGTGGATCCTCAGCCGCTTAAGAAGGAAGTCAAGTTCTCTGACTATGTAGGAAAGGGTACATATGTGCTTGTTGACTTCTGGTCGCCATGGTGCGGACCTTGCAAGAGGGAGATTCCGAACATCAAGGCTGTTTACGAGCAGTATAAGGACAAGGGACTCGAGGTTCTGAGCCTTGCCGTATGGGAGAGAAAGCCTCAGTCACACACCATGGAGGTTGCAGGCGAGCTTGGAATGGACTGGCTCCATATCAACAACTGCGGCAACGTCCCTACCGACATCTACGGTGTCGAGGGCATTCCTCACCTCATGCTCATCGGTCCTGACGGAACCATCCTCAAGAGAGGTTTCCATGGCCTCGAAGGTATTCAGGCCGCTGTTGCTGAATATATAAAGTGACCATCAAGGAGAAGATAGCATTATTTCCACATTCCCCCGGCGTCTACAGGTATTATGATGCTGAGGGGAATGTGATTTATGTGGGTAAGGCGAAGGACCTTCACAAGAGGGTGGCACAGTATTTCGTGCCGCCAGAGAGGCTTACACGCAAGACTGCCGTGATGGTCTCGAAGATTGCGGATGCCGAGTATACGGTGGTGGAGTCCGAGGCGGACGCCCTTCTTCTGGAAAACAATCTGATCAAGCAGTTCAAGCCACGGTACAACATTCTTCTGAAAGACTCGAAGACCTATCCGTGGATATGTGTCAGCGCCGAGGAATTCCCGAGGGTTTTCCTCACCCGCAGGATGGTGCGTGACGGATCGCGGTATTTCGGTCCGTACAGCAGCGTCGTCCATGCCCGTAATCTTGTGGAGTTCTTCCATAACATGTACCCGCTGCGCACCTGCAGGCATAAGATAACTTCCGATGTCATTCTTCGCAGGAAGATACGTCCTTGTCTGGATTATCATATAAAGAAATGCCTCGGATGCTGCATCGGCGGCATTTCACAGAAGGAGTATGATGCGAACATCGATGAGATCGTCAGGCTTCTGAAAGGAGGCGGACGCGAGATTATCCAGCATTACCGTACCCGGATGGCAGAGGCGGCTGCGAAGATGGATTTCGAGCAGGCGCAGGTCTTCAAGGAGAAGATGCAGTCTCTGGAGCAGCATTACAGCAAGTCTGTTATAATGAATTCCGTCGTCGGGGATGTGGACGTCTTCTCGCTTGTCATAGACGGTCCGGAAGCCTTTGGAAACTTCATGCGAATAAGAGGCGGAGCTGTCGTCCAGTCCCTGAATCTGGGATTCAAGCTGATGATAGAGGAGGAAAGGGAAGCGGTCCTTGCCATGTTCATAGGAGAGATACGGTCGAAGTTCGGGACGCTCTCACGCGAGATAGTCGTTCCGTTCAAGCCGGACTTGGAACTGGAGAATGTGGAATTCAAGGTCCCTGTCCGCGGCGACAAGCTGGCGCTGCTTGAGCTCAGCGCCAGAAATGCCAAGGAAATGCGCCTGAACGCTCTCAAGCAGCAGGAACATACAGATCCGGACGCATATAAGAATATGGTCATGGAGTCGCTTCAGAAGCAGATCGGTATGAAGGAACTGCCGGTCCATATAGAATGTTTCGATAACTCGAACATACAGGGAACGAATCCTGTCTCTGCATGCGTTGTCTTCAGAAATGCCGTCCCTTCAAAGAAGGACTATCGCCATTTCAAGGTCAAGACTGTCGTAGGAGCGAATGATTATGCGACCATGAAGGAGGTCGTCAACAGACGCTATTCCCGTCTTATGGCGGAGAATCCGGAGGACATGCCGCAGCTGATAGTGATTGACGGCGGTAAGGGCCAGCTTGCATTTGCATATGAGGCTCTGGCCGAGCTGGGACTGACGGAAAAGGTGACCCTTATTGCCCTGGCTGAAAGGATGGAGGAAGTATATCGTGTAGGAGACCCGTATCCGATGTTCATCGACAGGAATTCCCCGGCCCTGAAGGTTCTTCAGCAGATACGTGACGAGGCCCACCGTTTCGGAATCACGTTCCACCGCAAGCTCAGGAGCAAGTCCCAGATCGAGTCAGCTCTGCGCTCCATCAAGGGAGTCGGAGAGAAGACGGAGCAGCGTCTGCTTCTGCATTTCGGCAGCGTTGCGCGCATCGCGGCTGCCCCGCTGGACGAACTTGCCGGACTTGTAGGAAGGCCTTTGGCGGAAACAATCAAAGCCAGTCTTGGCGGAAAGCAAAATGAGTGAAAACTATGAATAAGAACAGAATCCTATCTTTCTACGACTGGTTCCTCATCGTGGGAGTCGTGGCATCCAACATCATTTATTCCGTATTGAGCGGGAATGTAGACGTCATAGGGTCACTGGCAGGCATAGCCGGTGTGCTGTGCGTCGTTCTTGTGGCAAAGGGAAGCATATGGAACTACCTTTTCGGTCTGGTAAATGTCTCCCTGTATGCCTATATTTCCTATAAGGCGTCTCTGTACGGCGATGCAGCCCTGAATGCCCTGTACTATCTGCCGATGCAGTTCATCGGCTGGTGGCAGTGGCGCAAGAGGGGAGCAGCCGTCTCGCAGACCCAGGCGGAAGGAAAAGGAGTCCAGGTCAAGGCCCGCCGCTTCACCTGGAAGCAGCGTGCCATTCTTGCTCTTGGGTGTGCGGCTGGTGTTGTCATTGGAGGATTCATCCTCAGGCATTTCGGTGATCCCCAGCCTTTCAAGGACTCGACGACAACAGTGCTGAGCATTGTGGCACAGGCCTTGATGGCACTGGCATTCATGGAGCAGTGGGCGTTATGGATAATCACAAATGTCGTGAGCGTGGTCATGTGGGTGATATGCGTCGCCAGGGGTGAAGCTCATGCGGCTGTGATGGTGATAATGTGGAGTTTCTACCTTTTGAATTCCATCAACGGGTTCAGGGTCTGGGCTAAGTTAAGCCGTCCTGATGGCGATTAAATTTTCATATTTCAATTTTTTTTATTTAATTTGCACCGTTTTTAGCGCAAATACGTGTATTAAAGATACTAAATTATTAACTAAAAATTTAAAGTTATGGCTAATATTGCAGAAGACGTAAAGGCAATCATCGTCGAGAAATTGGGCGTTGATGCGTCTGAAGTTACTGAAACAGCTAGCTTCACTAATGATCTTGGTGCCGATTCACTTGACATCGTAGAGCTCATCATGGACTTCGAGAAGAAGTTCGACATCGAAATTCCAGACGTTGACGCTGGTGACAAGATTTCTACAGTCGGTGACGCTATCAAGTACATTGAAGACAAGGTAAATGCATAATCATTTTTGTCTGAAATAACAAACAAGGGCAGATCGAAAGATCTGCCCTTGTTCATTTATGTCTTCTTTGGTTACTCCGCTGATTTAGGCGCTGAGAATGTTACCTTGAACTGCGGCTTCGCTCCGGACGACTGCGGTCCGTTGAGAGCCGCGCTGTAGAATCTGTCCTTGTCCAGTTCGGTCGTATACTCGGCGTCGTCTGACGAGTTATTGTACATGTTGGCCATCATTGCCATCATGGCGTAGTTGTAATAATTGTTGTAGCCATAGCCACCATAACCGCCGTATCCGCCATAGCCTCCGTAGCCGTATCCGCCGTAGCCATAGCCATACCCGCCGTATCCTCCGTAACCGTATCCGTATGGATCGTACATGCTGCCGTAATAGTAGTTGTACGGATAGTTGCTGTAGCTTTCCTGATATGTCGTGTCCTCTACCAGCTCCTGGGCCATGATGAGGAACCAGATGTCGTAGTTCTCGATCTTTGTGCTGTAGTCCTTGTCGTTTCTGTCCAGCTTGAGGATTTCCTGCACATGGTGGCTGATGTCAGGACAATAAACGCTGAGCGAACGGTTGAGCTCTCCCTGGTTCTCGGTGCTTATGCTTGAGTCGGTGAGACCGGCATATGTCACGTATTTGCCGTCTGTGCTGCGGAGCCTTACGGTAGGGCTGAGCACTGCAGGGTATTTCTCGAGAAGGTCGTAGTCGCCGTTCACGTCGTAAGGAAGGATGATGGTAGCCTTGTTGATCACTACTTCGCTTGGGTCCTTTATGCCTTCTGCGGCGATAAGCCT
>JAFTYS010000047.1 GCA_017461285.1 Bacteroidales bacterium | reverse complement strand
TGTCTGGAATCCGAACGAAGATTCCATTAAATTGCTATCTTTGGAAACTTGAACAATCTTCAAACTAAAGTTTCAGGAGGACAGACTATGAAAGTACTTATTATCGGAGGAACCGGCACCATCAGCAGTGCCATCACCAGACAACTCGCAACCGAAGGACACGAACTCTGGCTGCTTAACCGCGGCAACCGCAGTGCGGAAGTGCCGCATAATGTCAGAATCATAACGGGAGACATCAACGAGCGTCCGGAAGAAGTTCTGGAAAAGCTCGGCAGCGAGACATTTGATGCCGTGTGCGAATTCATCGGATTCGTGCCGGAGCAGGTGGCGCGTGACGTCAGGATGTTCTCCGGACGCACGAAGCAGTACGTGTTCATCAGTTCTGCATCTGCCTACAACAAGCCTGCACGCCAGCATGTGATAACGGAAGGAACGACCCTCGCCAATCCATATTGGGAATACTCTCGCAACAAGATCGCATGCGAGGACCTTCTTATGAAGGCATATCGTGAGGAAGGTTTTCCTGTGACCATCGTCCGTCCTAGCCACACATACTGTGAACGCGATGTTCCGGTAGGCGTACATGGCACCAAAGGAAGCTGGCAGGTCCTCAAGCGCATGATGGAGGGCAAGCCTGTCATAGTGCACGGAGACGGAAGTTCCCTCTGGACAATGACATGGAACGAGGACTTCGCTAAAGGATTCATCGGACTGCTTGGCAATCCGCGTGCAATCGGTGAAGCATACCAGATCATGTCCGACGAGTCACTCACATGGAACCAGATCTACCAATCCATAGCCGACGCCCTCGGCGTGGAGTTCAAGCCATATTATGTAGCATCAGACTATCTTGCAGCAGTATCTCCTGCAGCCTACGACCTGAGGGGCGGTCTGTTGGGAGACAAGGCCGTTACTGTCGTTTTCGACTGCAGCAAGCTGAAACGCGCCGTACCGGGATTCTGTGCGACCACACGCCTGGAGGAAGGCATCCGCAAGACAGTCGCCTACATATTGGAACATCCGGAAAGGCAGATTGAAGATCCGGAGTTCGACGCATGGTGCGACCGCGTAATCGAAACAATTGACAACACTAAAAAATCATTTGACCGATAATGAAACGACTTCTGACCCTGGCGGCGGTGCTTGCAGGCATCGTTTTCCCGCAGATGCTTAACGCAACAAGACTTATTGACGTAAAGACCATTGACAAGGATTACATCATGGTCCACTTCAGGGACGGAGAAGTGAGATACCGTGACAACGCAACAGGCCCAAGCGCATATCTGGGCCACACATTCGTGGAAGGAGACGACACCCTTTTCGTCTTCGGCCAGAGACTTGATCCTGAAGCAGCAGGCAATGCTGCAGGATGGATCATATCGTCGAAGGACGACAAGTCGTTCGGCAGGCAGACGGCCGTAGCAGCATGGAGAAAGTCAAAGCCGATGAATACTGACAACACCCTGACATCGGAGCTCGACCACTGGATCTTCCTTCAGCTTCCGGAATCCATGAAGCAGGGTGCCACATATACAGTGAACATACCGGAAGGCATCGGTTCAGACCAGACAGCAGCAGACGTCACATTTGACATATGGTCTTCAGTTTCAGAGGCTGTACATGTCAACATCATAGGTTACTCACCTGAAGAAGACATCAAGGCTGCCGACCTGTATCTCTGGCTCGGAGACGGCGGACAAAGGGACTACTCTTCATTCGAAGGCAAGAAGGTATGGCTCTACAACACAAAGACAGGCAAGAAGCAGAAGGCCGGAAAGGTAAGCTTCTGGATGAGCGCAAAGGAATCGGAGAAAGAAGCGAACAGGAAGAACATGACAGGTTCGGACGTATGGAACATCGATTTCAGTGCTGCAGAACCGGGGCGCTACCGTCTGGTAGTGGAAGACGTCGGATGCAGCATGGACTTCGACATCTGCAACGACATATATTTCCAGCCTTACCATTATTCTGTACGCGGCTACTATTACATGCGTCTGGGCGAGCCTGTCGACCCTCGCATCTCCCCCGTACCACGCCAGCCTCAGTTCATTCCGGGAGAGAATCCTAAAGGACTGGTCGTATACAAGACAGACATGCATCCATGGCATCCTGACTGGAGAAAGCTCAGGGGCGACGTATGGGACGAGCCTCACTTCAAGCTGCCTGAACAGTCCGAGTTCTGGAAACACAGGCTCCCTGGAAATCCGGTCAATGAGATTGTGCGCGGAGGACATTCCGACGCGATGGACTGGGACCGCCATCTGGCCCATGTCAGCAACATCTACGACCTGCTTCTGCCTTACATTCTCACGAACGGACGTCTCGCAGAAGACAACCTCAGCATCAGGGAAAGCGGAAACGGCATACCTGACCTTCTGGACGAGGCCCGCAATGAAGTGGACTTCTTCTTAAGCATCAGGGACGGAGAAGGCTACTCGCAGGGAGTTACAAATCCGTCTTCCGACTGGACAGTGATGTATCAGGCCGGCTGCACTACAATGGCCGCTTGGGCGAACGCAGCAAACTGCGCCATGCTTGCGGAAGCATTCAGAATCAACGGCAACAAGGAACTGTGCGACTTCTACACGAAAGAAGCCGTCAAGGCATTCAGATACGCTGAAAGACAGGAGGTAAGCCAGCTTGACGACTGGCAGAACATCGGCACCTCAAGCATGAGAGGACGCGATTTCAAGCAGATGGCAGCCGCATTCATCTACAACCTTACAGGCGACAGGGAATGGGAAGACATCATGGTGGAAGAGAGTGTGGTAAGGAACGGTGTAGCCCCATTGTTTGCAAAAGAGCGCAACAACCAGTATTACCAGATATGGGGAGCCGCCGCATACCTTACCTGTCCGCAGGAGAGGCATTATCCGGAATATTACGAAACCCTTGTCAAGAGTGTGAACAAGCAGGCTGATGAGAACAATGTGAATCATATGTCGACTCGTCCTTCACGCAGGACAGCCAACGATCCGCGCTGGCAGACATCAGAAAACCTGCAGATGGTCCTTCTGGCCCATTATGTCGCAGACTCTCAGCAGAGACGCGAGCAGCTTGAGAAGGCGATGTACATTGAAGCAGGATGGGGCCTCGGAAGAAACCCTTCAAACACCGTAGAAATGACAGGACTGGGAGAGCGCCATATCATAGACTGCTACACGACCGGACGAAACGACGGAGTTCCCGGCTCACACCCCGGCCAGACACCGTTCAACGGCACCGAGACCTGGTCGCCCGGCAACGGAGGAGATGCCAGGATCATTCTTGAAAGATGTTATCCGGACTGGTATACAAGCGGATGGCCACATCAGGAATCATTCTTCAACATCCGCTACATGTGGGTCAACGGAGAATTCACCCCACGCGAGACAATGCGCGGAAAGATGGCCCTCCTCGCCTACCTTTACGGCATCAGGAAATAATTTGAAATCAAGACAAGATGAAGAAGGCGATTCATATCGCCTTCTTCTTTATCTCAGATATCATGGCGTATGCCATCGGAGTTCCGAAAATGACTTCTATTCCAAGTTTCATGAAGTACTGAAGGGCGATCATCAGCAGGATATCGCGTCCCGGCAGGGTTCCGGCGAAGGCAATGAGCACAAACGGCACAGTGTCAAAGACATAGGCAATCAGAGAACTGCCGATGGTCCTGACCCAGAGACGTCTTTCTCCGAGCTTATGCCTTATCTTTTCCATCAGCCATGCATTGGAAATCTCGCCCAGCAGAAACCCGGTAAGCGATGCAATGACTATCCTAGGAACATAGTTGAAGATCGTATTATATGCATGGGCGGTCGTATCCAGATAATCCGGAGACGGAAGCCATACACCGATCTGCGTGCATATGACCATGAGGACATTGCACACGAAGGTAAGCAGTATGACTTTCTTGGCCGTACGATATCCCCATATTTCCGTGAGGACGTCTCCAAGCATGTATGCAAACGGGAATGTGACTGTGCCGGCATCGAAATAGAGAAGATCGAAGATGCCGATGACCTTTACGGCCATTATGTTCGACACCAGATATGCGGTGACAAAAAGCGCAGCGACGACAACAAGCAGCATATCGCTGCCTTCCCGGTTTTTTAAAGGGTTTTCCGTAACCTTTTCCATAATATCAGTATTTGCGGCAAAGGTAATCAAATTTTCTTGAAGAATATTTCATATCTTTGTGCAAAACGGTATGGACATGGAGAAGGATGCAATTTTTGAGACGGCGGAGAGGTATGTCAGATTTACAGGAAGATCGATATTTCTGACAGGCAAGGCGGGGACGGGAAAGACAACCTTCCTCAAATACATAACGCAGAACATTTCAAAGAGGTTCGTCATCCTGGCTCCTACCGGAGTAGCGGCCATCAATGCGGGAGGTTCGACCATCCATTCTTTCTTCCAGCTCCCGTTATGCCCATATCTTCCTGATGTCAAGGAACTTGTGACAGAGTACCAGATGCCGGAAAGATATCGCCGGCTCCGCAAGGAAAGGCAGAAGATCATCAGAACCCTCGACCTGTTGGTCATCGACGAGATTTCCATGGTCCGGGCGGACCTGCTCGACGCCGTGGACATGAGTCTGAGGCATTACCGCCGCAGCAGCAAGCCGTTCGGAGGAGTCCAGCTGCTGATGATAGGAGATGCCCACCAGCTGTCTCCTGTAGTGAAGGAAAACGAGCGCCAATACATGGCGCAAGTCTACCCTTCCCCATATTTCTTCCACTCAAAGGCTCTCCAGAAACTGGATTACATCACGATCGAACTCCAGAAGGTCCACAGGCAGAAAGACACTGATTTCCTTGAAATCCTCAATGCAGTACGCGAAGACAGGATTACGCACGATATTCTTCAGAAGCTGAACTCCAGGGTAAATGCTTTCGATTCCGAAAGCGACGTGATACGTCTCACCACGCACAACAGCCAGGCAGATCAGGTAAACTCATCCAAGCTGGCGAAGCTTCCCGGGGAGCCTGTGATGTTCGAAGCAGAAGTGGAAGGCGAATTTCCGGAAAACAGCTATCCTGCTGACAGCGTCCTTTCCCTCAAGAAGGGAGCGCAGGTCATGTTCGTCAGGAACGACCCTGAAGGCAGGTTCTACAACGGAAAGATAGGTATCGTGGAATCGATTACTGACAAGGGGCTGATCACAGTGACAGACCAGGACGGCGAAGCGATTGCCGTAGAGCCCGTCGACTGGGAGAACATCGAATATGCGCTCGACGAATCGTCCGGAGAGATAATGCCGGAGGTGATAGGAAAGTTCCGTCAGCTCCCTTTGAGGATCGCATGGGCAGTGACCATTCATAAAAGCCAGGGACTTACATTCGACAATGTCATTATAGACGCCGGTGCGGCATTCGCTTTCGGCCAGGTCTATGTAGCACTATCCAGATGCCGCACACTTGAAGGCATATCCCTGGAAACCCCGATAAGACCATCAGCCATATACAGCGACAGTCATGTAGCCGTATTCAACGCCGGAAGACCGTCGCTTGAAAGCGTCCGGTCGGCTTTGGACGGGGAAGAAAGAAAGCACACCTTCGAACTCCTGAAGGAAATATTCGGGATAGCAGACATGGTAAAGTCATTGACTGCATACCGCAAGGCATGGGCAGGAACAATGGAGCAGCTCTACCCGTCCGAGTATCAGAAGCTCATCCGGTACCAGATAAAGGCAGAAGACCTCAGGAAGACCGGCGACACCTTCAAGATCCAGCTGACGCGGATCGAAGGCACGCCATCAGAAGATGATTCATACCTCAATGAAAGGATACGCAAGGCTTCGGAGTATTATCTGCCGATTGTAGAGGAGATAAGAAAATACTGCATAGTCATCTCAGATCTGGAGGTCGACAACAAGGAAGTGAAGAAGCGGCTCAAGGAGGACGCTGAAGACCTGTTCATCCAGCTGGACATCCTATGCCGGACCTTCGAATCAATAATTGCAGAAGGATTCTCCATCGAACAGTACGGCAAGATCCGCACGGAATGTCAGCTTGAAGACAGGACAAAGGCAAGAAAAAGACTCCGGAAGATCATCAAGAGCGCCGACACCCCGTCTACTGTCAATGAAGAACTCAGGGAAAGACTCCAGGAATGGCGTACGGAACGTTTCAAGGCCGACAATGTGCCTGCATATACCATAATGCATCAGAGCACCCTCATCGAAATCGCATCTCTGGTCCCCAAGACCATGACAGAACTTCTCTCCATCAAAGGCTTCGGAAAAGCCAGGTGCGAGAAGTACGGTCAGCAGATTCTGGAAATCACATCAAAATATTAGATGAAAATTTTGGATATTAAATATTTATTGCCATATTTGTGATATCAAAATAATATCAATTTAATAAAACGGACAAATATGGAAAAGAACTTGAACTTCGAGTACAAGGGATTCAAGGCCAATGGCTTTGTAATGATGTTCGCATCCCTCGCCCTTACAGCAGCCGGAATCTGGGGAATCATCTATGCCGTCAACAACGGTACCGCTCTGACAGCCATCCTCGGTGTGATCGGGATAATCGTTGCATTGATTTCCCTCATCGGCCTTATGGTGATCGAGCCTAATCAGGCAAGAGTGCTTGTGTTTTTCGGAAAGTACCGCGGAAACCTGCTCAAGGAAGGCTTCTGGTGGGTGAATCCGTTCATGAGCGTGAAGAAGATCTCGCTCCGCGCCCGCAACCTCAATGCCGACCCTATCAAGGTAAACGACAAGATGGGAAATCCTATCATGATCGGCCTCGTTCTGGTCTGGAAGGTAAAGGCTGAAGAAATCTACAAGGCAGTATTCAACATTGACGCTCCGACCCAGACGACCACCACCAAGACAGCTAACGGTCAGGTCAATGTTTCCGTACCTACCGCAAGCGAGACACGCATGGACGCCCTCGCAAACTTCGTGGCGGTACAGAGCGACGCAGCGCTCCGTCAGGTGGCAGGATATTATGCATATGACAACAATTCGGCATCAGAAGGCGAACTGAGCCTTCGTTCGAATGCTGACGAAATCAATGACCAGCTGGAGAAGAAGCTTTCAGAAAGACTTGACATGGCAGGAATCGAGGTTGTAGAAGCACGTATCAATTATCTCGCATATGCTCCGGAAATCGCTGCCGTAATGCTCCGCCGCCAGCAGGCCGATGCTATCATCTCGGCACGTGAGAAGATCGTTGAAGGTGCTGTTTCAATGGTGAAGATGGCGATAGACCAGCTTGCAGAAAACGAAGTGGTCGAACTTGACGAAGAGCGCAAGGCAGCCATGGTAAGCAACCTTCTTGTAGTGCTCTGCTCTGACGAATCGGCACAGCCTGTAGTCAATGCCGGAACATTACATCATTAACAGACCAATCCCCTATGCCAAAGGAGCAGAACAAAAGCTTTGTGCTGCGCATTGACGCACAGACGATGGAGGCCGTTGAGAAGTGGGCGGAAGATGAATTCCGCTCCACCAACGGCCAACTCCTGTGGATAATATCCGAAGCCCTGCGCAAAAGCGGCAGACTGAAGAAAAAGAAATGACATTCTGATAATCATGAACATAAAGAAAGCATTGTTTGCAATGAGCATTTGCATCATGGCCGCAGGATGCGGCAACCCATCACAGAACGCATCGGAAGACGGATTCGTCGACAGCGTTACAGAGGCCTTGCAGAACAACGGCAAGATAAATCCGGACAACATGAAGTGGACAAGGACTCCTGCAGCGTCTGAGGTCAAGGGTGACACGATAACCGTAACAACCGCTCCACACACAGACCTCTGGCAGAGGACCTATTATCATTTCCGTAATGACAACGCCCCGGTGCTGCAGATGGAAACCTCAGAGAAGTATTTCAGTTTTGTGGTAAAGACAGACTTCACCCAGAGCCACCATCGTTTCGACCAGTGCGGAATCGTGATGTACCTGGACAGCGAAAACTGGCTCAAAGGCTCAGTAGAGTATGAGAATGAAGAGTTCCAGCATCTCGGCAGCGTAGTCACAAACGGAGGATACTCGGACTGGGCGACTACAGCAATCGGAGCAGACGTAAAGACCATGTGGTACCGTTTCTCACGCCGCGGAGACGACTTCTGTATCGAGTGCTCTACAGACGGAACAGACTTCAGCCAGATGAGGATCTGCCACATGCACGCAGCTTCTGACAGAATAAGCTTCGGAATCTACGCTTGCTCTCCTGAAGATTCGTCGTTTACCGCAGTCTTCACAGACATGAAGATCACAGAGTGCATGTGGAAGGCGCATGACGGACAGCAGCCGGACAAAGAGTGCTAGCAGTTCAGATCGATTCCCATGATGTAATCATTCATGTAGAATCCGTTACCGATATGAAAATCTCCCTGCCGCAGGATCCT
>JAFTYS010000046.1 GCA_017461285.1 Bacteroidales bacterium | reverse complement strand
AGATGTCATATGTTTTTCAGTTTTATATTCTTTCCGGTTGCCGTCAATGCATGCTACGGCAAATTAACTCGCAAAAATACATATTTTTTCTGTAAAAGACCATAGAAAACCATGTTTTAAGCTCATACAATGTAAAAAATATTATTTTTTATAGAAGTGTCGCAGATTTTCGTTATCTTTGCCCGATATGTCCAAAAACAAGAAATATGTATTTAATTCGAGAACGCTCCTTTATGAGGTGAAGAAACGTTCTCGCGCGTCTCGTGTCCTCATGCCTCTCTGCATGTTTGCAGTGAGCGTGGTGATGGCTTTCGTGTATTTCTGGATATACACCTCTGTCCTCGGATGGGAACTGCCGAAGACCGCGCTTCTCAAGAAGAAGAATGCGGAATGGTGCTCGAAGGTCGAGGTCATGAACATGCAGCTTGACTCATACGAGGAGGCATTGACCTCTCTCCAGATGAGGGATGACGGAATATACCGCTCGATCTTCGGTATGAACGAGATCCCTGCCGAAGTGAGGAATGCGGGATTCGGAGGTGTCAACAGATATGCCCATTATGACGAATCGGGAAGCGGCCTGCTTCTGAAGGACATGGCTGTAAGGCTCGATGTCCTGACAAAGAAGACATACGTGCAGAGCCGTTCATTCGACGAGGTGGCCCTTCTTTCGAAGAGGGCCGGTGACATGGCCATGTGCATTCCTGCCATCCCGCCGATCAATCCTGATCCTTCAGTCTACAGGCTTTCAAGCGGCTTCGGCTACAGGAAAGACCCTATGAGCGGACGTACTGCCCGCCATACCGGTGTGGATTTTGCGATGAAGCCGGGCAATCCTGTGTATGCGACAGGAGACGGAGTAGTGGAAAGCGTGAAGTTCGAGTTCTTCGGATACGGCAACCAGGTGGTGATTGACCATGGATTCGGATACAAGACCAGATATGCCCATCTCAAGGCTGTGGGCGTCGTGGAGGGAATGAAGATCAAGAGAGGAGAGTGCATAGGCCAGAGTGGAAATTCCGGAAAATCTTCAGGCCCGCACCTGCA
This sequence comes from Bacteroidales bacterium, assembly GCA_017461285.1. The sequence continues at coordinate 2,229 of JAFTYS010000046.1, read as the reverse complement.
TTACGAGGTGATATACAAGGGAAATCACATCAATCCGGCAAACTACTACGACCTTTCGATCACTCCGGAAGAGTATGCCGTGATGGTGCAGAACACGGCGGATGCATCAAAGAACATCACCCTTCATCCTTCGCATAGAAGGAGGGATAACGGAAAGTCATGAGCCAGTACGAATACGATAGGGAAGACTTCAGATTCAGGAAGACAAGGACATCAGTGTGGGCGGTAATCCGTAAGATACTGATGTTTTTTGTCGCTACCCTGTCCCTCGCCCTGGTGTATTATGTGATCTTCGCCCTGGTCTTCAGCACGGATGCCGAGCAGAAGCTGAAGGATGAGAACAGGATGTTCGAGAGCGAATTCCCGGAACTGCAGAAGAAGGAGGAGCTGCTGTCGGATGTCATCGAGGGACTCAAGATGAAGGATGACCGCATCTATACGGAGATATTCAATACATCGGCTCCGAACATGGACCCGATGTCCTCTCTGGACTTCTTCGTGGGGCTCGATTCCGTTCCGGACGGAGATATCGTCAGGTATGCCGAGAAAAAGCTGGATGTCATGACCGGCGCTGCCGGCAGGGTGGAGGACAATTTCCGCAGGATCATGGCGGCGATGCAGGACAGTGCCTTCGTGATGCCTCCGATGCATAAGCCTATAGAGAATTTCTCTTTCGCACAGACCGGCGCTTCGGTAGGCGAGAAGATCAACCCGTTCTATAAGGTGAGCATCATGCATAACGGTCTGGATATGATAGCTCCGGCAGGAGAGCCTGTGTATGCGGCCGCTGACGGCGTGGTTTCGGAAGTGATCAGGTCGCGCAAGGGCCTCGGAAATGTCGTGGTGGTCGACCATGGCAACGGGTATTTCACAAGATATGCCCATCTTGCGGACATGGAGGCGGTGAAGGGACGCAAGGTAAGACGCGGCACAAGGCTGGGATATGTAGGTGTGTCCGGCAACTCTTTCGCCCCGCATCTCCATTACGAGGTGCTCCGCGACACTGTGGTGCTTGACCCTGTAAACCATCTTTTCGCCTCTGTCACACCGGAGGAATATGTGAACATGCTGGTGATGTCCGTCTCAACCGGACAGTCGCTGGACTGATGACGCTGTCATCCTGCACACGGAACTTGACGCTGTCATCCTGAACAAAGTGAAGGATCTTTTAAAGGAAGATATAATGGAAAAGTATTTGTACACGATCGGTGAGGTAGCCGAGATTCTTGGCGAGAACACATCGCTGGTGCGTTTCTGGGCCAATGAGTTCCCGAAGTTCATCAAGCCGCAGAGGAATGCCAAGGGCAACCGCCTCTTCACAAAGGAGGATGTCGAGACATTCAAGCATATCCATGTGCTGGTGAAGGTCGAAGGCCTTACACTGGAGGGCGCTGCCAAGAGGCTCAAGGGCGACAGGAAGGAAGTGATCAACAAGGCACGGGTGCTGGAGTCGCTCAAGGCGATCCGCAAGCAGCTCGCCGAAATCCGTGAGGAACTATGATCGTAAGGGACGTAATCAAGGTGATCGAGGACTTTGCTCCTCTTTCTCTGCAGGAAGGCTGGGACAACAGCGGCCTGTGCATAGGCTCGCCGGATGCCCCGGTAAGTTCCGTGCTTCTTGGTCTTGACTGCACTCCGGAACTTGTGGACGAAGCTGTTGAGTGCGGTGCCGACATGATCGTCACACATCATCCCCTTATATTTTCAGGACTGAAGAAGATCTCTCCGGACAATCCTGTAGGCGAGGCCGTGATCAAGGCCGTCAAGGCCGGGATCAGCGTCTATGCCGCCCATACAAGTGCCGACAAGGTCATCGCGGGAGTCAGCGGCGCCATGGCGGCAAGGCTCGGACTCAAGGATGTGGAGATACTGGACGAAGACGGGGACGGAACCGGCCTGGGAGTCGTGGGAAATCTTCCTGAACCGCTGACTGCGGAGCAGGCTGTGAGGCTTGTCAAGGAAAGGTTCGGTCTCAAGGCCTTGAGGGCTTCCAGACCTGTGGAAGGCATGATAAGCCGTGTCGCCATGTGTGGAGGATCCGGCGGTTCGCTCATCGGAGCGGCCATGAAGTCGGGTGCCCAGCTCTACCTCAGCGGCGATATCTCATATCACAATTTCTTCACTCATGAAGGCTTCATGATCATGGATATAGGCCATTATGAGAGTGAAATAGAGATAGTTGATATATTATTTTCTTTGATAAAGAAAAATTTTCCTACCTTTGCGGTT
>JAFTYS010000045.1 GCA_017461285.1 Bacteroidales bacterium | reverse complement strand
AGGTGAGACTTTGAAAGGGTTCTTTCGCCACGTTCAACCCTGCTGTAAAGAGGAATGGTAATCTCGAGTGCATCTGCAACGACACGTTGAGGTAGCTTCTGAGACTCTCTCAGCTCCTTTATCCTTTTGCCGAACAACATAATATGATAGAATGAATTTGTGATTTTTGCCTTGTTTTGGCAAAAATAGCAATTTTTCTCAGATTATGTTCATTAGTTGGTAATCTATAAGGCAAATATTTATAATGAAAAATCGTCTCCATTCCTTAAATGATAGAAGTGGAAACGATTATAATGAGGGTGGTTTATGCCTTGGCGTAAATCAATCTTTAGCCAGTAGCCCTAAGAGTTTGTCCCCAGACTTTTTAATCGCGACTTTGCCAGCCTCCTCAACTATTTGTATGGCCTTGCCTGCTTTTACTGCGTTAAATAATGTAAGTCCAATTGTTTTTAATGATTCGTATTGAATTTGCCGTGACTGAGATCGCAGAAAATCTTCAGTAGTTCTAGTGATTCCAGATTGACGAGCAAATATTATTTCTGGAAATTGTGAGCAGACACTTTGGTTTTCATACAGAAGCTGATCCGTATATCCGGATTTTAACACTTTGTCAATCTTCTTGATGGCTTCTTTGAGTTGTTTTACTTTGGGTGGATCTGTTGCTAACACCTTATAAGCAGCTATGCCGATGTCCAGTCCTACGTTACCCTTGTCAGGATATGGCCCTTGTGTTTTATCCATAATCGAAAATTTTATAATGAACAGTTCGCGTCTTTACAATAATTTCGCCAAATTTGTGAAAATATTTCCTATGTCGGATATCCTTACTCCATTTCAACGCTATAAGTGTATGTCATCCATACGTGGCAAGAACACCAAACCGGAAATTCTGGTTAGGAAGGGATTGCACGCTCGTGGATTTCGTTTTCGTCTGCATAATAAGAAATTGCCAGGAAGTCCGGATATTGTTTTGCCGAAGTATGGAGTGGCAATTATGGTAAACGGATGCTTTTGGCATGGGCATAAAGGATGTCGCTATGCGACCAAACCTAAAACTAATATTGAGTTCTGGGAAGCAAAGATTGCGAGGAACCGGCATCGGGATGAGGTGACGACAGCACATCTGGAGGCTTTGGACTGGACTGTGATAACGATATGGGAATGTGAGTTGCGTAAGAATGTTGGGTTGAATGCGAAGCTTGATGTATTGGCTGATGAAATTGTTCGGGCAGGAGAGCTTAAGAGCCGGCGTGAGGCTTTAAAGAGGAAGACCAGAATGGAGGCGAAGATGGAAAGGGAAGAAATGTTGAGGCGGCAGGCTATGCTTGAGGCGGAGATTGATGCTTTGTTTCCGATACCGAAAAGGATTAAGTTGGCATCATTGGAATAACTTGTCAGATCGGGATTAAGCCTCTGCGAGGCTTTTTCCCTTCCTCCGCGGGCCATCATCTTGAGTGATCAGCAAAATGCGGTCAGACTGCGTCTGAGCCGCTTTTTTGTATGCCCCACCAGCTTACAAAAGCAAGCTTTTGACACAGATGTGTCATACAAAAAATGCATCGCCGAAAGCGATGCATTTTGCTGATTATCAAGTGATTCGGTTGGGATTCGAACCCAAGACCCACAGCTTAGAAGGCTGTTGCTCTATCCAACTGAGCTACCGAACCGAGCCTTGTTGCTTTTGGGTGGCGGGGCCGTGAGGCCGGCGCTTTTTCCAAAAGTGGGTGCAAAGATATGCTTTTTATTTGAAATGTCAAAATTTTCGTTGGGGCGGCTTTTACTTCTTCATCATCTTGCCGGCGATCTCGATGCCGGTTACGAGGGAGAAGCCGATGAGGGCGAAGATTATGGCGCTGAAGATCTGTGGGTCGATCATCGAGGCGTGGCTTGCCACTGCTGCCTCGTAGGCCTTCTGGGCGGTTTCGGCGGCGGTAGCGGCGAGCGGGCCGCCGGCTGCGGCTGCTTCAGCAGCCTCGGCAGCCGTCTCCGAAAGCGCTGCGACTGCAGGGAACTGCGAGCAGACGATGGCCGGCATGTTGCTCCATGGCCATACCTTTACAAGCGATCCGATGATGAAGCCGGCGAGGACGAGGAGGGTTTCCTTGTTCCAGCGTGCGAGGAGCCAGTGGAGGAATTTGGAGAATCCGAGGATACCGACCACCGCTCCCACCATGAAGACGGCGAGTATCAGGAAGTTGCGTCCGAATTCGTCGCCTGACAGCAGCCCGGTGATGGCTCCCATGATGAACTGGTATTTGCCCAGTATAAGGAGGATGAAGCTACCGGAAATGCCCGGGAGGATCATCGCGCAGATGGCGATGGATCCGCTGAGGAAGATGAACCAGAGGGCTTCAGGGGTTTCGGTAGGGGAGAGGGTGCAGACCACTACACCTAAAAGGATTCCGAAGGCTACCATCAGGACTTCGCGCACTTTCCATCCTGAGATTCCGCGGAGGATGAAGATGGATGATGCTACAATGAGTCCGAAGAAGAAGGCCCATGTCTGGATGGGGTGGTCGCTCAGGAGCATCTGCATCAGTCCTGCGAGGGCCACGACGCTGACTCCGATTCCGGCTACGACGGAGAGGAGGAACCAGCCGTTGATATGTTTCCAGAAATCCTTGAACTTTCCTTTGAAGAGCAGCTTGACTGCTTCTGCGTCTACGCGTGCTATAGATCCGACGAATTCGTCATAAATGCCTGTGATGAAGGCGATTGTGCCTCCGGATACGCCTGGGATGACGTCGGCGGCTCCCATGCATGCGCCTTTTACGCCGACCAATAGATAGTCTTTGAGTTTTCTCATTATCTGATCTTTGTTATGAATTCGGTTATTGCCGCAAAAATCGCCCTTGATTCAGAACGGAGATCGGCGGTTTCGCCTCCGGAGAGGATCATGTTGAAAGGATGGCCTTCATACCCGTGCCTTCCGATCTTGAATCTGGCCTTCGTACATCTGGTCACGAAGTCGATAGGGAAGTCTCCGTTGTCGATCATCGAGATGAAGAGGTCGCTGGGCTCATCGATGAGCGGGGCTATCTTCGCCAGGTCCGGCATCCCGATCCAGTCGAGCTCCTTCTTCAGAAGGGTGTTGGTGATGCTGGTGAGCAGAAGTTCGTCCTTACCCAGACGGCGGAAGTCGAAGAAGTAGAGGTTCAGCTTCACTCCGGCCGTCCTGCCCCATGCGAGGATGTCTTCCTTCAGTTGGTCGAAACCGGGCTCCTCGACGTCTACCACCACATTCACCGACTTGATCTCCGATATCGGAATCAGCCCTGTGGCCACGTAGCTGGCATATTTTTCAATCCGCTTCCTGCGGATGTAGTTTCTTATAAATCCGTACATGTCTCGGTCGTATTAGCTGCGATGAGCTCGCGGATTTCCTTCTTTGCCGCCTTCCAGCGAGGGATGTCTATCTTGGTTCCGACGACTTCCACGACCTTTGCCGCGATGATCGAGCCGACTTCTCCGCAGACCTTCAGAGGCATGCCGAGAGAATGGGCATAAAGGAATCCGGCTGCATATGTGTCGCCGGCTCCCGTCGCGTCGATAGGCTTTGCGGGCCATGCTTCGATGAAGTGGTATTCGTCCCCCATCCTGACCATCGATCCGTCCTTTCCGACCTTCACGACCGCGATCCTGCAGCTCTTGGCGATCTCGTCGAGGGCTTCGCGAGGCTCCAGACCGGTAAAGGCCTTTGCCTCCGTCTCATTCGCGAAGACGATGTCCACATAATTCTCCACGATGTCATGGAGGAATGCATAGTTGGATTCTACGACATTGTATGATGCCATGTCGAGGGAGATGATGCATCCTGCTGCCTTGGCCAGCTCCACTGCCCGGCGTATAGTTGCCTGATTCTGAACAAGATATCCTTCTATATGGAAGTAGTCATAGCCTTCGAAATACTCAGGCTTCAGGTCTTCCGGTACCAGTTCGAGGGCCGCACCCAGATAGACGGCGAATGTCCTTTCGGCGTTCGGGGCGGTGATGAACACCATCGCCCTGCCCGAAGAATTGACACCCTTCAGCAGCATCGACCTGATTCCGTACTGTTCCTGGTCGCTCTTGAAGAGGTGGCCCAGATCGTCGTCGCCCACCTTTCCGATGAATCCCGACTCCATGCCGAAGATCGATGTGCCTGTGATTGCATTTGCGGCCGATCCGCCAGCCACGAGCTGTACTCCCATCGGCTTGAGGGTCTTCCAAATCTTGTCTCCGGTTTCCATGTCCACATGCTGCATGCTGCCTTTCGGCAGGTGGAACTCCTTCAGGAATGTATCGTCCGGAAGCACAGCCAGAATATCGGTCAAAGCGTTTCCGATGCCTAAAATTGACGCCATAAATGTTCTTTTTGCGGTTAAACATACAAAGTTAGTAAACTTTTGGATAAATTTGCACACTTGCATGCTATCCCGAACTTCCAGGGGTTCATCCTGAACCTTCCGGTTGTCATCCTGAATCTTCCGGTTGTCATCCTGAACGAAGTGAAGGATCTTATACAGATGAATATGAAAGATAAAATTAAAAAGATACTAAAATACTCAGCATCCGCAGCCCTGGCGGTCCTGCTGCTTTGGGTTTCGTTCCGCGAAGTCGAGTGGACAGAGTTCTGGGCGGAACTGAAGACCTGCCGCTGGGGATTTGTACTGCTTTCCATGGCGGCCGGCAGTACTGCCTTCTGGCTCCGTGCCGTCCGCTGGCGCCAGCTCCTGCTCCCCATCGATGACACCATAACCCGCACCACGACCTTCAACGGCATAAACATAGGCAACATCTCCAACTTCATCTTCCCCCGCATCGGCGAATTCGTCCGCTGCGGAGTCATCACCCGCAGGTCCGCTCCGGCAGATCCTTCGGATCCGGAGCGCCGCAAGGCATCCTACGACAAGGTCCTCGGAACGGTAGTCCTGGAGCGCGGATGGGAACTTCTGGTAATGCTCATCCTGCTGGCCGTAGTGGTCGTAGGAGGGTTTGACCGTTTCGGCAGTTTCTTCGTAGAGCAGATCTGGACGCCGATGTCCACACGCCTGAGCTTCAGCCTCTGGTGGGTGGTCGCCGTCCTGGCCGCCGCAGGGCTTGGCGGCCTCTGGGCGACATGGCGCTACCGCACCTCAAATGCCTTCTGCAGCAAGGTCTGGGGCATATTCCGCGGCCTCGCCCAGGGCTTTTCCAGCTGCCTGCGCATGGAGCGCAAATGGATGTTCTTCGCCTACACCGCCTTCATCTGGATCATGTACTGGTTCATGGCTGCATCCACAATGTGGGCCGCTCCCTTCCTCGAAGGCCTCGACCTGATCGACGCCCTCTTCCTTTCGTTGGTCGGCGGACTCGGCTTCGCAGTCCCTGTCCCCGGCGGCATCGGCGCCTTCCACTTCATCATCGGCCTCGCCCTCTCCTTTGTCTACGGCATCCCGATGGAGACCGGCATCATCTACGCGACCCTTTCCCACACCTCGCAGGCCATCACACAGATCGTCTTCGGCCTGGGTTCATACGCCTACGAGTCCATAAAGAAGTAGCGGCATCCCTTTTGATATTCCGGTTCATGACGGAGAAGAATGTCCTTCTCCGGTAATGACGTTATACGATGAAATCAGAAATAACCCATGACGAAGCCGCCAGACGCTTCGAAATCCAGACGGAAGGCTATACCGCCTACCTTACATATGTCGTCAGGGGAAAGATCCTCGACATCATCCACACCTTCGTACCCAAGGAACTCCGCGGCCGCGGTATCGCCGCCTCTCTTGTAGAGGCCGCCTACCGCTACTCCCTCGAAGAAGGCTACTCCTGCCAAGCCACCTGCCCCTACGCCCGCACCTGGCTCCACCAAAACCGCTGATCCCCCACCAGATCCCCCATCAGCTGATTCCCAGTATCTTACATCCACCGTCTAGCCCTCCATCCCCGCTGGAACTCGCCCTCTAATCTAGTCGGAACTCACCCTCCAACCCCGGTGGAACTCGTCCCCTATTCTAGTCGGAACTCACCCTTCAACCCCGGTGGAACTCGTCCCCTAATCTAGTCGGAACTCACCCTCCAACCCCGGTGGAACTCGTCTCCTAATCTAGTCGGAACTCACCCTCCAACCATATTAGGGGGCTCCTTGTTCCCTCCTGCCAGTTTTCTCCTTTTATCGACCCTGCCAGTTTTCTCCTTTTCCGACCCTACCAGACTTCTCTTTATCTAACCCTGCCGGCGTTTTTCTATCAACCCTGCCGGGGTCTCTTCAACTCTGGCTATTAAACCCTATCTCTATCTCACCTCCTATCCTATCGTTCCTCACCCTCTAACTTAGTCGTCGCTCATCCCTCCAACCTTGTTGGCGGCCTCCTTTTTCACCTCTACCGATGTCTCTCTTTATCCACCTCTACATGTCTCCCATTATTCAACCCTACAGCGTTCCCAAATTGCAGAGACCGGCGATGGCGTGTGTTTGTAATGCATTGATTACTAGTGCTCTACCCTACAAGCTCGTCGCCAGTCCCCCTGAAAAATGGGGGACCGGCGACGCCCTGCTCCTTCCAGAGTTGGTGTATGTGTTTGACTTGCAAGGTGTTAGCCTAAAACCCCTCCACCACCCCTGTCGCCAGTCCCATCAAACAATCTGATTGACAGTCTCCAAGTTAAGACGCGTGATGAGAGCAATCTGCTTTCTGCTGGCGTGGAAATTACGCCTCATCAAGCTGCATAAGATGATCTTCTGCTCCATGCTGAGCTGACTTATTGCCCTGACACCGAATTCGGCATCAATAAGTTCCCGTATGGAATCCTTCAATTCTTCCAGATCGGGATTGTATTTGTCAGCGATTCCAAGAAACAGTTCAAATTCAGCTTCCTTCTTGGAAGACAGGAGTCCCATCAGCCTGGATGGATGTCCGAACACTTCCTCTACAGTCTTGTAGTCAATATAGCATAAAGGAGACACCATTCCAGATTCATCTATGATATAGTCTCCAGGAATAGCTGTCTTGCTGTGAAGAATCTCGTGCATGAGCTTTCTGACAGGAAATTCGTCCGCTCTTTTTCCCTTTGGCATATAGTCTCTTCTGAAATACATGCTTCCAGACCCCCAGGGATACTGATCAGGCATCAGCCTGAATCCTGCTGCTACGGGATTCCTCAGCACATAAGCTATGGCAGCCTCTAGGTATGATCTGTCGCTGATTCTTTTCATCTGGATTTCCACATTCTTCAGCGCTTCTCCTTTTCCCTGTAACCTTTTCATCATCATGGCACACATCCTCTTATACTCGTTCATGAAGCGCCAGCACTCATCATATGTCCCGCTCAAGATGAAATGAAAATGGTTTCCCATCAGACAGAAGCATAAGATACGAACCTTGAACTTATGCTCGCATATCGCCACATAGTTCATCCCTACAATAAACTCCTCCCGATTTCTGAATATCAGGCTCTTTTCCAATCCTTCGCTGCACGCGTGGTAAAACTCTCTCTCAATCATATCTTCAATAGTTTTAAATACCCCATAAAAGTACCCCCAACATTTAACCATTCCGTTGTTTTACCCTAAAACAACAGCAGTTTTTTCTTTTTTTTATTAAAACCATATACTTTTCCCACCTATTTTGTCCTCCTGAACACCGCTTCTCCTCCTGAGTACTTTTCTCCTCGAGAAAAATAATTTGTCATCTTGAGCATTTGAATATTTATTCCTCCTGAACTCTTATTGTCCTCCTAGAACTTCTTTGTCATTCTCTTCTATATCATTGTTTCTCCTCCTGAGTGCTTATTGTCGTCTTGAGCACTTGTTGTCCTTTTGAGTACTTATTCTCCTCTTGAAAATTAATTCTCCTCTAGAGTATCCATCGCTATTCTGAGTACTAATTCTAGTCCTGTATATTTATTGTCATCCTGAGCATCGCGAAGGATCTTTATTGCTAAAGATGCTTCACTTCGTTCAGCATGACAATTGTGAAGTGGTCAGTCAGACGTAATCTGATATGTCTGTCCTCAAAGATTTGCGGCGACCGGCGACAAAGGAGAGTGTGCAAGGTGTTGATGTTCAGTGTTTTGTGAAATGCCCGCATCGCCGGTACCCCACTTCGACAGGGGTACCGGCGACGCGTGGTGAGGTGTAATGTGTTGGCCGTCAACACTTTACTTTATAGTGTGTGTCGCCGGTCGCCGCAAAAATGTTGCCCTTCAGAGCTCCGGAACGGAAATCGGTGACCGAACCCTGAGATGGAGATCACCAATGAAGATCCGGAACGGAAATCGGGACAGCCCCCTGGGATGAATACTAGAGATTGGGATCAGGAACGAAGACTAGGACCGGTGATCTCGAATGAAAATCAAGGGCGGAGGTCATTTCTTACCTGAACTCTAATTCTCCTCCTGAGCATTGCGGAGGGGCGTTATTCTCAAGATGCTTCCTTTCGTTAAAGATGCTTCACTTCGTTCAGCATGACAATTGTGAGGTGGTCAGTCAGACGTAAGCTGATATGTCTGTCCTCAAAGATTTGCGGCGACCGGCGACAAGGGAAATGTGTAAGGTCTTGATGTTCAGTGCTTTGTGAAATGCCTGCGTCGCCGGTACCCCACTTCAACAGGGGTACTGGCGACGCGTGGTGAGGTGTAATGCGTTGGCCGTCAACACTTTACTTTATAGTGTGTGTCGCCGGTCGCCGCAAAAATGTTGCCCTTCAGAGCTCCGGAACGGAAATCGGTGACCGAACCTAGGGATGGAGATCACCAATGAAGCTCCGGGACGGAAATCGGGACAGCCCCTGGGATGAATACTAGAGACTGGGATCAGGAACGAAGACTACGATCGGTGATCTCGAATGAAAATCAAGGGCGGAGGTCATTTCTTAACTGAACTCTAATTCTCCTCCTGAGCATTGCGGAGGGGCGTTATTCTCAAGATGCTTCCTCTCGTTAAAGATGCTTCACTTCGTTCAGCATGACAATTGTGAGATGGTCAGTCAGACGTAAGCTGATATGTCTGTCCTCAAAGATTTGCGGCGACCGGCGACAAAGGAGAGTGTGTAAGGTCTTGATGTTCAGTGTTTTGTGAAATGTCTGCGTCGCCGGTACCCCACTTCGACAGGGGTACTGGCGACGCGTGGTGAGATGTAATGTGTTGTCCGTCAACACTTTACTTTATAGTGTGTGTCGCCGGTCGCCGCAAAAATGTTGCCTTCTGAAGATTCGGGGCGGAAATCAAGAACGAAGGTCAGATGGTAATCTTGGTGAAGATTTGGGACAGAGGTCAGTAATGGAGGTTTGAGAAGGATGGTTGGGAGTGGTTGGTTGTGTTGGCGGTGTTTATGTTTGGCATGGGGTTTGCAAAATCCAGAGGCAAGGTTAGTTTTAGTTGTTAATAGGGTTATAGTTCAGTAACGGGCCGCTCTCCAGAAGGAGGCGGCCCGTCTGACTTGCATCACCCGGCAGCGTCTGGCAGCGTCTGGCGGCAAGGTGAGGGGGGGGGAAAGTGATTATTTCTGTCTGAGGAAGACCTGCACCGGACATCCCAGGAAGTCGAAATGGGTGCGGAGCTTGTTCTCAAGGAAGCGGCGGTATGGGTCGCGGATGTACTGCGGAAGGTTGCAGAAGAACGCGAACGAAGGAGACTTTGTAGGGAGCTGGGTCACGTACTTGATCTTGATGTACTTGCCCTTCCATGCAGGCGGAGGATAGTTCTCTATCTCCGGAAGCATGACTTCGTTGAGCTCCGATGTCTTGATCTTGCGAGAGTAGTTGTCATAGACGTGTGCTGCAGCGTCGAGCACATCCATGATCCTCTGCTTGTTGATCACGGAAGTGAAGATGATAGGGAGGTCATTGAACGGTGCAAGACGTTCCTTGATGGCCTTTGTGTATTCCTTCATCGTGTTGCTGTCCTTCTCGATGGTGTCCCACTTGTTGACTACCACCACGCATGCCTTCCTGTTCCTCTGGATGAGGTTGAAGATGGCCATGTCCTGCGACTCGATGCCTGTCTGGGCATCTACCATGAGGATGCAGACATCAGAGTGCTCGATGGCGCGGATGGACCTCATGACCGAATAGAACTCCAGGTCTTCATGTACCTTGGTCTTCTTTCGCATTCCGGCTGTGTCTACGAGCATGAACTCGTGGCCGAACTTGTTGTAGAGGGTTGCGATGGAGTCGCGGGTGGTGCCGGCGATAGGGGTCACTATGTTCCTCTCCTTGCCGAGAAGGGCGTTGGTGAGGGATGACTTTCCTACGTTAGGCTTTCCTACGATGGTGAAGTGCGGGAGTTCAGGATGCTCGTCAGTGTCAGGATCTTCTGCAGGAAGTTCCTTCACGATGGCGTCCAGGAGGTCTCCCGTTCCGCCGCCGTTGGCAGCTGATATGCTGTATACCTCGCCAAGACCGAGCGAATAGAACTGGAAGGCGTCATAGATCTTCTCGCCTGAGTCGATCTTGTTGACTGCGAGAACGACTGGCTTGCCGCTGCGGCGCAGAAGGTCTGCGATCTCCTCGTCGTAGTCGGTGATTCCTGTGCCGGCCTCGACCATGAAGAGCACCACGTGCGCCTCCTCGATGGCAAGAACCACCTGCTTGCGGATCTCCTCTTCGAAGATGTCGTCCGAATTTGATGTGTATCCTCCTGTGTCGACTACAGAGAACTCTGTGCCGCACCATTCACATCTTCCATAATGTCTGTCGCGGGTCACTCCCGCTGTTTCGTCAACGATAGCCTGACGCATTCCTACCAGGCGGTTGAAAAGGGTTGACTTGCCCACGTTAGGGCGTCCTACGATTGCTAATAAACTCATAATTCAGAATGTTATTAAAATCCCGCCTCTCGGCGATAATTGCATGTCCCTATCCGGGACCGAAAATATATTGACCACCATGTGCGGTGGGTTAAAAAGTCGCTGTAAGCGACCGGCCCGGGCAGGGCCGAAGTCCCCCTGACAGGGGGCAGGGGGTTAAGATCACCCACAGATGTGGGAGCTGGAACAGCTTCCACATCCGCCTTCATCGCAGGCTACCGGGTTGCCGTCCTTGTCCTTCTTGCCCCAAAGCTTTATCTCATCTTCCTTGGCGCACTTGATGCCTCTCTTGCGCATCTCGACATTGTTCTCTATTTCAGTCTCAGGGAACTTTCCGTCCTTCCTGAAGATGATGTTGAAGCAAAGCCCGAACACGCAGAGCCCTACAAGTACCAAGGCTGCAATCAGAATCTCCATTTCTAGTTGATGAAGCTAGAGCTGATTTCCTCGTAATTGTAGACCTTGCTTATGATGCTTGCGAACATGTCGGTCATCGTAAGCACTGTGATTTTGCTCTTGTCCTTTGCCGGGTCAGGGTTCAGAGGAATGGTATCCGAAACGATAACTTCCTCAAGAGAAGACTCGGCGATCCTGTCGTATGCCGGACCAGAGAATACAGGATGTGTGGCACATGCCCTCACGCTCCTCGCGCCCATCTCCTTCAATACGTTGGCGGCCTTTGCGAGGGTTCCCGCTGTGTCGACCATGTCGTCTACGATTACAACATCCTTTCCTGCAACGTCTCCGATGGCTGTGATAGAGCCTACTACATTTGCTCTTTCGCGAGACTTGTGGCAGATGATGACAGGGCATTCAAGATATCTTGCATACGCATTCGCCCTCTTTGCGCCTCCCATGTCGGGCGCCGCGATGGCGAGATTCTCAAGGTTGAGTCCCTTCAGGTAAGGGAGGAACACTGCGCTTGCATAGATGTGGTCTACCGGAACATCGAAGAATCCCTGGATCTGGTCTGCATGGAGGTCGCATGTCATCACGCGGTCGCATCCTGCAGCATGGAGCATGTTTGCAACAAGCTTCGCTCCGATCGAAACCCTAGGCTTGTCCTTGCGGTCCTGCCTTGCCCATCCGAAGTAAGGCATAACGGCGATCACCTTGTGGGCTGAAGCTCTCTTTGCAGCATCGATCATCAGAAGGAGCTCGAAGAGGTTGTCTGTCGGTGGCGGAGTGGACTGGATGATGAATACAGTCGCTCCTCGTACGCTTTCATTGTAGCTTGGCTGGAACTCTCCGTCGCTGAAGGTCAGAACGTCAGAACTGCCGACTTCTATGTTGAGAGCCTTGGCCACCTTGAGTGCGAATTCCTTTGAGGCCCTGCAGGCGAATAGCTTGAGTTTGTGTTCGTGTTCGTGTTGCATCGTATTGAAGGTTTAAGGTCATTATCATTCTTGTTCCAGACTGTCGAGCACCGAGCCTATGTAATCGAGGATCTCCTCCCTGCCGAGCCCGCTCTCTGACGAGCTGACGAATGTCGGAGGAAGCTCTTCCCAATGTTCGAGTATCTGCTGCTTCATCTTCTCTATCTGGGTCTGGAGGGCCACCGGGCCCATCTTGTCACCCTTCGTGAAGATGATGGCGAAAGGTATCCGGCTCTGTCCGAGCTCGAAAAGGAAGTCCATGTCGACCTGGCCTATGTCGTGGCGGCAGTCGATCAGGACGAAGAGCATCACCATCTCTTCGGAGAAGTTGAGGTAGTTTCTGATGACCTGCTCGAGCTTCTGCTTTCCGGTCGCTGACATCTTTGCATATCCGTAGCCGGGGAGGTCGACAAGGTACCACTGCCTGTTTATGAGGAAATGGTTCACAAGTCTGGTCTTTCCGGGCTTGCTGGAGGTCATCGCCAGGTTCTTCTTGTTGCAGAGCATGTTGATCAGGGAGGACTTGCCTACATTCGATCTTCCGATGAAGGCGAATTCAGGGAATTTCTGCTTCGGCTTCTCGGAGATCCTTGTGCTGCTGCCGGAAAATAGGGCCTCTGTGATCTTCATAAAACGTCAGGTCTTTAAAACGTGCGCAAAGATATGAAAATTCAAGATTTTTTCCTAAATTTGTTGCAATATTGAGAAAAGCGTATGGAAAAAGAAATATTTGACCTTTTCGATCTGCAGCAGAAGCTGAAGAAGGGGATAGAATGTCTTTTTCCGAAACGGATATGGATAAGGGCCGAAGTGAGTGCCGTAAAGGCACGACACGGAGGCCATTGTTATCTGGAGCTGTCCCAGAGCGATGAGGCCGGTCTTGTCGCCAGGACCAGCGCTGTCATCTGGAGCTCAAAGTACAGATTCATAGGACCTTACTTCGAGTCCGTGACCGGCTCTCCGATATCCGAAGGCATGGTCGTTCTCGTGGAGGTCCAGGTGAATTACAGCGAGCTCTACGGCCTGTCTCTGGTAATAAACGACATAGATCCGGAATACTCTCTGGGCGCTAAGGAACTGGAGCGCCAGAAGACCATCGAGCGCCTGCGCGGCGAAGGCCTCATGGACCTGCAGGAAGGGCTTGAAATGCCTGCCCTGCCGTATCGTCTGGCGGTGATTTCCGCCGAAGACGCCGCCGGCTACCGCGACTTCATGCGCCATCTCCACGAAAACCCCTACGGCTTCGGTTTCGAGACCGTGCTTTTCCCGGCCCTGATGCAGGGCGTGGGATGCCCTGCATCGGTCATCGCCGCATTGGATGCGGTGATGGAGGACGGCAGGGTCTTCGACGCCGTCCTTGTCCTCAGGGGCGGAGGCTCGAAGCTCGACCTTTCGTGCTTCGACGACTATGAGCTGGCGGCCGTGATCGCGCAGTATCCGCTGCCGGTCCTGACGGCCATAGGCCACGACCAGGACCATCATGTGGCCGATATGGTGGCCCATGCGTTCGTGAAGACGCCGACTGCTCTCGCGGACTATTTCCTCGATATATACGAAGATGAAGACGCCAGGCTGTCTTCATACATGTCCCGTATGAGACTGGCTTTCAACAGCCGTATATCTCTGATGGAATCGGCACTGAATGTGCTTCAGACGCGGATCCTGTCGGCCGATCCGCGCCGCATCCTGGACCGTGGCTACGCCCTGGCCCTGGACGCGGAAGGCAGGGTCATGAAAGGCGCGGCCGGCCGGACGAAGGGAGACCGGCTGTCGGTGATGTTCGCCGACGGCACCCTCGACTGCAGGGTGGAGGATTGCCGGTCAAGCCGGCAATGACGACCATCCGGCAATGACGACCGTCCTGGCATGGCGACCGTCCGGCAATGACAAGTGCCCGGCAATGACGACTGTCCGGCAATGACAAGCGCCCGGCAATGACGACCGTCCGGGCATGACGACCGTCCGGGCATGACGACCGTCCGGCAATGACAAGCGTCATCCCCGACCCGATCGGGGATCTTATGGAATGAGTATGGAAAAGTTTGATTATAAGGCAGCCGTGGAGGAACTCGAGTCCATAGCGGCGAAGGTCGAAGACCCTCAGACGGGCATCGACGACATAGACAGATACATAAGGCGCTCCAAGGAGCTCATAGAGGCCTGCATGGCCTACCTCCGCGGCGCCAGGGAGCATCTCGACTCCCTGTCATCCTGAGCCCGCCTGTCATCCTGGGCTCACTTGTCATCCTGAGCTCCCTTGTCATCCTGAGCGGAGCGAAGGATCTTTAATAAATAGTTAATTAAAACAACAGAATATGTGCGCAAAAAAGAAGAAAATGATTTATGACCACGACGAGTGGCTCCTTCCTTACAAGGACGTGATAGACAGAAGACATGAGATGATCATGGACCTCAAGAAGAGGATGTCTGTCGACGGCTCCCTGAGCAAAGGCATGAACAACCACATGTTCTACGGCCTCCATCGCGACGGAAGAGGCAACTGGGTCTTCCGCGAGTGGGCTCCGAACGCCACCAAGATATACCTGATCGGTGAGTTCAACAACTGGAAGAGGACGGAAGCATACGCTCTGAAGCCTCTCGGAGGCGGAAACTGGGAGATCGTCCTCCCTGCCATGTTCCTGGAGCACGGCACTCTGTACAAACTGTACATCGAGTGGAAGGGCGGCGGTGCCGAAAGGCTGCCGGCATATGTGACCAGAGCCGTCCAGGACCCTGTGACCAAGACTTTCTGCGCGCAGGTCTGGGATCCGTTCGAGAAATACGAATGGAAGAACGCGAAGCCGGGCAAGCGCCCTCATCCGCTGATCTACGAGTGCCATATCGGAATGGCTGCGGAAGAGGAGAAGGTCGGAACCTTCGAGGAATTCCGCACGAACGTGCTTCCGAAGGTGGCCGACCTTGGCTATGACACCCTCCAGATCATGGCCCTCCAGGAGCATCCTTACTACGGCTCCTTCGGCTACCAGGTGGCGAACTTCTACGCCCTCAGCTCGCGTTTCGGAACGCCTGAGGAATTCAAGGCCCTCGTGGACGACGCCCACGGCCTCGGAATCGCTGTCGTGATGGATATCGTCCATTCACATTCCGTTGATAATGAGGCTGAAGGACTCGGCCTCTTCGACGGCAAGGAGACCCTCTACTTCTACGACGGCTGGCAGGGTCACCATCCTGCATGGGGCTCGAGATGCTTCGACTACGGCAAGGACGAGACCAAATACTTCCTCCTTTCGAACTGTAAGTACTGGATGGAGGAATACCATATCGACGGATTCCGTTTCGACGGAGTGACCAGCATGCTCTACTGGGACCACGGCCTTGAAAAGGCCTTCGTGGGCTACGAGAACTACTTCAACCAGGGAGTCGACGACAATGCGATAGCATATCTTGCCTTGGCGAACATCCTGATCCACGAGATGAACGAAGACGCTTTCACCATCGCTGAAGACGTCAGCGGAATGGCCGGCCTTGCCGCTCCTCTGGAGCAGGGCGGCGTCGGCTTCGACTTCCGCATGAGCATGGGCGTCGCCGACAACTGGATCAAATGGATCAAGGAACTCTCCGACGACCAGTGGGGAATGGGAGAGATGTGGTGGCAGCTCACCAACAAGCGCGATGACGAGAAGACCATCAGCTACGCCGAGTGCCACGACCAGGCGATGGTAGGCGACAAGACGATCGCCTTCAGGCTCATGGACAAGGAGATGTACTTCTCGATGAACAAGGACTCGCAGTCCGACATCGTCGACAGGGGCATCGCCCTCCACAAGATGATCCGTCTTGTGACGATGGCGACATGCGGAAACGGCTACCTCACCTTCATGGGCAACGAGTTCGGACATCCGGAGTGGATCGACTTCCCTCGCGAAGGAAACGGATGGTCATACAAGCATGCCAGGAGGCAGTGGTCGCTCGCCGAACCAGACTACCTGAGGTACAGATATCTGCGCAATTTCGACAAGGCGATGATACATCTGGCGCAGTCAGAAGGCATACTTGATGAAAAACCGGAACTTTTTGTGCAAGATGAACAGAAAAAGATACTGATTTTCAAAAGAAAAAACTGTATCTTTGCGCTCAATTTCAACCCCACCGTTTCGTTTGCCGATTACGCCTTCGCGGCGCCGGCCGGAAAATACGAGGCGGTACTTGATACAGACGAAAGCGAATTTGACGGTTTCTCCAGGTTAAATACCGGGGAGGAACATTTCAGTGTGCCGGAGCGAAGCGAAAACGGCAACGGGAAATACAAGGATTCCCTGTCGCTCTACCTTCCGAGCCGCTGCGCAGTCGTATTGAAGAAAATAGATTAATTAACTGATATATTACACATTATGGCTTTTCTTAAATTCAACAAGTCCGAACTCGTGAACCTTGAGTACTCGCTCAAGCGTGAGCTCCTCGTAGCCAACGAGACCGGTGCCTACTGCAATACGTCCATCGTGACCTGCAACACAAGGCGCTACCACGGACTGCTCGCTGTCCCTGTTCAAGGACTGGGAGGCGGAAAGTACATGCTGCTTTCTGCGCTGGATGAGAGTCTGGTCCTCGGTGGCAAGCAGTTCAACCTCGGCATCCACTGCTACGGCGACACTTACGAGCCAAGAGGACACAAGTACATCGTAGACTTCGATGCCAACCCAGTTCCGGTAGTGACCTACAAGGTCGGTGGAATCATCTTCACCAAGACCATCATGATGGTTCCGGACAATGATCAGGTCCTTGTCAAGTACGAACTTCTGCAGGCCCCTTCAAAGGTGAACCTCGTTCTCAAGCCTTTCCTCGCCTTCAGAAGCATCCACAGCCTTACAAGCCAGAACTCTGAAGCTTACACAGGCTATGACGAGGTGGAAGGCGGAGTTTCCTTCCGTCTCTACAACGGATTCCCTGACCTGAACCTCCAGCTCTCTGCAAAGGCGACCTACAAGCATCAGCCTTACTGGTACAGCGGAGTGACCTACTCTGACGAGTACCGCCGCGGATTCGACTGCAGGGAAGACCTTCTCGTACCTGGCGCGTTCACATTGGAACTCAAGCCGGGCGAATCGGTGGTGTTCTCGGCATCATGCACGGAGATCAACCCTAAGGGTCTCAAGAGGAAGTTCACAGACATCCTCAAGAAGACTCCAGAGATCGAGGACTATGTGGACCTTCTCAGGCACAACGCCGAGCTCTTCAAGATCCACAACGGCGACAGGGCACAGATCAATGCCGGATTCTCATGGCTTGAGACAGGCCTTCTCCGTGAGACGATCGTCTCACTCCCTGGCCTGACCCTCTTTGCAAACGGCGACTGCGACGAGTTCGAGAAGATCCTCGACACCCTCATCGCCGATGAACAGGAGAGGCTTTACCGCAGGACCACCCAGGTCGAGGCTCCTTTGAGACTGACCGAGACCCTCCAGCAGTACATCCGTTTCAGCGGAAAGGAAAAGCAGATATGGAAGAAATACAGCGAAGTCCTCAAGGGCATCATCGAAAGCTATGCACCGGGACAGCGTCGTGAGGTTACCATGCATCCTAACGGACTCCTCTGGGCCCAGATGGACGGCGTGGCGCTCTCATGGATGAACGCATACGTATACGGAAGACCTGTTACAGAAAGAGCGGGATACCAGATCGAGACAAACGCATTCTGGTACAACGCACTCTGCTTCGCGATCGACATGGAGAACAAGTACGGTCCTAAGAAGAGCTCTTTCGTGGAGCGCTGGGCACCTGTCCGCGACCTCGTGAAGGAGAACTTCCAGCCTACTTTCTGGAGACCTGACTGGGGCTACCTCGTGGATTATGTAGGAAACGGTCCTGTAGACCAGGCAGTACGTCCTAACATCCTCTTCCCGATCTATCTCGAGTACTGTCCTGTGGACGACGAGGTGGTTTCTGAAGTGGTGATGACTATCAACGACGAGCTCGTGACCAAGAGAGGACTCCGTTCGCTCTCTCCTAGGAACGAGAACTATAGAGGCGTATACGAAGGCTCGCAGATCGACCGCGACCTCGCATACCACCAGGGCTGCGCATTCCCTGTGCTCCTCGCACCATACATCGACCTCTGCTTCAGGATGATGGGCGATGTGTTCTACGGAAGGGCGAAGTACCTTGTGGAGGGCTTCTTCGAAGACATCAGCAAGCACGGTGTGGGTGCATTCTCCGAGCTCTACGACGGAGACCCTCCGCACGAGCCGCACGGCGCGATCTCATCGGCCATGAGTACGGCTGCGCTTCTGCGTATCGCATATATTATGAAACAGTATAAGAAATAAAGGAGGAAAGGAAATGAGAGTTCTGATGTTCGGATGGGAGTTCCCTCCTCATATTGCAGGCGGACTTGGAACAGCCTGCTACGGTATGACCAAAGGTCTTGCCTACAACGATGTCGATGTTCTTTTCGTGATGCCTTCAGCTTCGGGCGACGAGGATGAGAGCGCGGTGAAGATCATCAACGCCAGCGATGTCGCAATCGACACCGTAAGCGAAACAGTCGATGAGTTCCTCGGAAAGGTGCAGTTCGTGCACATCGGCACAAACATGGTCCCTTATGTAGACCCTCGCGACTTCACCACAATGGTTGAGGAAGAGCGCAAGAGGCAGATCAAGGGCTTCCGCGTGCAGTACGGCCAGAAGTACAAGTTCTCCGGCAAGTACGGCGCAAACCTCATGGAGGAAGTTGCGCGCTACGCTATGGTAGGCGCTACGATCGCCATGCAGTACAAGGACCAGTTCGATGTGATCCACGCACATGACTGGCTCACATATCTTGCAGGTATCGCTGCAAAGCAGCTCACCGGCAAGCCTCTCGTAGTCCATATGCATGCGACATCATACGACCGCGCGAGCGACGACCAGGTCGACACACGCGTGGTGGATCTTGAGACAAAGGGCATGATGGCGGCTGACAAGGTGATGGCTGTGAGCGAGCTCACAAGAAACATCTGCATCAACCGCTACGGAATCGAGCCTGAAAAGGTGGTCGCTGTCCACAATGCAGTGGACTTCACAGGCCGCGAGAAGCTCGAGGTCGAGAGGAACGTGAAGGAGAAGGTGGTTACCTTCCTCGGCCGCGTCACCTACCAGAAAGGCCCTGAGTACTTCATCGAAGCTGCCGCAAAGGTGCTCAAGAGGTGTAAGAACGTACGTTTCGTGATGGCCGGAAGCGGCGACATGCTGAACAGATGTATCCGCCACGTCGCACGCCTCGGCATCTCGGACAGGTTCCACTTCACCGGCTTCCTCCGCGGAAAGGAGGTGCACAAGATGTTCGCCCTGTCGGATGTCTATGTGATGCCTTCGATTTCGGAGCCGTTCGGAATCTCGCCACTCGAGGCAATGCAGACAAACGTTCCTTCGATCATCTCGAAGCAGTCAGGCTGCGCAGAGATCCTCAAGTATGCCCTCAAGGTGGACTTCTGGGATGTGGATGCGATGTCTGACGCGATCTACGGCCTTCTCCAGTATCCTGCCATCTCGAATCTCGCCGCACGCTGCGGTTATGACGAGGTGAACAGCATCAAGTGGAACGATGTTGCCGCTAAGATCAAAGGTATTTATCAGGAAGTAATTGACAAGAAATAAAAATAAAACCATATAATCATGAAAAAGAGTATTTGTCTGTATTTTCAGGTACATCAGCCAAACAGATTGAGACTATACAGATTCTT
>JAFTYS010000044.1 GCA_017461285.1 Bacteroidales bacterium | reverse complement strand
TTTGGCCCTGGTGAGATTTATGAACCACCTTGTACTGAAATTGATACTCCTGAATACTTCGGTGCTACGGGTATCGCAATAGGTGCACAGGCAAGAATCGCTGAGCTTCAGCTCAATGCTCTTGAGAATGCCAAGGACATGATCCGTCGTAAGATGCAGCACGCATACAAGGGTGCGATCGACAACTACATGAATACGGTAGGTACAAATGCCGGTACTGACATCGAGTCAAAGCTCGAGGCTGGCGGTACTCAGGTGATCGACCTTATCGTGAACGAGGTGTCGGCAAACTGCGGCCCTAAGTATTCAAGCGTGGATGAGAAGGGTGATGTTACCTGCTTCATCGGTATCCGTATCCCTAAGAAAGCTCTTGCAGAGACTATCGTTGACAATGTAAGGGATAATGTCTCTGAGGACGAGGAACTCAAGATCCGCTTCAAGGAGGATGAGTTCCGCAAGAGGACACTTGAGAACTTCGAGAGATTCAAGTAATGAGAAGATTTATTCTTGCTATATGTCTTGTACTGGGTGCTTATTCGGCAAGCGCCCAGTACAGGCCTCATGCAGCTACTCCTAAGCCGGACTGGGTCGATGGAGCCACATTCAAGGACGGCCGTAATTCCTATGTTGAGGTCGTTACCGGAAACGGGTATGATGAGTCTGAAGCCAGACAGGATGCCCTGGAGGTGATTGCCATCAGAAGGGGATTCGCCACCGGAACCAGAGTGAAGGTGGGCGGCAGCGGCTCCATCTCTTTCACAGGTGGTAACGAGCTCACTGTAAAGGCAAGGGTTCTCGATGAGTTCGTAGAGCATCTTGCTCCCGGACGCTGGCGTGTGACTCTTCTTGTCCAGACGGCCAAGCATCCGGAGTATCCTTTCGAGAATGTAGAGGTTACCGACAAGTATCCTATGTCGGCGAGGGTGTTCATCCCCGGTATGGCCCAGCTCTATAAGGGCAGCACTGTCAAGGGTGTTTCATTCATGGTGGGCGAGGTCGCTCTCGCAGGCGGTATCGTTCTTGCCGAGGCCATGCGCTCGTCTAACGTAAACCTCATGCAGACCACCCATAATGCAGACAACCTGAAGATATACCTCAGCAGGTCCCAGACCTGGGCAACTACCAGAAACATATGCATTGCCGGAGCTGCCGCTCTGTATGTCTGGAACCTTGTGGATGGAATAGCTGCAAGAGGAAAGTCGCGTCTCATCATTGGAGAATACGCTTCCCTTGATTTGAATCCTTACGCCGACACCCGTTCTGCGGGCATGTCACTGGCGTTCAATTTCTGATTTTATTCCAAGCCCCCTGGCCGGGACTTGGGGTACCTGATAATAATACGATGGATATGAAAAGATTGTTTGCAGTTTTACTGGCAGTCGCAGCAAGTTTGCCGTTGTTCGCACAGAGCAATGGCAGGACATTCGAAGACTATAAGAAAGAAAGACAGGAGCGTCTCGACACGTTCAAGAAGAATTATGCGAGGGGTCTGTATGACTCCATGGAGAAATATCTTGAGTTCGAGAAGAAATATAATGAAGAGTATGAAGCCTTCAAGAAGAAGGTCATGGGCATGTGGGGAGACGATGAGATGGTAGACAGCACCCCTAAGACATGGGTGGATTATTCAGATGACCTGAAGTCAAGGACAAATGTGGACTTCGAGAACGGAGAGGTCGAGATAGAGGTGCTTGTCGATGTGGACGAGGACAAGAAGGAGATCAACGACAAGCTCAAGGATGCTGTAGGCGACCTGATTGAAAGCAAAGACGAGGAGACAGGAAGACCTATCATGAAGGACCAGCTTGATGTGACAGAGGATGTGGTGGACGAGGTCGTGCCAGAAGAGAAGACCGTAATGACTGACGAAGGCGAGAAGAAGGTCATAAAGATAAAGATGGAACTCGCCGAGGATCATCTGCCGAAGAGGGCCGAAGAGTACAAGGATATCGTGAAGGCTTGCTCGGAGAGGTTCGGAGTTGACCAGCCGCTCATCTATGCTGTGATCGAGCAGGAGTCCGCCTTCAATCCGAAGGCAAAATCCCATGCTCCGGCCTATGGACTCATGCAGCTTGTGCCGAGGTCAGGAGGAAGGGATGCATTCCGCCATGTCCATAAACAGGACATCATCCCGTCGCCCGCATATCTGTATGTGCCGGAGAACAATGTCGAGCTTGGAACGGGATATCTTAACCTTCTGATGACCAACATGTTCTCGGAGATCAAGGACCCTCAGTGCAGGATGCTCTGTGCCATCGCCGCTTACAATACGGGAGCCGGAAACGTAAGCCGCGCCATGACGGGCAAGACATCGGTATCCAAGGCGACTCCAGTCATCAATTCGATGAGTTACGACCAGCTCTTTGCCCACCTCAAGCGCCACCTTCCTCATGGAGAGACCCGCGACTACATCCAGAAGGTGACGGACAGAATGAAAAAATATCAGAAATAATGACCATGAAGAATTGTTTTGCAATATTGTCAGCTATACTGGTCCTGCTTGCAGGCTGTACGCAGCCTGTGGTTGAGATGTTTGGAGGTGTTTCCGGAGTTGTCAAGGATTCCCAGACTGGTTCGGTGCTCTCCGGAGTGAAGGTTACCCTTTCTCCAGGAGGTCTTTCGCAGCTTACCGGCAGCGACGGCACCTTCTCGTTCGAAGATCTCGATCCTTCGGAATATACTGTGTCATTTGTCAAGGACGGATACATGGATGAGAGCCAGAAGGTCTCTGTGAAGGCCGGAATGATTTCCAGTGTCCAGGTTTCCATGACTCCGGTCCAGCCGGTGATAAAGGTTACTCCTGAGTTGCTGGACTTCGGCAGTGAGACAACCACTCTTGCCTTCGACATCACGAATGTCGGCAAGGGCACGTTGTCTTGGGATATCGCTGAAGATATTCCATGGCTGACATGCAGTTCTCTCGAGGGTGAGACTACAGGACAGGTGTCGTCGGTGGTTGTAACGGTCTCAAGGGAAGGCCTTGACCGGGGAAGCTACTCGGAATCTCTTGTTGTGACATCCAACGGAGGAACGGCTGTCATAAAGGTAAAGGTCGCTGTAGATGCCGTCAAGCTTACCGTCGAGCCAGGTCTTCTTGATTTCGGTACATTGGAGACTTCCATCCAGGTCAAGCTGGTGAATACCGGCAACGGGTCCATAAAGTATACTGCAAGTGCAGAAAACAGCTGGCTGACCCTCAGCAAGACGACAGGCACTGTGACAGACAGCGACTATCTCAATGTGATACTCTCTCGCGCCGGACTTGCTGCAGGCAAGTACAATTCTACTGTAACATTCTATGCTGACGGAGGAGAAATATCTGTTCCTGTAAAGATGGAAGTTCCTGTTCAGAGTGCTCCTACCGTAATTATGGAAAGTGTTTCGGATATCACTTATGACGGCGCTGTGCTCAAAGGAACCGTAGCCTCTATAGGAAGTTCGCTGGTTACCCGCCATGGATTCTGTTATGGAACGGCGTCAGAACCTACTGTAGGTGACAAGATTGCAAATCTTGGAGACTGCAGCTCTCCATGCTCGATAACAGCCACTCTGTCCGGACTTGAAAATTCGACCAGATATTATGTCAGGGCATTTGCAGAGAATTCGGAAGGAACAGCCTACAGCAGCGAGGTGCTCTCGTTCACTACTTCCGCCCTCCCTGTCGCTCCGGAAGTCCTCACAGTGATGGATGTTGCGGATGTGACAAGCACTTCTGCGACAGCCAAGGGTATGCTTGTGTCAGACGGAGGCGGAAAGATATCTGCCTACGGACATGTATGGAATACGACAGGCAATCCTACCTTGACCAACGGCAGCAAGACCGACCACGGTGCCGCAGTCTCGATGTCCTCATTCACAAGTGAACTCAAATCCCTTCAGTCGGACACGAAGTATTATGTAAGAGCATATGCTGTCAATGAGATGGGAACCACCTATGGCGACCAGACCTCGTTCAGGACGGAGAAAACCCCAGTCCAGATCTTGACTGAAGTGAGCGACTATACATACAGGTCGGCGGATTTCACGGCGTCGATAACCGCATATAACGGCCATATCGTTACGGAAATGGGTTTCTGCTGGAACAAGACAGGCGTTCCGTCGATATCTGATGCCCATGTCGTTGCTGACGATACGTTCACTGCATCGGCGACCGGTCTGGACGCTGAAACCAAGTACTATGTTTCGGCTTATGTAAAGACATCCGAGGGCAAGATCTTCTATGGAAATGACGTTGTCTTCACGACGCCTGCCGCACCGGCCAACCCTACCTCAGGCCTGTATGTGTACTATACTTTCGAAGGTAATTGCAATAATACCGTGGACGGAGGCTATGATGGTGTCGGCCTCAATGAACCGAAGTTCGTTGATGGAATGAACGGCACAAAGGCAATAAAGTTCGTCTCGTCTGACGAGAGCTATATGAATGTGCCAGAGTCGATGATTGACAATTATTACTATACCGTTTCTTTCTGGGTAAAGGGCATGTCTGACGGTCACGTCTTCCATGTCGCATCGAGCGGATCATACGGTGTGTCGGATGGTATGCTCATGAAGGGCGGTCAGCTGGTATACATGCAGAACGGATACTCTCTGATGTATCATCTTTCTTATGATACCGGCAATGACCTGTCTCATGTTCAGTTGAAGGATAACGAATGGACTCATATCGTGATAACGGTATCTATTGAAAAATATGTAAGTGATATCGTGTGCCTTTATATGAACGGCACTCTTGTGGACAGACAGGCTATTGACAACTGTACCTATAACGATATCGGCAGAGGAACCAAGTTCCTTTTCGGAGGACCATACGCGAAGGCAGCTGGAGCGACAATGACTGTCGACAACCTGAGAATCTATAACACCCGCGCCCTTTCGGATAAGGAAGTCAGACAGATATACGAATACGAAAGATAATCAATATCCTGTAGATGACCATGAAACGATTATTTATAGTGCTCATATTGCTGACGGCGGGCATGACCTGTCTTCAGGCCCAGTCTTTTGAGGAATACAAGAAGAAGAGGGAGGCTGAGTACAACGCCTATAAGAACAAGAAGGAATCGGACTTCGAGGCTTACAGAAGCCGTGTCAATGCCGCTTTCGCCGAGTATATGAGGAAGTATTGGGTGTGGCTGGATTCGAAGGATCCTATGACCAATCCGGAAGACAAGGTGCCTGATGTAAAGCCGGTCGTGCTTCCTGACCTTGGAGAATATGAAATCCCTGAAGACAACGAACTTTCGTTTGACGAGATCGTTCCGATACCGTTCGACGATCCGGAACCGATATCGGTGGCTCCTATCGAATACAAGCCGAAACCTGCGGAAAAGAAGGTTCAGTTCCGTTTCTACGGTTCTCTCTGCAGCGTGCGCTTTGACCCGGCAAAAAAGGTCGTACTTGCAGGATGTCGTGAGAATGCCGTTGCCGACATGTGGGGTGCACTGTCTTCGGATGATTACAACAACCTTCTGTATGATACCCAGGAGCTTCGCAAGAGCATGAAGCTCTGTGACTGGGCATACCTCAAGCTCACCGGTGCTGTCGCTGATGCCGTATATGGCAAGGGAACCAATGAGGCTGTGGTATTGAGGGCTTTCCTGATGAACCAATCGGGATTCAGGATAAGGATGGGACGTTCGGGAAATGACGATCTTCACCTTCTGATAGCCACGGCAGACGATATGTACAACAGGACATATTGGGAGATGGACGGATCGAGATACTATCTGGCTGAAAATGTAAAGGTGTCCGGTCTGTATCTGTTTGATACGAAGTTCCCTAACGAGCAGTCTCTGCGTCTGTCCGTTTCGAAGGAGCAGAATTTTGCTAAGAAGAATACCCCGGTACGCACATTGAGGGCGAAACGCAACAAGGATCTGGCAGTTACCTCGTCAGTGAATGAGAATGCTCTCAGTTTCTATGAGGACTATCCTGCATCATATGTGAGGAACAACAAGTTCTCCCAGTGGTACCACTTTGCCAATGCCCCTATAAGCGAAGATGTCAAGAAGCAGATCTATCCATATCTCAAGTCTGCCATTGCAGGAAAGACGCAGGCGCAGGCTGCCAATGTGCTCATAGATTTCGTCCAGACGGCATTCGAGTACAAGACGGACGATGAGGCATGGGGATATGAAAGGACCTTCTTTCCTGAAGAGACCCTGTATTATCCTTACTGTGATTGCGAAGACCGCGCTATCCTTTTCTCACGTCTTGTAAGAGACCTCCTCGGACTGGAAGTAGTCCTTCTCTATTATCCGGGCCATCTCGCTACTGCAGTATGCTTCAACGAAGAAGTTACAGGAGACTATATCATGCTGAGCGGAAAGAAATATCTGGTCTGCGATCCGACGTTTATCGGAGCGACAATCGGCATGACCATGGTAGGAATGGATAACGGTCAGGCAAAGATCCTGTACCTGTCCTGATCTTGATATTCTAGAATCTATAGCGGACTGACAGGTGAGGTATGAAGCCGGTCAGTCCGTTTCCGTAGAAACCTGACTTGCTTTCGAAACCTTCC
The DNA here is from genome assembly GCA_017461285.1 of Bacteroidales bacterium. Next base: position 7,990 of record JAFTYS010000044.1, on the reverse strand, counting down.
ACGACTATGTTTGTCGAAGGGTCGCGGAACTTTCCGTCATTGACATGGATGCCGACCATAGGCCTGATGTCAACGGAAACCTGGATAGGGAAATCCTCGAAATTATACTCGACGCCTGCCTGGCCTCCCACAGCGAAGAGGAAACCGTTGTCAGGATACTTGACCTTCTCGTCGAAGACCTCGTATGTGACCATGTCGTATACGTTTCCGAATGCGGCTGCCGGACCTGCATAAATTGCCCATGAACCCTTGTTTGTGAGTGCCGGACGTGCTAGAACCATGTTATATGCTCCTCCGATCTTGAAGCCGGCGTTTCCTTTTACTCCGAAATCCAAGCCGATGGTGCCTTCTATGAATTCGTCCTTATTTAAAGTAGTATGCTGATATACGGCATCAAGGCCGGTTGCTCCAATTCTCAAACCTGCAGATCTTGGCTGTGCGAATGCTGCTGCGGTTCCACCCAGAATGATGGCGATGGTAATGAGGAATCTTTTCATGTTTGTGTCGTTTTATTGTTCAAACTTCAAATATACGCAAAAAAATGACGGCCGCTGTACTGCAGCCGTCATTTTTTATATTCTAAAGGTATTAGAAGTTGTAGCGTACGCCAAGGTGTGGATACCAGCCTACAAGACCTACACCTACAAAGTCAAAGTAAGGCCTTACATCGAGAGAGAGCTGGATAGGAGCTGATGCGAAGTTATATTCGATACCTGCCTGTCCTGCGATACCCACGCTGAGCTGCTCAGCGAAACCGAGACCGATACCAGGGCCTGCGTAGAACTTGAATCCCTGACCGAATTCTGCGATGTTGAAGTTGTAGGTAGCTGCTACCTGGAGGCTCTTGAAGCTTGCGAGTCCGAGGTCAGCCTCGATGAAGTTTGAACCTACATTGTGCTGGTAGCTGAGTTCTGCACCGTAACCGATACGGAGACCGAGAGCCTTTGGCTGAGCTGATGCAGCGACTGCAAAACCGAGTACGAGTGCTGCGATTGCGATGATCTTTTTCATGTTATTTTAGATTTTGGTTAAAGTATCACACTTTTATCAGATACAAATATATGAAAAAAATTATTTTTCAAAAACAACGGTGTAAGTTTTTACAGTTCCGTTGTAGTCGAATGTAACTACAGCCTTTCCGTCTGCAGGTTTTCCTACGTTGACCTTGACAGCCTTATTGTCGGCGCTGGCCTTTACAGAAGCGCCTTCTGCAGGCATAGGGCACTTGACCTCATACTGGTCATATGTCACGAGACCGTTCTCGTTTGTAGACCTTACAGGAACAGAAGGCATCTCGAGAGCCTGTCCGTTGACTGAAATGCTTACAACCGGAGCTGCAGGGAACTTCATCTTCTTTCCGTCCTTTGTGAAACCGAGTCCCATGAGTGTGCAGAGGTCGCCTTCGCCTTCAGCAACGAGGTATATCGCATGCTTTCCTGCCAGACCTTCAACAGCCTCGGCAACATCGATCGCATATCCTGTAACCTTGTCTGCAGAACCTGCTGGAACTGTGATCTCGCCGATCTTCTTTCCGTTCCATGTCTCGTTGTCCCATGGTCCGTCGATCCATACATTGACCTTGAACGAAGCCTCTGTCTTAGGAGCGAGGAATACGTTGAGCATGGTCTTGTTGCCCTTTACTGTGCCTTCGAACGGCTTCAGACCGTCCTTTGCCTCTGCGAGGCCTTCGAAACCGAAGTACTTGAATCCCACGATGTCACCGTCGGAAACCTCTACAGGCATGCTGTTGTCCCAGATGTCCCAAGAGTCCTGCTGGCTTCTTACGTCAGAATAGTAGCATGCGTATCCTGCAGAATAGTACTTGTATGGAGCAAGACCGTAGATCTGGAAGCCTTCTGAAGTGACCTCAGCACCTGTGTAATGGTCGCCGTTGGCTGCCTTTGCATCCCAGATGCCGTCTTCCGCATATGGGTCATAGCCGCGGATGACGACTGTACCGCCTTCAGCGACAGGCTTCTCGTCCCACTGGATGGTTACAGGAGCGACCATAGGCTGGCGTGCGAAACCGAATCCGCGTGGAGGACGATGGTAGAATGCATACCACTTGCCGTTGATCTGCTCGATCGAGCCGTGGGTGTTGTGGGCTGCATTTGTCTCCTTGAGGGCTGTTCCGTCCTGGTTGAGGACGATACCGCGTGAGTCCACGAGGACACCGCCGCTTCTCCAAGGTCCGAGAGGTGAGTCACCGTATGCATAGCGGAGGGTTGAGTTAGAACTTCCCACTCCATAGTCAGGACCTGAATATCCTGAGAAGATCATCACGTACTTGTTGCCAACCTTGCGGATTGAAGATGCCTCGAAGAAGTTGAAGTCTTCCGGCTTCTGGTCCTTGTAGAGTGCAGGGAATTCTGTTACTCCCGGAACCTTTCTCACGACTCCGTAACGGAAGCTTGCAGGGATGAAGTAAGGGATGTATGTGCCGCCTGGCCTTGCAGAATACATCGTGTTCTGGTCGAGCTCGACAGCCGACGACCTCTGGAATCCCCAGTAGCCGTATGCGCGGAAACCGATGTTATAGTCAGGATCCTTAGGGTCTGTGATCTGTTCTACGAAGATGGATGGGTCGAATCCGAGGATGCTGCCCTCAACTGCTCTTCTGCCGTCTTCTGTTGCATTGACTACAGTGAAAGGTCCGTCAGGACGGTCGCTCTTCGCGATCAGAGCCTCGCGGCCCCAGCCGCGGCTGTGAGGATAGAGATAATATTCTCTCTTGCCGTCTCTCCAGTTCACCTCCACGAGGTCAGGAGCGTACATCACGTCCCACTGGTTGTCGATGTTGTATGTGAAGATAGGACCTTCGTCCACCCAAGCTGTGAGGTCTTCTACCGGAGCTGACCACATGCGGATGTCAGGACCGCAGTAGCTGCCTACCCTGAGGTCGTGTGAACCGATGATGTATGCACGGTACTTTCCTGGGTTGTCTGGATCTTCGAAGACGCGCGGCTCGCCGTCAGGAAGATGCTCCCAAAGAGGAAGATACGGATTACCGGTACCGATTTCCGGCTCCACAGTCTGTGCGCATCCTGCTGCAAGTGCGCAGGCCGCTGCCAATGTAAAGAGAATCTTTTTCATGTTATAAATCGGGTTAGTTATTGATTTTCCTGTAGTCGAACCAGTCTACGTCGACATATCCGCCTGCTTCCCGGGTCGCATAGTTGAAGATGGCGAACTTGGTTCCCATGAAGAACCTCTGCCAGTCGAAGCGCATCCTGTAGTCGTCACCGATTCTGGTCCATTCCTTGCCGTCGAGGCTGTACCAGAACTTCGCGATGTCCCTTGTGTCTCCCGGACGGAAGTCGGCGTCGATCCTCAGCCAGATCCTGTCCTTCTTCAGAGGGACTTCGGCCACGACATTCTTCTTCACGTCGAGAACAGCCTTGTTGTGAGGATGGAGGCGTACGGACTCTTCCGTCAGTACGAGAGTCTTCGCGCCGTCCTTCATCTCTACTCCGAGAACAGCAGAATCGCTGTTGAATGCGCTGAATCCCGCAACATCGCCTTCCTTCATTCCGCTCAGGTCGATAAGTACCGACGCAGTGCTCTGAGGGCCTTCCATGCGCTGGGTGATGGTGTTTCGTGCTGTATATATGGTCTCGGAAACCACGTTTGTCTTGAGACGGAGGTAGCCTCGGCGGTCGGTAAGCGACCATGCCTCGTCTACAGGATTGTGGTTCCACTGCCACTGCATGCCGAGCTTGTCCGACTTGAAGTCGTCGCTCTTGGTGATGCCCTTCACAGGCTGGCCCTGTACCGGCTTCTGCATCCTTTCAGGAACCTTTCCGTTCTCATCGCCGAGCATAGGCCATCCGTCTTTCCATGTACATGGCATAAGCATCGGGCAGCGTCCCAGTCCGTCCCTGTCCTGGAATATGAATCCGTACCAGTCTCCTTCAGGAGTGTCGAAGATCGTTCCCTGTGCCACACCGGCTCCCAGACCTCCGAACGGAGCCTCGAGGATCACCTTCTTCTCGTACGGACCTTCGATCCTGTCCGCACGGTAGCATACCTCGCGGCGGATACCGCCTCTAGGCCATGAAATCATGAGCAGATAATACTTGCCGTCCTTCTTGATCATGCGGCTGCCCTCGAGAAGGCTGTTCTCCTCGCTGTCGCGTTCGAACAGCTGCATGTCCAGACCGCCCTCGAGCACGCCTGTCAGGTCAGGCTTCAGCTCGCGGATCATGCCTGTTCCGTAGACCATGTAGGCCTTTCCGTTGTCGTCGAAGAAGAACGACGCATCGTGGAAATGAGGCAGGGTGGAGTAGAGCTCCCACTTCTCGGTCTTCGGGTCTGTAGTCGAATATACCCAGCCCTTCGGAGGCTGGTCGTTAGGGGTGAAATATGCGAAGAACCTGCCGTCCTTGTAGCGGAGGGATGTCGCCCACTGTCCTCTTCCGTAGACCGTGCCGCCTTCCATGCTGTAGTATGGAGTCTCTTCGAGACGGTCGAAGATATAGCTGACGATCTCCCAGTTCACCAGGTCCTTCGAATGCATGATCGGAGCTCCCGGCATCAGGTGCATGGTCGTCGTCACGAGGTAATAGTCGTCTCCGACGCGGATGAGGTCAGGGTCGGGACAGTCGCTCCAGAGGACCGGGTTGGTAAATGTTCCGTCGCCGTTGTCGCTGGACTGCTCGGGTGCGAACTTTATGTTTCCGCTGCATGCTGTAAGGATTGCGAGTGCTGAAAGCACGACGCAGTAGAGAATTCTTTTCATGTTCGGGTCTTAGTGTTTATGTGTATTTACAAAGGTAGGAAATACTTCCTTATCAAATCCACCCCGACATGTCAAAAATCAATCATATACTATAAAAAAAGCTACATCTTCCGATGTAGCCTTATAAAAATGATGTCTGGATCGGATTATTACCATCCGCCGCCACCGAACATGCTCATGTCCATCTCCTGCACTTCCACGCCTTCAGGAAGGGTGAATGTGGAAGCCGGCATCTCGACATTTTCCTGAACCTTTGTAGCGACCTGAACCATTTCGCCGAAGTCCGAGCTTGCTGAAGACTTGAGGGTGATGCCCTTGTACACCCATACGGTCTGCTTCTGCGGCTGGCCCATCATGAACACTGTGATAGAGTATTTCTTGCACTCCTTGCCGGCAACTGTTTCGGTTCCGAGCTCCTTTACCTTATACTTCTTGACTGTCTTTTCATCGAGGTTGAGGAAGTTTACTGTCTCTCCCTGGCCCATCATCGGCATTCTTATGGCGGTCTTCTCAGCGTCGTTCACCATCACATTTGATCCGTCGATCACGAGCATCCTCATCTTGTTGCCTCCGAAGTTTGAGATGGTCGCCTTCTTTGCGCCGTAATCATCAAAGCAGATTTCCTGAACGACGGTCTGTCCCATCATGTCCATTTCCATTGTAACGATGCCGGATTTGACCTCATAGGTCTTTTCCTGTGCCTGAACTCCCATGCAGATTGCCACGAGAGCAGCGATTAATGCAAATCTTTTCATGTTATTGTAGATTAGTGGTTGATGCTTGCTGTTTCTTTTTGACACATTAATACATCAAAGGTTTAATGGCTGCTTCTGCTGCGGCTTACAATTATTACTCCTCCGAATACCATTGCTGCTGCCAGCACCTTCTGCCATGTGATGGCGTCCATTCCGATTGCGATGCTTATCACTATCGCGATGATAGGCTGGACATAGCTGTACATGCTGACAAGAGTCGGCCTGATCCTTTTCTGGGCGACGGGTATGAGGAAATAGGTGATGAAGGTGGCGCATATGACCAGATATGCCAGTTCGGCATATTGGGTCGAAGGGATGGCGGCCCATTCCACGGCCGCCAGACCCTTCAGCGACAAAGGAGCGGAAACGCATGCCGAGAAAAGGAATATCCATTTCATGAATGTCACGGCCGAGTACTTCGAGATGAGGGGCTTGAATATTCCCAGATACATCGAGAAGCTCAGGCTGTTGAGGATGATCATGAAGATACCGAACGGAGTGCTTTCCATTACTCCTCCGGGAGCTGTTACCCTGCTGACTATAAGGTAGATGATGCCGGCGAAGCTTATGGCTACTCCGCCGGCTTTTTTCATTGTTATCGGTTCCTTGATCGCCAGCGCGGCTATTCCCATGGTATAGATGGGCGACATCGCTGTCAGGATCGAGCAGTCCATGGGAGTGATGTGCGGGATTCCGACCAGGAAGGTCACCTGGCATGTGAGGAATCCCAGCATCGATGCCGCGAAGATCCTGATGTAGTCCTTCCTGTCGACCTTCTCTTCAGGCATGAATGCCGATACCGCCCAGAACAGCGCGCCTGCCACCAGCGACCTTATCGTGAATATTCCCAGCGGCGGGATCAGATGTCCGCTCGTAAGGTCCTTGCATACTATTATGTTGAAGCCGAAAAGGGCATAGGCGATGAATGCCGAAGCATGCCCTATGATGTGGTCTTTTGCTGCCATGTGATACTGCTGCTGAAATTTTGCGGCAGCAAATTTACTTATTTTTCGTTACCTTTGTTCATCACATTTCTAGTCAGGATGAAAGCGATCGAAGTCGGCTAGCTGCTCGAGACCGTCGAATGGGACTATCCGTCCTTCCATCTGAACGAGCACTGTTTCATATGCTCCCTGCCGACGAAGGACTGGTGGGGAAGATTTTGCGTAGTTTTCTTTTATGTGTTCGTACTAGTGTCAGGGTGTTTAGCCTTATATATTATATACTAGTATATATTATAATATTCTAGTGTTATCTAACTAGTTTACGTGTTACTTTATATCGCGAAAAAGTCGTTGAAAGTCAATGTTTTACATTTGCTTTTTGTTCTTTAGATTTGCCGGAAATCAAGTCAGATCTAAAGAACTTTCTTATGGAGAATAATGTAGTGATCTATCAGTCCAATGATGGACTAGTCAAGATGGAAGCGATTGTTGACGCTTCAAATGAAACCATATGGGCTACTCAGAAGGCGATGGCGGAGTTGTTTGGGGTAAGTGTTTCGGGAATATCCCGGCACTTAGTTAATGTGTTTTCATCCGGAGAATTAGATGAGAAAAGCAATTTGCAAAAAAAGCAAATTGCAAAATCAGACAAACCTGTTGCTTTTTATAGCCTTGATGTGATAATATCAGTAGGCTATAGAGTTAATTCAATCAGGGCCACAGCCTTCAGGCAATGGGCCACCTCCGTTCTGAAGCAGTATATGCTCAAAGGTTACGCCGTTAATCAGAATGTTGTTTCGGAACAGAAGTACGAGGACCTGAAGCGTGCCTTGGGCTTGTTGGAGAATGTCTTCAGTCAGAATCTGATTATGGCTGAACAGCAGGCGAAAGAACTGTTTGCTGTCGTAAAGGATTATACCTATGCCCTGGATACTCTGGATGCCTATGACTATCAGAACCTTGTAATATCTGACACCACCCTTCAGGAGAAGTTCCGTGCGACATATGAGAGTGCAATGGATGCGATTCAAAGTCTGAAGGAAAAGTTCAAGGAGAGCAGGTTGTTTGGAGTTGAGAAGGATAAGTCCTTCCATAGCAGCATCGGTCAGATCTATCAGACCTGGGACGGACAGGAACTCTATCCAAGCGTCGAGGAGAAGGCTGCGATGCTTCTGTATCTCGTTGTGAAGAACCATTCCTTCGTCGATGGAAACAAGAGGATTGCTGCGACCCTGTTCCTCTGGTTTCTGCAGAACAACGGCATCCTCTATCGCCCTGACGGCACCAAAAGAATCGCTGACGGTACCCTTGTCGCATTGACTCTGTTGATCGCAGAAAGCCGAATGGATGAGATGGATATCCTTGTCAAGGTGGTCGTGAATCTTATAAACAGGAAACAATAAATCATGGAATTATGAGTGATTTTAAAGAGACTTGTATATGGATGTCATATCGTTATGCGATTGGTAGAAAGGCGATTGCTTCAGTAATGCATGCGGAAGACATTGCTAAACATATGGACTGGGTTCCTATGGACAGATGGGCGTTTACAG
>JAFTYS010000043.1 GCA_017461285.1 Bacteroidales bacterium | reverse complement strand
CACCGGAACTGTTGCAGAGTACGGAAAAGTCCCTACCTTTGTACTCGGTTATTAGTTTTAGTGTTATTAATTATGTGGTTATGATGAGGCATCCTCGCGAGAGCGACGAAGTCTCATTTTGTTTTATAAAGGTCTATCTACCTTCACAAAGAGATCCGGGCAGTCGGTGATGATGCCGTCGAGCTTTATCTGCGGTATGCCTTCAGGATTGTCGAGAGTCCAGATTCGGGTTCTGTAGCCTTTTTCGTGGAGCGACTCAGACAGCGAGGCAGAGAGTGCAGGATGAAAGAAATTGAACGAACGGATATAATTGTACTTTTCCGGAGTAAACACACTGAATGTGCCGTCAAAGATGACAGGAATGCCCCATAACTTTCCGAAAAGCAGCTTTTCCAGACGAAGATCAGGATCCATTCCATGAAGAGCCTCAAGAACGCTGTCGTCAAAAGACTGTATCACCGTATATGACAATGCATTACGCCTGTTCAGTATCCCCATCACCGCCTTCTCGATCCCGACATTGTTACCTTTTGTCCTCTTGATTTCCAGCAGAAGTTCAACCTTCCCGTCAATAAGATCAAGGACCTCGTCCAGGGTCGGCACCTTCTGATCGGTAGGATTCCCTTCCTTGTCCAGAATCCTTAACGACCTTACCTCTTCAAGGGTCATGTCGTTTATGGCACCTTTTCCATCTGTAGTACGGTCCACAGTCGGGTCATGGCAAACGACGATCTCGCCGTCAGAAGTGATGTGTACATCTATTTCTATTGACGATGCTCCGGAATCCAATCCAGCTGCTATGCAGCCCAGAGAGTTTTCCGGTCCGAGGCTCGCGCCTCCCCTATGTCCTGTTATCACCTTTCCGGCAGCTTCGCCACCTTTTCTTGTAAAGATTCCTCCAAAGAATGAGACTCCCATCCAGAGAAGAACCAGTATAAATACTGCAATCATGATCTTCTTCATCATATCTTTGCGTTAAACATATCCTTTACTAAAATCCTTATCACTTTATCAAACCACTCGAAACAGTCTTTCGAATCATAAGCGCTCGACATTGCCGTTATCGCGAACTTCTCCACAGAAGGTTCGTTCAGCAGAGCCCACATGAGGAAATTGCCGAACTTATGGGTAAACAGGTCTGACAGACTTTCTCCGCTTGGATTGAACGACAGGATCTGCTCCCTGTATTTCGATATTCCAGGGAATGTAAGGCCTACGATATCCCTCTTTATGAAGCTGTCGACTTCTTCAGCAAAATAGTTCTTCGCCGTGCTCAGGACATTGCCGATCAGAGAAACAAGCGACAGGGCATATATTCCGTCACGGTCGGTCTCTACAGCGTCTATAGCCTCGACTTTCCTGCTGGTATCATATGACTTGAGGATATACAGGAGCATGTCAAGCGCCGTCCGTATATATCCGAAGTCTGTAATCAGCTCCGAAATGTTCTCTATCAGGTGGAAGAGGAGCACCTTGTCGTTCTGCCCGATCGCCTGATCCAGCATCCTGTAGAACAGCGGAACACAGAGTCTGTCTCCTTCGAGAGGCATGCCGTCACCCGAGTGGGTGCAATAGACCACAGCGTACCAGTTCATCACATTACGCTTGTACAGCCCCAATGTATTTGCCTTATGGCTGTTGCGGGCACGGAAGAGTCCACGCGTACGCAGCGTCCAGTCCTCAGCCTCACGTGCATACATGTCTATCAGTTCCCTGTTCATCGGCCCGTAGACAGATATCTGATACAGGCTGTACAGAACTGACATCTGGGTATAGTCGAACCATTCGTTCTGTCTGTATTTCTCAAACACATCAGTCACAACAGGCCTTACGTTCTCCCAGTCAGCCACACCCATGATCACCATTATGCGTTCAAGGACGAAATAGCTCATGCTGTCGCCCGTGGCATAGGCTTCGAAAACCGCAGGATGCATGGCACGGAACCGGGCCGTCAGATCTTCCCGGGCGTCCTTCTCCGAGTTATTGTACATCAGCATCGGAAGCAGTCTGCACATCGCCTGGCGGCTCCACCTGTCATCTGCGGCATCCAGAGGCACGATGCTGTCATCCCAGAATCCCTGATATTCGATGATGTTGTTGACATATGCCGACTGGAAGGTCAGCTGCTTGCGCATCACATACTGCAGGAAAGGCATCACCACACGTATGAGAGCGAAATTCATGGTAATATGACTGAATATGGAAGTTATGTGCCCAAGAAGCACGGCTGCCCTGTCCCTGCTGTCCTCCTTCTTCGACAGAAGTGTGTCTATGATCATCAGCACGGTAAGACGTACCGAAGTCTCCAGGCGGCTGAACAGCATGTTGCGGCGTCCCGCAGTGACCATCCATCCTGCCAGAGAATGTCTGCGTATCAGGTCGAACATGCGTCCGACTATCTTTTCTGCAATATTATCGTCAAGCGGCGTGTAATCGAGGGTATGGGTACGTACGGAGAGATAATAAATGTACATCACCGCATCATTCCTGACTTCTATTATAGGTTCGTCAAGAAGCTTCCACAAAAGCCTGTACGGATCCTCGACATAGAGGGATTCGTTGAAGTAGTCGGTAGCGAATATTCCGTTCAGTACAGACACGGCAGCATTCCTGCGCAGACGTATGACCGGCATCAGCTCCGACTGGACTGCCTTATGTCTATCGATCACCTGATCGTCTGCCTTGTTGCTCTCTATGAGGCCGTTTATACGGTTGAGTTCCAGGGTCAGCTTATCGCCGTTTTCGACATTCGCGGCAAGAAGCAGGTCTATCAGCGAGAAAAGCTCATGCTCGTAATTCTCTCCTATGAGGATATTGGTGACTTCGCCTACCAGAAGAAGCACCTCATAGTCATCAGGATAATCCCTCATCATCGAAACAAGAGCTGAATAATCGTGAGTCCTGAGGATGTCGATTGCCAGAGCGTTGCGCATCGCGCCCATATATACGACATTGCCAGCCGACCTCGCAAGACAGCGGAGGTATGAATTGGCAGGAATAGGAGTCGGTATCGAACCGTATGAAGTTTCACGAGCCACGAAGACCCTGGCCATCACATACTCCAGGAATCGTTCATAGATGAACTGTATCTGACGCTCTCCGGTCTGTGCGGATTCGGAAATACGAAGCACAGGGCGCTCCGGCTTGTTTATCAGTTCGGTGTATGCGACAGATATGCCGTCACGCTTGAATATCAGATGGGCAAGCTTGTACAGAGGGTTATCCGGCTCGTCGTAGGCGGCCTTGAGTTCACTTTCAGATATGCTGTCCGCAGCGATTCCGAGCTCATATCTTTCTAGAAGATGCGAAGCGATGAGCTCGATGATCCTGCACTGTGCCTTTCCCGCATATGACGACGCTATGTCGTTGAACATGCGGTTGAACAGAGCTACGGAAGTGAAGTCCTTGCTCTTTTCCGGCAGCGCCTTGCAAAGATAGTTCGTACAGGCGATCTTGAGGACAAGAGGGTCCTTCAGACGTATCTTTGCAGTCGGTGTCAGGGTATCGAACTCTGAAGTCATCTGGTAGAGTTCCTGATAGATGCCATAGGCCTTTTTCAGTTCCCTGGACGTGAAGCCTCGGATTGCGGAATTGAGACCGTTCTCTTCCGAGAATGTAAGAGCCTGATCCCTTTGCGCCAGACGGCTGAGGGCATGTTTCCACGTATAGCTTCGGCACGTCGAAACAACCTTGAACCTGTGATATCTTTCATTCACGAACAAGCGGACAATGGCCTTGTAAAGGGCCACGACGCCCATCTGGTCAGCATCATCCTTGTAATGGAGACACTCGTTCAAGGCATCAAAGAAGATGTACACGTACTGATTCCTCTGGACAGCCTTATCGTGAAGAGTATCCAGAAGACGGACTATGTCCTTGCGAGGCGAGAAGCCGAATATGTTCTTAAGATGGGCATCAAGCGTGACGGAAGCGAAGTCTGCGCTTGAGAAGATCAGCACGCACTGGTTCTCCTCTATGAGCCTCTCTGTCCAGAAGCAGAGCTGGTTCGTCTTTCCCTGTCCGGCTTCTCCCAGTATAGGGAAGAATGTGGCGGGACTGGCGTAGAACATGTCGAGGGCGGCCGATATCTGCTCCCGGTCCACGAAGAGCTCGCGGTTGTATTTCTTCTCACGGTATATCCTTGCAAGATATCTCTCGGATTCTGCCTTGGCAAGGTCGCTGAACTGCTCCCAGTTAAGGTCCTTCGATATGTCGAACTGCGGAGCCACACGCTGCAGCAATGCATCGAAATCGTCATTGAAGATGTCGTCCACATATGTCACGGCATCTTCATTCGACGATATGAAGCTCACGCTTTCCTCCTTAAGCGTCTGGAATATATACACATACCCGTTTTGATTTGACATTATCAACGGGTACATGTCCGTAGTCATGACACCATCGGAGATATAATAATGCCCGGCTAGCTCTCCCCCATCACAGTTTCCCTCGACACTTGCACCGGCGCCTTTATGGGTCAGCTTCCTGCCTTCAGACGGAGATGAATGGAAATCGTACTGCTGCAAAGGAGCCAGCGCATCAAGCAATGTCATTATGCGAGGTTCAAGAGTGTATATGACACCGCGATATATGTTCTCTGAAAGAGTCGTGCTGTGGCCTCGGTATTCGTTACGAATCTGCACGACGCTCGGCTCGCGCTTGTCGCCCAGAAGGACGCATGTCTGCTTGCGCATCAGATGGGTCAGAAGCGACCTGACGAAAGCATCATCGCCCATGCGTTCCCTGGAGATCAGGACAAGAGGAGTCATGATGTCATTCACCCAGTCTCCCAGCGAGAGCGGACGTTTGCCGTCTATCCTGTTCACTATACGGACCGTGCGTCTCTGTTCGAACGGAAGCTCCTTCTCGATTTCAATAAGACGCATCAGAAGGTACATCGATATGTACTGTACGGAAATCTCGACAAAATCAAGGGCATAGTTCATGGCCTTTCCGTATTCACCCGCCGCGACATGGTCGAAAAGTCTCTTTACCGGTGCTGCAAGCGTATATGGCAATGCATCTATGCTGCTTTCTACAAGGATATCGGCAACATGCTTTTCCTGTTCATCGAGCTCCCTCAGATAGACAAAGCTGCTCATAAGACATAGTTTTTTACAAAAGTAGCATAAATCTATGAATATTATTGAAAAAAACATTATCTTTGAATAGATAAAACGGGCGGTGCCGCCATCTAAAGACCATGAATATGAAGTATACCGGATTTCTCTGCGGAGCGTTTTCAGTCAAGGGCAGATTTGTTCCTTACGGGGACTGGCATAGCACCGGAATAAGCGAAACCGAACGCCTGCAAAGCAGCAACTTCTATTATCCTGAGTTTGTCGATTTCAATTACGGAGCGAACAAGAACTCCATAAGCCGCTTCACCATGGAGTTAGGGCAGGAGATACCGGTCGAAGTCGGTTTTGGAGAAGGAATTCATAAGGTCAGCACCTCTGCCCACAGCATAACTCTTTACCAGGCACCTTTCGGTCTGATGCTCTTCTCGATACGCATAGACCTGCAATGTACGGGAAACGATGTCACGGCTGTCGTTTCAAGACTTCGCAGCATAGACATGGTCCATAAGACTAACAAGCCGTTCGCAGATGCAGTCATTGCCCCTCTGATGGAGGTATATCGCAGATATTCTCCTTCAGCCAGCCAGATCCTCGACATGGAGGATGACCTGTGCCACTCCCGCCTGGTAGAGTACGGAAACAAGCTCAAGGTATTCCAGATCGCAACCATAGATGCCGGCGAGCGCGAAGGCACCGACAGCGACGAGCTGCTCTTCGAGCTGGGAACAATAGCCCCGATAGGATCATATGACCCGGAAAACGACTTCTCACCATCAAAAGCATATTATGACAAGATCATGGGCGGAAACAGTGTTTCGGTATTCAACAACTGGAAGGCCCTGTCCCTCTTCGACACGTTCACATTCCTAGGACACGACATCTCGGAAGGCAACATCGAGAACTGGATAAAGAATTATTTCGGGATGATATATGTCAGCGAACTGTTTGTCAAATTCTATCTGTTCCGCCTCAATAACGACTTCCGCATAAGCCATCAGCGGGCGGACAAGCTGCTGGAACAGTTCGATGAATTCGAATACAGCTGCTGGTTCGACCATGTTTCGTACAACTTCCTTCCACGTCTCATCCACAGGTCGATGGAAGAAGGGCTCGAGATCCTGCCGGAAAAGGAGAGGCTGTACCAGATGATAGCCCAGCAGAAGGACAAACGCGAGAAAGACAACGACCAGCGCATGAACAACCTGCTGTTCTACCTTACGCTTTTCACGACATTCTCAATGGTATGGGATGCCGGATCGCTGTTCAACGAGATGTATCCTTTTGAAACCTATCTGGGTTCAGCAACTGAAGGATTCAGACTTGTGTCCTACACCCTGCTCCTGGCAGTGCTGATACTGATCATCCTGACCCGTTTCAGGAAGAGATGATCATGGACCGGACCGATATTTTTAAAAATTTTTAATAATAGCAAGCATAATATATTAAATTTTTATATTTTTGTAAGTTAAAATTTGAATCACATGAAAAAGTTTTCATTACCGAAAGACGGAGGCCTTATCGAGGCCGGACTTCCGAACGGGATCAAACATACTTACGAAAGGATTCCCGCTCATATTTACGAGGACGAGATTGCTGCTAGTGAGAGACTTGCAGAAAAGATCGTCGAAGATATAAACGCAAAGGACGGGGAATTCAGGCTGGGACTTACTACAGGTTCCTCGCCTATTTCGCTTTACAAGAGTCTTGTAAGAAGGCACAAGGCAGGCGAAGTTTCATTCAGGAACGTACACATCTTCAGTATCGATGAGTATTATCCTGCACCGGCTGACAGTCATAGCAGAAACAGGAGGCTCTATGAAGACCTCGTCGCCCATATCGACGTAAAGCCAGAAAACGTACATGTTCCGAAGCTGGACAAGGTGATGGACAGCGACGCAGTCAGCGAGTTCTGCGCCGAATATGACAGGATGGCATCGGATCTTGACCTCCTCATCATGGGAACAGGCGAAAAAGGTCAGATCGGATTCAACGAGGCCGGAGCTTCGGACAAAGGAAGGACCAGGACCGTCCTTCTTCCATACGCATCAAGAAAACGCCAGGCCAAGAACTTTGCAGGCAATGTAGAGGAGACTCCTGACAAGGCCATTGCGATGGGTATCTCTACAATGCTTTCGGCAAAGAAGATCCACCTGATAGCATGGGGCGAAGACAAGGCGGATGTCGTGAAGAAGATCGTCGAGGACGAAATGAATCCTTCATGCCCTGCATCATACCTCCAGAAACACGACCGCATATCTTTCTATGTGGACGAAAACGCAGCAAGCCTCCTTACCAGGAACGTGGCACCATGGCTCGTAGGTCCATGCGAATGGACTCCTAAGTTCATCCGCAAGGCAGTGGTATGGCTCTGTGAACAGGTCGGCAAGCCTATCCTGAAGCTCACTCAGGGCGACTACCTTTCAAACGGACTCGGAGAGCTCCTTGAGCTTTACGGACCATACGACAAGATAAACATCAAGGTCTTCAACGACTTCCAGCACACGATTTCCGGATGGCCGGGCGGAAAGCCTAACGCAGACGACAGCACAAGACCTGTACCGTCATCGCCATTCCCTAAGAGGGTGGTTATCTTCTCTCCTCACCCAGACGATGACGTGATCTCCATGGGAGGTACATTCATCCGTCTTGCCGAGCAGGGACATGACGTGCATGTTGCATATGAGACATCAGGAAACGTAGCGGTCCACGACGATGTTGTCCTCCAGCATATGGATGCGGCACGTGAGCTCGGGTTCGGCGACCGATTCGAAGAGGTCAAGAAAATCATAGCATCAAAGAAGCCGGGAGAGCCTGAACCAAGGGCCCTGCTCGAGCTCAAGGGAGCGATAAGACGCGCCGAAGCGAAGAGCGCAGTACGTTCGTTCGGCCTCAACGACGAGACCAACTGCCACTTCCTGAACCTTCCGTTCTATGAGACCGGAGGCATCAAGAAGGGCCAGCGCACACAGGCAGATATCGATATCATCATGAATCTTCTCCAGAAGGTGCAGCCGCACCAGATTTATCTGGCAGGAGACCTTGCAGACCCTCACGGCACGCATCGTGTATGTACGGAGGCAGTTCTTGAGGCATTGAACCAGCTTCAGGGCGAAGAGTGGCTTAAGGAATGTCACGTATGGCTTTACAGAGGAGCATGGATGGAGTGGGAGCTCGGAAAGGTCGATATGGCCGTTCCGCTCAGCCCGGACGAAGTCATCAAGAAGCGCCATGCCATCTACAGACACCTTTCGCAGAAGGACATCGTGCCGTTCCCGGGAGAAGACCCACGTGAGTTCTGGCAGAGGGCGGAAGAAAGGACCCAGAACACAGCACGCCTGTACGACAACCTCGGAATGGCTGAATATCAGGCAATTGAAGTATTTGTGAAATTATTTTAAAAACGTAAGCATATGAGACTTATCATTGAGCAGAACAGCGCAGAAGGATCAGTATGGGCTGCCCGCTACATCGTATCGAAGATCAAGGCAAAGGCTGCAGTAACAGACAAGCCGTTCGTGCTGGGACTCCCTACCGGAGGAACTCCAGTAGCAACATATCAGGAACTCATCAGAATGTACAAGTCAGGTGAGGTGTCTTTCAAGAATGTGATAACATTCAACATGGATGAATATGTAGGACTTCCTGAAGAGCATCCGGAGAGCTACCACTCGTTCATGGCACGCAACTTCTTCGACCATGTGGACGTTCCGAAGGAAAACATCAACATCCTCAACGGAAACGCAGAAGACCTCGCTGCAGAATGTGCTGCATATGAGGAGAAGATCAAGGCTGCAGGCGGAATCGACCTCTTCATGGGAGGAGTAGGCGAAGACGGCCACCTCGCTTTCAACGAACCTTTCTCATCGCTTGTATCACGCACAAGAGTAAAGAGCCTTACATACGATACCATCCTCGTGAACTCACGTTTCTTTGACGGAGACGTAAGCAAGGTTCCTACTACAGCCCTCACAGTTGGCGTCGGAACAGTAATGGATGCAAAGGAGGTTCTCGTGCTTGCATTCGGCCATAAGAAGGCAAACGCCCTCAGAGAGGCAATCGAAGGTGCATACTCGCACAAGTGCACCCTTTCTGCTCTCCAGGCTCATCCGCATGGCATCATCGTAGCTGACGAGTTAGCCGTAGGTGAACTCAAGGTGAACACATACAGATATTTCAAGGATATCGAAAAGAACAATCTATAACAATAACACTAGAACAACACTTAAACAGTATGGAAAAGGATTTCAGAGAAGTTGTCCAGAGCTGGCTGGACGGCAATTTCGACGAAGAGACAAAGGCACAGATCAGAGTCCTCAGAGACACAGACCCGGTTGCCCTTGAAGACGCATTCTACAGGAATCTTGAGTTCGGTACAGGCGGACTTCGCGGTATCATGGGAGTCGGCACCAACCGAATGAACAAATACACTGTAGGAATGGCCACCCAGGGTCTTGCCAACTACATGAAGGCAAACATCGAAGGTCCTCTCAGCGTATGCATCTCGTTCGACAGCCGCAACAACAGCCCTGAATTCGCTCAGATCACAGCAAACGTGCTTGCTGCCAACGGCATCCATGTCTACATCTTCGACAAGCTCCACCCTATCGCTCTGATGAGCTACTCGGTAAGGACAAAGAAGGCCAATGCCGGTATCATGATCACAGCATCGCACAATCCTAAGGAATACAACGGATACAAGGTATTCTGGTCTGACGGAGCACAGGTGACATCACCTGTCGACAAGGACATCGTCGCTGAGGTCGCAAAGATCACAGACCCTTCAATGGTAAAGTTCGAAGCAGGCGAAGACGCAGCTCCTATCGAGGTAATGAGCCATGAAATGGACGAGGCATATCTCAACTCAGTCTCTACCCTCATGCTCTCGCCAGAAGCTGTGGCAGCTCATAAGGACATCAAGATCGTCTACACCCCTATCCATGGTTCAGGTGTAGAGATCGTTCCTGAATTCCTTGCAAAGCTCGGATTCGAGAACATCTATCATGTTCCTGAGCAGGACGTTGTGGACGGAAACTTCCCTACAGTAATGTCGCCAAACCCTGAAGAGCCTTCTGCTCTTGCAATGGCTGTGGCTGTAGCAGACCGCGAGGGTGCCGACCTTGTGATGGCAACCGACCCTGACGCTGACCGTCTCGGAATCGCAGTTCGCGACAATGAAGGCAAGATGGTTCTCCTGAACGGTAACCAGACAGCTTCAATCCTTACATACTATATCCTGCGCCGCTGGTCAGAACTCGGAAAACTCGACGGCAAGCAGTACATCGTGAAGACCATCGTCACTTCAGAGCTTCTCCGCGCTATCGCAGAGAAGTACGGAGTGAAGGTCTACAACGTGCTCACAGGATTCAAGTGGATCGCAGACATAGTCAAGAAGAACGAGGGCAAAACGACATTCGTATGCGGCGGTGAGGAAAGCTACGGCTTCAACGTCGGCGAGTTCGTACGCGACAAGGACGCTCCAATCTCATGCGCAATGGTTGCCGAGTGTGCTGCATGGGCTGCATCGCAGGGCAAGACCCTCTATCAGCTCCTCCAGGACATCTATGCTGAGTTCGGATACTACAAGGAGTCTCTGATCTCTGTCACAAAGAAGGGTAAGGCAGGTCTCGAGGAGATCGCCCAGATGATGGTGGATTACCGCAACAACCCACCTAAGGAAATGGCAGGTTCGCCAGTTGTAAAGGTCGTTGACTATACCAAGCCAGAGGAGACCGGTCTTCCTTCATCAAATGTCCTCCAGTTCTACAACGAGGCTGGTGACGTTGTGACAGTACGTCCTTCAGGTACAGAGCCTAAGATCAAGTTCTACTTCGGCATCAAGGGTTCAGACGCTGACGCAAAGAACGAAGCCCTCAGGGCCCAGTTCAGCAAATAACAGCTGACATATACAACAGACATCCGGCAGCGGGTCGCTTCGCAGGAGCATAAGAAAATGCTTCGCTCCCCCGCTGCCGGATGTCTGTTGTATATCCCCCTAGCCAAGAGCGCATGTCGCTTGCATTAACCCGCTGTATATTAACAAGGCTATACGCAAATGTCGGCTGAATGCAGAATGAATTGCAATCAGCCGACACTATTTATTATTGTCTGTAAGACTATTTGTTCTGGATGTAGTCGTGGATGGCGGCGGCGGCTTTGCGGCCGGCGCCCATTGCAAGGATTACTGTTGCGGCACCTGTCACGGCGTCGCCTCCGGCGAAGACGCCCGGGCGGGTTGTAGCGCCGTTGTCGTCTGCCACAAGACAGCCGCGGCGGTTGGTCTCAAGTCCTGCTGTAGTCCTGGCAATCAGCGGGTTAGGAGAAGTACCGAGAGACATGATGACAGTATCGGTCTCGATCTCGAATTCCGATCCCGGAACTTCTACAGGACTGCGGCGTCCGCTTTCGTCCGGCTCGCCGAGTTCCATGCGGATGCACTTCACAGCCTTGACCCAACCGTTCTCGTCACCGATGACCTCGACAGGATTGGTAAGCATAGCGAACTGGATTCCCTCTTCCTTAGCATGATGAACTTCTTCCTTACGTGCAGGAAGTTCGTTCTCCGTACGGCGATAAACGATGGTTGTCTCTGCCCCGAGCCTCAACGCTGTGCGGGCAGCATCCATCGCAACGTTTCCGCCACCGACTACAACGACCTTCTTTCCTGCGTGGATAGGAGTATCATAGTCGTCACGG
This sequence comes from Bacteroidales bacterium, assembly GCA_017461285.1. The sequence goes on along the minus strand of JAFTYS010000043.1, from coordinate 9,722 downwards.
TATGCCTTCATGAGGTTGTTTCTGGTCAGGAACTCGTTTGCCGAGAAAACGCCGTTGTAATGTTCTCCAGGGATGTTCATGAATCTTGGAAGACCTGCACCGGAGCCGATGAACACAGCCGAGAAGCCTTCTTCGTCCATGAGGCTGTCGATGGTGACAGTCCTTCCAACGATGACATTCGTCTCGATCTTCACACCGAGAGCCTTAACATCCTCGATCTCTGCAGCTACGATCTTATCCTTAGGAAGCCTGAATTCTGGAATACCGTATTCAAGCACTCCGCCCGGACGGTGCAATGCCTCGAAAATGGTCACGTCGTATCCAAGCTTTGCAAGGTCGTATGCACATGCAAGTCCTGCAGGACCGCTGCCGATAACGGCCACCTTATGGCCGTTGGCTGCAGCGACTTCCGTCCTGGTACCACCGTTCTCGCGGCTCCAGTCAGCAACAAAACGCTCAAGCTTGCCGATAGCAACCGGCTCGCTCTTCACGCCGAGTATGCAGCTTCCCTCACACTGGGTCTCCTGCGGGCACACGCGGCCGCAAATTGCAGGAAGAGACGAATCCTGCGCGATAATCGACGCCGCATCCGCAAAGTTTCCTGCCGCAACCTGGGCGATGAACTCAGGAATCTTGACGCTTACCGGACATGCTCCCACACAACGCGGATTCTTGCAGTTAAGACATCTTGAAGCCTCAAGCTGGGCCTCTTCTACATTATATCCGTAGCAGACCTCCTCGAAGTTGGTCGCACGCACTTTCGGGTCCTGTTCTCTGACAGGAACTCTTGGAATCCTGTTTGCCATTATTTGCCCCTCCCTATTCTACATTTATGATGTTCGGTAGCATCATGCTCCTCTGTCACATACATTCTCTGACGACGCATAGCTTCATCAAAATCAACGAGATAGCCGTCAAACTCAGGTCCTTCGACACATGCGAAACGTACCTTTCCACCTACGGTCACACGGCATGCTCCACACATTCCCGTACCGTCCACCATGAGGGTGTTGAGGGAGACGATCACCGGCAGACCCAGCTTCTTGCATGTAAGCGTCGCAAACTTCATCATGATCATAGGTCCGATTGCCACAGCCTGGTCATATGTCTTTTCGTCCTCATTAACGAGTTTCTCGAGCATCGCTGTTACAAGACCTTTGAATCCTTCTGAACCGTCGTCTGTACAGATATAGAGATTGTCACATACAGCCTCCATCTCTTCCTTGTAGATGACGAGATCCTTGGTCTTGGCACCGATGATCACATCGACAGCAACTCCCCTTTCATGGAGCCATTTCACCTGAGGATATACCGGAGCGGTACCCACACCTCCAGCAATGAAGACATACCTTTTGCCAGCAAGTTCATCTGCCGGCATTTCCGTGAAGTCTGACGGAATTCCGAGAGGACCTACAACGTCTGCGAAGGCATCACCTTCTTCATATGAGCATATTTCGCTAGTTGATGCGCCGATACGCTGGGTAACGATTGTAACTGTACCAGCCGACTTGTCATAGTCGCTGATGGTAAGAGGAATACGCTCACCCTGCTCGTCTGCCCTCACGATGAGGAACTGTCCTGGTTGAGCAGCTGCCGCAAGACGCGGAGCCTCCACCTTCATGCGGCAGATCGTAGGAGTCAGCATATCCTTTGAAACGATTCTGTACATTTTATAATGTTTTAGGTTTATATCATCAAAACATACAAAGATATGGAAAAATTCACTAACTTAGACAATTATTTGAGATAAAGAGACATGAGAAAGAAAACGGCAACATTACTCGCGGCAGGAGCCATCCTCGCCGCATCATGTACAGAAACTTACCACACCGACAGCCTGGGCATTCCGGTAAATCCGGAAGAAAACCGTGAATATTCATATACCGACAAGAAGTCCGGCTACTGGTATGGACACACCCACAGCGTTGCATCGCAATGGTATTCCGGATGGAACATCGCCAAGAAGCGCGTGCTTGCAGACTATACGCTTTCCATCAATGGAGAACCGCTTGACAGAAGCCAGGCAGAATGTACCGTATATCCAGACCGATTGGTCCGCAAATGGGAAAACGCCACTGAAACATTCCATATGCTTGATAATCTTCCGATACTTCATATCGGCATTGACACTGATGCGGAACAGGCATCAATCTCAATCGGGCTTGACCACACCCTCATTTCTGACTCATACATGAAAGAAGACTACCTCAGGGGAATCTTCTTCATTCCGAATGAAGCACCTGGTGCTAGGATCATGCTCGCGTCAGACGGGGACAAGGGATATCTGCTCATCTATGGAACAGAAGAAGAATGCATGGATATTTATGAAGAATTCCACACTGACGAAACGAAGCTGGACAGAATCACCAAAGAAAGGAAAGACAGAATCGAAGCGCTCGTCACCGAGTATAATCCGACCAAGTCCAACCTGCCGGAACTGGACAAGGCCCTCGACTGGATAACAATCACCATGGACGAGCTGATCACAGAGCAGCAGGGTAACGGAATCTATGCAGGGCTTCCTTGGTTCAACGAATACTGGGGACGCGACATGTTCATTTCCTTCCCGGGAGCATGCCTTGTAACAGGCCAGTTCGACGTCGCAAAGAAGATACTGAAAGACTTCGTCGAGCTTCAGGACACAGACCCTGCTTCGGAAACCTACGGCAGAATCCCTAACAGAGCGAACCTGGAAGGCATCCTTTACAACACGACTGACGGAACTCCACGTCTGGTCATCCAGGCGCTGGAAGTGGCGAAATACTCCGGAGACACAGAGTTCCTGAAGGAACTTTATCCTGCGATAAAGATGAGCATAGACGCTTCGATAAAGAATTACACTGACGAAAAAGGCTATCTGACCCATGCGGACGCAGACACATGGATGGACGTGAAGCGCAACGGCATCCCGGGCTCGCCACGCGGAAACCGCGCGAACGACATCCAGGCCCTCTGGTACGCCCAGCTCATGGCCGGAAGCGAAATTGCGGCCCTTATGGACGACATGGGATCCGCAGAAGAATGGAGCGGACTTGCGACCCTTCTTGCAAGCAACTTCGAGCAGGACTTCTGCAACAAGGCTGAGTCATACATCTATGACCACCTCAACGCAGACGGAAGCCAGGACCTCCAGTTCCGTCCGAACCAGCTGTACTGCTTCGACCTTGTAAGCGACGACGACTTCAAGCAGAAGGTGACTAGAAGAACATGGGAAGAGCTCGTATATCCTTGGGGAGTCGCTTCTCTCGCGCAGTGGGACAAGCAGTTCCATCCTCAGCATGAGAACTGGCACTATTACCACAAGGACGATGCATACCACAACGGAACGATCTGGCTCTGGAACAACGGCATCGCCATGCAGCGCATGATAGAGTACGGCCAGGTCGATACAGCATGGGAACTGTTCAAGAACATGAACAGGCAGGCACTGCATGAAGGAGCTGTAGGAAGCCTCAGCGAGAATGCGGACGCACATCCGCGCGAAGGAAAGACATGGGTGAACCGTTCAGGCACATTCCTTCAGGCATGGAGCAACGCCGAACATCTGCGCGTTTGGTACCAGCATTTCCTCGGCATCCGTCCGGACCTTCTGGAAGGAGTCATCGTGATAGAGCCTAGGATTCCGTCTGAAATCACTTCCCTTGAGACATCTGTAAAGATCGGAAACGGAACCCTCAGCTACAAGTACTCTGACGGAAAAGTTAAGGTAAAGCTTGAAGGAATCGATGCGGAACTCGAAATCCACGAGCCTGCCGGCCAGACAGACTCCCCTGTCTTCGAAGGAGTCAGCTTCTGCATGCCTGATCCGCTGGATTCATATCCATGCTTCGACACATATTACGAGACGGCGCTGACTTACTGATCCGTCATCTGAAGTCAGACATCCACTGGACTATCTTTTCCAAGGCTTCGGGAGCAAAGGTCTCCTCAATGGTCCTGTACTCGGCGACATCGCCGGTCTTGCAATGCTGGAAAAGATGGTTCAAGCCATCAAACGATTCGACAACATTCTTCGGGTTGGCCTTCAAGCCCTTGCGGATTGCCTCAAGGTTGCTTGTATGGTCAACCTGATTGTCTTTTGTTCCATTCAGCGCCAGGACGGGACATTCTATATCTCCCAGAAGCGGACGCATGTCAAGGGAAAGGAAACGGGTAAAATAAGGCATCCGTATCTGGACAGCCACTGCCTGATAGTTCTGCACCAAGGACTCAGGAAGGTCATAGACAGCCGGATCGGGCATCATATCTCCATTCACTATCGCCTTGAAAGCCGTGTCGACGAGTCTGCAATAGGACTCGACGGTCTCATCGCCAAATCCGAGTCCGGCGAGCGCCAGCCTGTTCTGCTCCACCAGCGTCTCTGCCCCGGAGACAGCCATTCCTGCAAGGCTGACGATGAAATCCGCCTTATGCTCCGCAGCAATCATCAGTGCGATAGTACCTCCTTCGCTATGGCCCAGTACACCGACCTTATCAAACCTTTTTCTCAAGAGATTCATTCCGGCCAGAGCATCATTCTTGAAATCATCAGTCGTCCATGCCATCGGGTTTGCTGACGGGTCTCCATATCCTCTGTCGTCATATCGCAGAGTCGCGACGCCGGCTTTGGCGAGCGCATCTGCCATGACTGCAAAAGGCTTATGTTCAAAGAGTTCCTCGTCACGGTTCTGCTGGCCGCTGCCCGTCACCATGATCAGCACAGGAGTCTCGCGCGACACTCCTTCCGGCAGCACAAGAGTTCCGTTCAGAACGACGTCTCCATTGGCAAATGACACTTCCTCCGCAGCATAAGGGAACGGCCCGGCAGGGGTCTGCGGCCGTTTCGGCTTATTCTCGCCCGGAGTCAGAGTCAGAGGGATAGACATACCCATCTGGGTGAACGTACCCACAATCTTATTTATCAGCCACTGTCCCTCAAACCTGGCAGCAAGCGACGGCATCTTGATAATGATCTTACCAGCCCCCGAACGCTCCACCTCAACAGGCAGGTCTTTCACTCCCTGGTCAGGCGAATCTGCTGTAGGTTTGTCTCCATCCAGATGGAAGACGATGGAAAGGCTCGTGCCTTGCACTTCGAGCCTGCCGGACCACGTGCCGGTCTGAGCGCCAGCGAAGACCGCAGCCGACAGCAACGCATACATCAGTGTAAAAAATCTTTTCATATGCTGATTCTTTGACAAATATTGCAACAAATATAAAGAAAACACGTCATATGATAAAACAAACGATTTAATTGGATAATTATCGTCTCAGCATTAAATTTGCAGGGATGAATTAACAGACCGACATCTCAAATCCCATGTCCAGGCTTTCCAACATACTTTTCATTATGATCCTCGCGTTCTGCGCGGGGTCATGCATGCATACTAGCGAGGCGGGAAGAATCCTGGACGAGGCTGAAGCCCATCTGGAGATGCATCCGGACAGCGCTTTCGTCGCCCTTGATTCGCTGGACCGGAAGCATCTGAACACGCAGGAACTGCGTGCCCGGCATGCACTGCTGTATTCGATTGCGCTGGAGAAATGCGGAATCGGAATGACCAGCGACAGCATCATAAGCATAGCCATAGACTATTACAGCGGCAGCGGCGACAGCGAGAATGCACAGACTGCACGGATATGGAGGGAGAGGATCATGGAACATGCTGAAACGATCCCTCAGACCGATACGCTCCAGAGACAGAACGCCAGGATCATCCAGGAACGCTATGCCGACAAGATGGAGCTTGTAGTCAAAAGACGTCAGGCATGGGTGATATTCGTCATAGCCCTGGCTGCGCTTGCCTTATGCTTCGGCATAATCCGCAGGTATGCTGTCCGGCTGAAGCAGAAGCCGGACGACGAGGCCATGGCACTGATCCGCCAGAGGCTTGCAGTGCTCGACAAGGTGCTCGCATCCCGCATATCATCTGACGACAAGGCATACAGAATATCCGAAGAAGAAATCGAAGGCCTCATATCCGACAGGGAATCATTCCTGATTTCCACAAAGGTCATCTTCAAGGAAAGCCACCCGGCATTCATCGCCGCCCTCGAGAAGAAAGGACTTACAGACTGGGAAATCGGCTATTGCTGCCTCTACACACTCGGTCTGAAAGGCAAGGATGTAGGAGAGTTCATCCAGAAAAAGCGCCACTACATCATCAGTCATGAAATCCGCAAGAAACTTGGACTGGGAGAGCATGACACCAACATCGGCATATGGCTCCGCGACCTGCTTTCGCAGACTGAAGACACGCAAAAAGGACAGATGTAAGACTTTTGCCTGCAAGCCTTTCGTCACATTTTCCCAACACACTGAATCACAATCCATTACATACAGCAATAATTTCAAAAAACAATCCATGTAAAACTTTTCCCGGGTAATTTTGTATCATAACTGATACAGTAATGACCAGAAAAAGTTTCAAAATCGCCAACAGGATCACGGCCCTCGCCGTGCTGGCCATAGCGGCCGTCACCTACATTCTCACCATCGAGCCGACAGTCTCATTCTGGGATTGCGGAGAATACATCGCATCGTCATACAGACTTGAAGTCGGCCATCCGCCGGGAAACCCGGTATGGCAGATTCTTGCAAAGACATTCACCTTCTTCACAGGTCCGGAACATGCCGCTGCCGCAATCAATGCCTGCAGCGCCGTATGTTCCGCCTTCACCATATTCTTCCTGTACCTGACCATCGTATTCTTCGCCCGCAGAATCACAGGCGGCACGGACGAAAGCCGCAGCATATCGGAAACGGCCGCGATATGCGGAGCAGGAGCGGTCGGAGCACTCTCCTACTGCTTCAGCGACACATTCTGGTTCTCCGCAGTCGAAGCCGAAGTCTACGCCATGTCCTCCCTGTTCACGGCCGTCGTCTTCTGGGCGATGACACGATGGTACGACGAAGCCGACAAGCCGCACTCGGGAAGATGGATCATCCTGATATGTTTCCTTATGGGTCTGTCCATCGGAGTGCATCTGCTCAACCTTCTGAGCATCCCGGCCATAGTCTTCATGTACTTCTACCGCATACGTGAAGTCGGCAGATACTCCATGAAGGAGCTCTGCGGTATATTCATTTTGTCGTGCCTGATCCTCGCGCTGATTCTCTTCGGAATCATTCCCCTCCTTCCGAAAGCCGCGGCCTATTCCGACCTGCTCTTTGTCAATGTGTTCGGCCTGCCGTTCAACAGCGGAGCCATCGCCTTCATGGCTCTTCTCTTTGCAGGACTCTTCTGGGGACTTTTCCGCTCACTCAAGCGGGGCAATGTCGTTGCAAACACGGTCCTGCTGTGCATCACAGCCATAATCATCGGCTTTTCAATGTATGCGACCGTCATCATACGTTCTAACGCAGGAACACCGATGAACGAAAACAAGCCCGACAACCCTTTCACCCTGATCAGCTACCTCAACAGGGAACAATACCCCAAAGGTCCGCTGATCTACGGGGAATATTTCGGTGCGGACTACGAGATCGAAAACAAGGAATACTGGGCAAGAATGGACGACAGGTATGTGAAAGGATCACTCCCCGACGTCATATATACCCCTGAATCCAAGATGTTCTTCCCGCGCATGTGGGATTACAGGGACGATTCATATATCGAAGTCTACGAATCGTATATCGGGACCAAGGGACGTAAAGTCCGAGGTTCCGACCATCTGAAGCCCACATTCATGCATAACCTGGTTTTCTTTTTCCACTATCAGATGAACTGGATGTACTGGAGATATTTCATGTGGAACTTCGCCGGAAGGCAGAATGACATCCACAGCCCGACTCCGGGAGACATCTTCAAGGGCAACTGGGAATGCGGCATAGGACTGATAGACAGGATCAGGCTCGGAGACCAGTCAGACGCTCCAGCATACCTGGCGGAGAACAAGGGCAAGAACCACTACTACATGCTCCCACTGCTTCTCGGACTGGTCGGACTGTTCTTCCAATACGGGAAAGACAAGAGAGGCTGCTGGCTGAACTTCCTGATGTTCTTCATGACCGGCATAGCAATAGTCCTCTACCTCAACCAGTCCCCTCTCCAGGTACGTGAAAGGGACTACGCATATGCCGGATCGTTCTACTTCTTCAGTGTCTGGATCGGACTGGGAGCATTGGCTGCAGTAAGAAAACACCCTTTGCTTCTTGCAATCTGCTTCGCGATACCAGCCCTTATGGGCATCGAAAACTGGGACGACCACGACAGAAGCGGCCGCTATACGGCACGCGAACTCGCATGCAACTATCTTGCAGGAGTCGGAGAAAACGGTATCCTCGTCACCCACGGAGACAACGACACCTTCCCGATATGGTACGCCCAGGAAGTGGAAGGCATCCGCCCCGATGTCCGTATCGTGAACACTTCCCTCCTCGGCGCCGACTGGCACATAGACCAGATGAAGCAGGCATCGAACGGATCGGCGCCGCTCGACCTGTCGGTCAGCAAGCGCCAGTATATGCAGGGAGAGAACGAATATGTGCTCATCTATGACCCAAGGGACAGCGTGTACCCGCTTGCGGACGTCATGCGGGTGTTCCGCCATCCCGACGCAAAGATTCCGCTTACAAACGGGGAATATGCGGACTACATAGCCTCCAGAAGGTTTTCCATCCCTGTCGACAAGGAAAATGTCATCAGGCACGGCATCCTGGATGCCCGATATGCCGACATGATCCCATCCGAAATCGTCCTGACCATTCCGGAAAGCAAGAACGGCATCACGAAGCCGGAACTCTTCATGCTCGACCTTCTGTCCAACTACAAATGGGACAGGCCGCTGAACTTCCTGAATGCAGGAGGAGACCTCCAGATAGGCATCAAGGACTACCTCATGTACGACGGGTTCACCTATCGCTTTGTTCCTATAAAAAACAGGACAAACATCAGCGAAATCGGGTTTACGGACCATCAGGAACTATATCGTAAGATGACGTCCCTTTTCAGCTGGGACAGCCTGCAGAAGACAGGATGGTTCAATGACTATCAGAACATGTACACATTCACGCACATCATGTCCCAGCGTCGCATATTCGCAAATGCAGCACTGGAAATGCTGGAAGCGGGCCAGCCGGAAAAGGCTGTGGAGCTTCTCGACAGATGTCAGGAGGCAGTTCCGGAGCAGACATTCCCTCTGGACCTGACCCTATACAGGTTCAGCAATGAAAGCGACGTGGCGGGCATGATCGAAGCCTATTATATGGCAGGAGCACATTCCAAGGCATCAGAACTGGGGCAGAGGTTCTCGGACCGCCTGCTCGAATCGGCGGCCTTCTTCCTGAACCATTATGAACACGGAGAACAGCACTTCGATTCATGCTACAACGTCCTGGCCTACCTCGCCGCAATGGCAGAAGAATACGGCGACACATCCCTGTCCACGTCAATCAGAGACCGCTTCAATGCGCTTCTGGAATGATGAGACAGGGCTATGTCTTATGCGCAAAGATTACGCCCAATGAAATGGCACATCCTGCAATAGGGAACAGAAGGTATTGTTTATACGACTCGAGAAAGACCCTTATATCTGAAAGGACACCTTCACTGATCGCAGAGGTGTCTATAGGGTATAAGCAGGCAAGGGACATTGCAACCGCTCCGAGTAATAGACCGGAAACGAGAGTCAGGATAAGGGCGTTCCTACCGTATCTCCTCTGCCTGTCGACTTCATTCTTTATCCCTTCCACTGCACGCATCTTCTGCTGTACCTCCAGCAGGAATGCAGGGTTGTCCTGT
>JAFTYS010000042.1 GCA_017461285.1 Bacteroidales bacterium | reverse complement strand
TTATAACAAGAGGTCGACCAACATGCGTAACGGTCCGTTCATGAGCTACGTGTTCACAGCATACTTCAACACAAAGGAAGAGCATGCAGGATGGAACTGCTGCTGCGTGACCCCTTCATTCGACAACTCAAGCAACTTCTATAACCAGTGCGTATCATTCGATGCACACGGTGTGGCAAGCGTAGTGAAGGATATGTATGACAAGGAACTCGCAGTATGCTTCCTCGACGCACCTTACAACGACAAGCTCGGTGCGGTTATGGAGCGATATGACCCTCGTGACATCCGTCTCGTTGCACCTTACAACGATGCGACAGGAAACTGGGGCGGCCACTTCATGAAGGGCGTGATGTACTCTGACTTCGGTAAGGGTGACCTCCAGTTTGCAGATGCAGACCGCGACGGACAGCCGCTTGTATACGTTGACCAGGTGGGTAACTTCCAGGGCAAGGGCGAGCATCCTCTCCAGGTAGTCGAGAATCCACGTTGGGGCGAGACTAACTCAGGTATCCGCGCAGCCAAGTATCCATACTATCATATCGATTCACCTTATAACTTCTGTGATCCTGACGTGGTTGAATTCCGTCTTGCCGAAGTATATTACACTTATGCCGAGTGTCTCCTCCGTGAAGGAAACAATAACGAGGCTAAGTCATGGGTGAACCAGGTACGTAAGAGATATTTCTCTGCAAACGACTGGACAAACGGTTCTACAGTTGACGGCAGGTCACTTACAGGTGCACAGGATCAGGCTCCTAGAGGCTTTGACAGCGCATTTGACGAGGACAGAATGCTCAGCGAGTGGGGAATCGAGTTCTTCGACGAGGGACACCGTCGCCGTACAGACCTCCGTCGTTTCGACAAGTTCACACAGGGACAGTGGTGGTTCTTCGGACGTGCAACTGAGGTCGGATATGACCTCCCTGCAAAGCGTGACCGCAAATACGAGTGGTTCCCGGTTCCAGACAGAGCATTGGCCGCTAACCCAGGTCTGACACAGAATCCAGCTTACGGAACAGCAGCTGAATAATTTAAAAGGAATGGTGGAGGAGGTCAAAATCCTCCACCTTCTTTAAATATAGACATCGGTTCATATGAAAAAACCAGGAAAGGAACTGACGATCATATTGTCGTTCTCCCTTTTGCATGCGGTCATGGCCATCCTTTCGCGATTGCTGGGACTGTCCGACCATCTGACCCTTACAACCCTCACTATGCTGATGGCAGTGGCGTTGTGCCAGGTCAGGAGAACCAGTGTCAACACTATGATAATTATCCTTATCATAGTCAATTTCGGCGGATTCTATCTCAGCACTTATATCGGAAAGATACTTAAGATACTTTTCTCCAATACCTATCTCAGGGGCGGACTCACGACATTCATCACAACCCTCATGGTCGGCGGTATCGTGTCGGGTATAGTGTCATTGGCGTCGAAGAAAGGGTGCTTCCGTGACAGAAAGGAGATCAGCAGCTACTGGCTCATGCTGGTGTTTACGGTCATCATCATCGCGAGGCTGACGCTTATCATAGTGGCGAACAAAAACATGTACGGCAGCCATATGACCCTGAACATCATAATTGACTACAGCTTCTGCTGCTTTGCCATGCTTTATCTGGCTACCAATGCAATAAAGGAGGCCAAGCTTGCACAGGAAGCGAAAGAACAGACCAAGCTGGCTCAATACAGCTATATACGCCTCCAGCAGCAGGTAAAGCCACATTTCATGTTCAATAACCTTAATATACTGAACAGTCTGATATGTGACCGTCAGACAGATCAGGCTTCTGATTTTGTATATAAGCTTGCATACCTTTACCGCTATCTGATCGACAACGAAGATGAAAAGCTTGTCCCTTTGCGCGAAGAGATGGACTTTGTGAACAAGTATATCGACCTGATGAAGGTCAGGTTCGAGTCATCTTTCAATGTGGATGTCAATATAGACGATAACATAATGTCCACCCTGGTGGTGCCAAGCTCGATACAGATGCTGATAGAAAACGCCCTGAAGCACAATGGGGGCACATCCGAGACCCCGTTGATGGTCAGTATTTCCAACACCTCGACCCACATTGTCGTAAGGAACAACCGCATTGAAAAGAATTCATGCGAGCCTTCCACCCATCTTGGCTTGAAATATATCAGACAGATGTATGACGATGTGAGTCCAAAAGGACTTAAGGTGGACTCGAGTGACGAAGAATTTGTAGTGAAACTGCCGATAATAAACTTACATATATGAAAGTCCTGATAGTTGAAGATGAAAGAGTCTCCCAGATGTCTCTGATAAGGATGCTTAACGCATGCTACCCTGATATTGAAGTAGTAGGAACGACGCGTACAGTCAAGGATACCTTGGATTACTTCCGTTCTGATGAACCTGTCCCTGATCTGATCTTTATGGATGTAGAGCTTCAGGACGGCAACTGCTTCGATATCTTCAGACACATAAACGTAACTTCAAATGTGGTGCTTGTCACCGCATATAACAAATATGCCGTCGAGGCCTTCAAGGTCGGATGCATAGACTATCTGCTCAAGCCTATAGACCCTCAGGCTCTGTGCCGCTCTGTAGAGCGATGCAGGAAGAACATGAACGTCGTGAGTTCTGCCGGACTTCTCTCAACGTTCAGCCAGTACATGACAAACAGCCCGGTCAGTGCCAGCGGCAAGGTAAAGAAGAGGTTCATCATCAAGCTAGGTGATAATTTCGTCCTTGTGCCTACGTCCGACATAGCATATTTCTACACGGAAGACAACGCCTCATACATAGTTACCAAGGATGGGGTACAATATATTATCAACTTCTCACTGGATGAGATAATCAATCAGATAGATGTCTTCGAGTTCTTCAGGATCTCAAGGAACTGCATCATAGCCCTTTCGGAGATAAGGGGAGTTTCCAAGATCAAGGGAGGAAGACTCAAGGTAGTCACCGATTTCGAACCTAAGTGCGAAATGACCGTTTCCAGAGCGAGAGTCGATGATTTCCTGGCTTGGCTTGCATAATCAACAGAAAAACATATTATGAAAAATCTCATTTCCATCATTACGATTGCATTGCTGGCTGTCGCATGCGGCGCCACTGCAGATAAGGCTTGTGACCTGCAGATTCCGGCTCCGGAAGATGTAGTCATGTATCAGGTCAATCCTAGAAACTTCGCTCCGCAGAATTCGTTCAATGCGGTAGCTGCCCACCTCGATTCGATCAAGACAATGGGCGTCAACACGATCTGGTTCATGCCTATCTACGAGATCGGTAAGATCAAGAGCGTGAACTCTCCATATTCAATCAAGGACTACAGATCAGTGAACCCTGAATTCGGTACATTGGCTGACTTCAAGTCTCTCGTAGCCGAAAGCCACAAGAGGGGTATGATCGTGATCGTGGACTGGGTTGCCAACCATACATCATGGGACAGTAAGTGGATCTATGACAATCCTGAATGGTATACCCATAACGAAGCAGGCGAGATCATATGCCCTCCGGGAACAGGCTGGGAAGACGTGGCTGATCTTGATTTCAGCAATCCACATATGTGTCAGGCCATGATCGATGACATGAAGTTCTGGGTAGAGGAGATCGGCGTGGACGGATTCCGCTGCGATGCTGCAGACTTCGTTCCGTATGAATTCTGGGTGGACTGCCTCCAGCAGCTCAGAGCCATTGAAGGAAAGGAGCTTCTCATGCTCGCAGAAGGCGAGAGAAAGGACCATTTCGAGGCAGGCTTCGACATGAACTATGCATGGGGCTGGCTTTCTGCACTCAGAAGAGTGTACTCTCCTCAGCAGGGCGGCAGAAGAGGTGGCGGAATAGCTCCTGTAAGCTCGCTCTTCACAACAGACTCTCTTGAGTATGCGGGTCTTCCTGAAGGAAAGGTGAAGCTCCGTTTCACTACAAACCATGACGAATGTGTGAAGATGTCTCCTATCAGGGAGTTCTTCAGCCCAGAAGGTTCTATGGCAGCTTTCGTAGCCAGCACATTCATCCACGGAGGAGTCCTTATCTATGGCTCACAGGAAGTAGGATATCCGGGCAAGATCAACTTCTTCAACTATGTGGAGGTCGACTGGAACGCCAATCCTCATATGTACAAGGAATACTGCGACCTCATGAAGGTATACAATTCAGAGCCTGCTCTCAGAAAGGGAAGCATGGTTCCTTATCCGGACAATAATGTACTTGTATTCGAGCGTGTATACGAAGGTGACAAGATTCTTGTTGTGATCAACATGAGGGATACCCAGCAGCATATCGCTCTTCCGGAGGCATGGAAGGGACGTGCATGCACAAACCTCGTGACCGGAGAAACTGTAAACCTCCCTGCAGGCGAGGAACTCCTCAGACCGTTCGAATACTACGTGGTTAAATGATCATCAGACTATGAAGAAACTTCTTTCCCTTATAGTGCTCGCACTATGCTGCACATCGGTGTCTGCCGTCGAGATCCAGAGGATGGATCCTCCGTTCTGGTATGCCGGAATGAAGAATACCGAGCTGCAGGTGATGTTCTACGGCGAGAATATCGCTGACGCCTCATTCTCTCTCGAGAAATATGACGGCGTGACCCTCAAGGAGGTATGCAAGGTGGAAAACCCTAACTATCTCTTCGTATATCTTGACGTGGCCCCTGAAGCTCAGCCTGGAACCTTGAATTTCCAGTTCAAGGAAGGCAGGAAGGTTACTTCAAAACAGTTCGAGCTTCGTCCGAGGAACGTAAAGGCGGGAGCGATGGGCTTCACCCCTGCGGATGTGCTCTACCTCATCATGCCTGACCGTTTCGCGAACGGAAATCCGGACAACGACAACCTTGACGGATACATAGCGAACCGCCAGGGTGGCGGGCGCCACGGCGGTGACCTCCAGGGTATCAAGGACCATCTCGACTATATCGACGATCTCGGTGTGACAGCGATCTGGCTCAACCCTATCCAGTACAACAAGGGTAACGCATCGCACGGATACGCTATCTCTGACTACTATCTCGTGGAACCTCGTCTGGGATCCAACGATGAGTATTGCGAACTGATCGATGCGGCACATGAAAAAGGCATCAAGGTGGTCATGGACATGATATTCAACCATAGCGGAAGCTCGCACTGGTGGATAACCGATGTCCCTACATCAGACTGGTTCAATCAGAATGACCATGCAGTGAACACCGGACGCAGGATGCTCGAGCAGCAGGCGAACCGCGGCAGGCAGCAACAGCAGCAGAGGCAGTTCGGCGGCAACCGCAGGCAGCAGGTGCAGATGCCTGCAAGCATCGCCGAGTTCGAGGCTCTTCCACAGGAGCAGAAGGATGCCCTCATCAGGATGAACAGCCACGACGAGAATGCTCTGGTGACCACGACGCACTACAAATGGGCGCTTCTTGACCCTCATGCTCCGCAGACAGAGAAGGACATCCTGGTAGAAGGATGGTTCTCCGGCGGTATGCCTGACCTCAACCAGAAGAACCGTCATCTTGGAACATACCTCATCCAGAACAGCGTATGGTGGATAGAGTATTCCCGCATCGACGGCATCAGAATGGATACATATCCGTATGCGGACTATGACTTCATGGCAAGATGGTGCGAGGTGATCAATGAAGAGTATCCGGACTTCAATATCGTAGGTGAAGGATGGTATCCGCGCAATTCCGCTGCCGGATGGTGGCAGGGCGGATCTGAATTCAACGCAGCCGATTCAAAGCTGAAGACCGTCATGGACTTCGACCTGACTTTCACCACACAGAAGGAGATCCTCAAGGAGAGCAATACCAGCGAAGGTTCCGAGGCCGGCCTCTTCAAGATGTATGAGTGCGTGACCCAGGACTTCCTGATTCCTGATCCGAACTATGTGCTCACCTTCCTTGACAACCACGATATCGCCAGATTCATGAAGCCTGGCGACCCTATCTGGAAGTTCAAGCAGGGACTGGCCTTCCTCCTTACCACAAGGGGAATACCTCAGATATACTATGGTACGGAGATCATGATGGGCCTGGAGAACGACAGGGACATGCGTGCAGACTTCCCTGGCGGATGGGCAGAGGACGAGAAGTCGGCCTTTACAGCTGCAGGAAGAACTCCTGAGCAGAACGAGAGCTGGAACTTCGCCAGCACCCTCCTCAACTGGAGAAGGACTTCGAAGCCTGTGACGGAAGGAAAGCTTGTACACTATACTCCTGACAACAGGACGAAGTGCTATGTCTATGCAAGGACTGACGGCAACGAGACCGTGCTCGTGATCCTCAACGGAAGCGACACCATGAGGCTTGTCGACATGCACAGGTTCTCTGAGGTCATCGGAGACAATACAAAGGGCAAGGATGTGGTTACAGGAGAGACTGTTGACCTTACATCGCTTGTAAAGATAGAGCCGAGAGGCGTTTATGTACTTGAATTAAGCAGATAACACACTATGAAGAACTTCACACTTTCATTAGTTGCGGCTGTCCTTTTGTCCTTTGTCGGACAAAAGGCGGCAGCCGTTGAAATCCAGCATCTTGACCCTCCATGCTGGTGGGTGGGAATGAAGAACACCCAGCTTCAGATCATGGTCCATGGAGAAAACATATCCAATTCGACCGTAAAGATCAAGTATCCGGGAGTCAGCATCAAGGAAATCGTGAAGACCGAGAATCCTAACTATCTCTTCATCTATCTGGACATCGATCCTAAGACAAAGCCTGGCAAGATGGATATAGTGTTCAAGGATGGCAAGGACAAGCTCGTCCATGAGTATGAACTTCTTCCAAGAAGCACAAAGGAGGGAGCGCAGGGCTTCACTTCAGCTGACGTGCTCTACCTCATCACTCCGGACAGATTCGCTAACGGCGACCCTTCCAACGACACCATCGGCGGTGCCAGAATGAACCGCGAAAGGTCTGGTGCAAGACATGGCGGAGACATCAAGGGTGTTACCGACAACCTCGCCTACATCAAGGACCTCGGCGTGACAGCCATCTGGCTCAACCCGGTCCAGGAGAACAATGCCAACACCTACCACGGCTATGCGATCACAGACTTCTATGATGTGGACCCTCGCTTCGGTACGATGGAGGAATACATCGAGATGATCGACAAGGCACATGAGCAGGGACTCAAGGTGGTCATGGACATGATCTTCAACCATTGCGGAAGCTCACACTGGTGGATGGAAGACCTTCCTACCGGCGACTGGCTCAATTTCGACAACACATTTGTCCCGACCAGCCACCAGAAATGGACCCAGGTGGACCCTCACGCTGCTCCTTCTGAGAAGAAGCTCTTTACAGACGGATGGTTCAACAGGGGAATGCCTGACCTCAACCAGAGGAATCCTCTCGTAAGCGACTATCTCATCCAGACTTCTACATGGTGGATCGAGTATGCAAGAATCGACGGCATCCGCCAGGATACACATCCGTACATGGATGCGGAGTTCGCATCGAAGTGGTGCAAGGCCACCATGGACGAATATCCTCAGTTCAACATCACAGGCGAGACATGGTATCCTGTAGGCAGCGGTTTCCCTGCATGGTGGCAGAAGAACTCGTCGTTCAGCACCATCAACAGCAACCTGACCTCCGTCATGGACTTCAACCTGGCCTTCATCGTTCCAGATGCATTCGTCGATGCAAATGTGACCGACGACGGAAAGGCACAGGGTCTGTTCAACATCTACGTGTCGATGGCGAACGACTTCCTCTATCCGGATCCTAACAGCGTGCTCATCTTCCTCGACAACCACGATCTCGGTAGATTCTCGACAGTTGAGGACACCAACCTGAACAAATACAAGCAGGGAGTAGCATTCATCCTCACGACCCGCGGAATTCCTCAGATCTATTACGGTACCGAACTTCTCTTCACCGGTACGAAGCAGCAGGGTGACGGCGTCATCCGCAAGGACATGCCGGGCGGATGGGAAGGCGACGAAAGGTCAGTCTTCACAGCGGAAGGCAGGACTCCGCAGGAGAATGAGGCATGGAACTATATGAGCCGCATCCTCAACTGGAGGCAGACTTCCGATGCAGTGAAGTCAGGCTCGATGATCCAGTACGCCCCTCTCCGCGAACATGGCGACTGCTATGTATATGCCAGAATCAAGGGAGAAGAGACAGTTCTTGTAGTGCTCAACGGTTCTGACAAGGATGCTTCGATAAAGATGTCGAGGTACAGCGATGTAGTGAAGGATTTCACAAAGGGAACGGATGTCATTACAGGTGCTGACTTCGACCTTACAGGCAATCTTGACGTTCCTGCAAGAGGAACCTACATCTTCGAACTCAAGAAATAATTTCTTACGGAATGAAAAGAATTTTGATATTGTTATCCATAGCTGCTCTGGCTATGGCGGGCTGCGCCCGGCAGCCGAAGGCCCCTACGGCAGCGAATGTGCCTGCTCCCGAGTATGCGCAGTTCTCTGAAGGCCTTATCGATGACATCACTCCTGAAGGATGGCTCAAGGAGATACTTGTGCGTCAGCAGGAGGGATTGACAGGACATCCTGAAGCGATGGCCTATCCTTACAACTCATGCCTTTGGGCAGGAGAACTTGAGAGGGATTCGGAGTCGCGCGGAGCTGACTGGTGGAGATTCGAGCAGACAGCATACTATCTCGACGGTCTGACCAGGCTCGGATACCTTCTTGATGATGAGAAGTTCCTTCAGATATGGCAGGAGAACATCGACTATGTGCTTGCAAACCCTCTTCCTGCGAAGAAGGGAATCGATATCGAGACCCAGAAGAAGATGGACCAGCAGCGCAGGGGTCCGCGCAGGGACTTCAATGCCCAGGTCTCTGCTGACCCTCGTCTCCGCCAGAGGATGGCTGCGCAGCAGGCACGCCGTGAAAAGCAGATGAGGATCAATGCGATCGACCGTCCGGAAGGCCGTCTCGGCCCTGAGACAAGTTCGATGGCGTGGCCTTTCGCAGTATTCTTCAGGGCAGTCCAGGCTTATTATGAGGTGACAGGCGACCCTCGCATTCCTGCTGCCCTCGAGAAGAACTATCTCTCATATCCTGTTGAGGAACTTGGAATGAACCGCTTCGTGGTGAATGTTGAAGGTATCCTCTGGACATATTCGATCACAAGGAATCCGGCCCTCCTCGACCTCGCCGTAAAGGCATGGGACGAGGATGCGTCAGAACTTACCCAGGAGACATGCCTCGATGATTCGGAGTTCCATATGCATGGAGTGACCATGAACGAACTGATGAAGATTCCGATGATACTTTATGCCCACACAGGCAGAACGGAATACCTCCAGGCGGCTCTGAAGGCGGACTATAAGATGGAGACTCCTAACATGCTCATCGACGGAATCAACTCCAGCACCGAAGCCCTTGCCGGCAACGATCCTCTCGCCAGCCACGAAACCTGCGACATATCCGACTACACATGGACGATGGGATACTATCTCATGACGACAGGAGACGCCCAGTGGGCTGACCGTATCGAGAAGGGTATCTTCAACGGCGGCCTTGGTGCGATTACCAAGGACTTCCGCTCGATGCAGTATTTCTCTTGCCCTAACCAGTTCATCGCGACAGGCAACTCGAATCACAACGGCTTCAAGCACGGCCTCACATGGATGGCATACCGCCCTATCCATGAGACCGAATGCTGTATCGGAAATCTCCACAGATACATGCCGAACTATGTTGCCAGAATGTGGCTCAAGGACAGGAAAGGCCACCCTGTGGCCGCTCTTTACGGCCCTTCATCTGTGGTTTATGACCTCGGCGAAGGAGTGACCGTAAAGATCGAGGAAATCACTGAATATCCTTTCGAGGAGCAGGTCAAGTTCAAGTTCACATTCTTCAAGGACGGAAAGAAGTCGAAGAAGGCACATCAGATGGATTTCACATACAGGATTCCGGGATGGTGCAAGGACGCCGAGTCAGGCTTCCATACCGAAAGCAGGGAGTGGAAGAGCGGTGATGTGTTTACAGTCAGCCTTCCTATGGAGATAGAGGTGGTCGACAATCCTGTGGACGGCAAGTGTATCCAGAGAGGTCCGATCGTATATTCATATGCGATTCCTACAAAGTGGGTCGAGGACACCAGGATATATGACAATCTTGCAGGCAAGGTTTCAGCAAACCCTGAATTCAAGAGCTGGGAGCTCACTCCGGAAGGAAAGTGGAACTATGCTCTCGTAGACGGCATGCTTGAGGGACTCAAGGTGGAGAAGACCGGTGCAAAGGGATTTCCGTTCGACCTCAATTCGGTTCCTTTGAAGATAAAGGTTCCTGTAAAGGGCGTCAAGGACTGGACGCTTGTAGACGACAGGTTCACACCTCCTCTTCCGGAGACAGTCGTTACAGAAAGCGATGAAGTGGAGTATATCGAACTTGTACCATACGGCTCTACAACTCTCAGGCTTACAACATTCCCTGTAACAGAAAAATAAAGTCAGATGAAACTTCGTATCAAATGTCTGTATATGGTGCTTGCCGTGATCTTCATGGCAGGCAGTGCTGATATGTCTTATGCCAGAAGGGTGAAGAAGGAACCTCAGGCAAAGTATGTCTTCTATCTTATCGGCGACGGCATGGGCATAAATGAAGTGACCGGTACCGAACTGTACAATCAGGCTACCGGAAACGGTCCCGAGCGGATCAACTTCATGCATTTCCCTGTCAGGACGTTCGTTACCACCCATTCTGCCTCTGCTCTCGTGACCGATTCTGCGGCAGGCGGCACAGCCCTCTCTACCGGCACGAAGACGTATAACGGCGCGATCGGCGTGGATTCGGACCGCAATCCGGTCACTACCATAGCCGAGTGGGCGAAAGATTCGGGAGCGGGCGTCGGCGTAGCGACAAGCGTAGGCATAAACCATGCGACTCCGGCCTCTTTCTATGCCCATGTGGAAGACAGGAACAGCTATGATGCAATCTCCCGCCAGCTGATAAGCTCTGACGTGGACTTTGCTGCAGGCGCCGGCTTCCTTACTGAGAGAAGGACCGGTCTTGATGCGGTCTTCTACGAGCAGGAAGTCCGTGGTGAAGGCATCAAGGTGTTCTACGGAACAGAAGATTTCGAGAACGTATCGACCGGCTATGACCGTGTCATCTGCCTCGGAGGCAGGAATATCGGGGAACTTCCTTATGCGGTGGACCGCAAGGAAGGCGATACGGCGCTGAAGGATTTCGTCAGCACCGGCATCTCATACCTTTACGGAAGATATCCTGAAGAAGGATTCTTCTTCATGATCGAAGGCGGAAAGATCGATTATGCAGGACATAATGACGATGCTGTGGCATGCTTCGAGGAAGTAAATGACCTGGCGGAAGCGATGGATGTCGTGCTTGCATTCTACAATGAGCATCCGGACGAGACTCTGATCGTGGTTACAGCCGATCATGAGACAGGCGGACTGATGCTCGGAGCAGGGGAATATTCGATGAGTCCGGAGATGCTCGCGGGACAGACCATGTCCGAGAACGAGCTGACAGCGAAGTTCCGCCAGAAGTTCATGCCGGCTCCTCCTCAGCAGCAGCGTCGCGGACAGAGAGGAAATGGCCAAGGATTCGGCCAGCAGCCGCAGTGGACTCCTCCGACATGGGAGGAGGTCAAGGGATTCCTTCAGGAGAACCTCGGACTTTGGGACAAGGTGCCTTTGGACAGAAGGACAGAAGCGAAGTTCATGGAGACATACCAGTCGACATTCGGATCGAAGGACGGCGGAAACGACGTCAGAAGCCTTTACGCTGTGAACACCCGTCTGATTTCCGATGCAGTCATCTATCTGAACGCAAGGGCCGGATACCAGTGGTCACATGGCTCGCACAGCGGCTCGCCTGTCGGACTGTATGTGAACGGAGTCCGCGCACAGGAGTTCAACTCCTGCACGGACAACACCGACATTCCTAGGCTCATCGCCCGTATAGCAGGATATGAAACAAACAACTAAACATACCAAGATGAAGATCAACAGAATAATGGCGGCTCTGCTGACAGGCCTTCTGGCCTTTGCCGGCACTGCATATGCTGAAAACAATCCGGTAGCTGATGCAAAGGCACAGGTCGTTGCCGGAAATGCAAGATTCACCGTATTGACAGACAGACTCATAAGAATGGAGTGGGCCGAGAACGGAAAGTTCGAAGACAATGCGACTCTCGCGATCATCAACAGAAACCTCCCGGTTCCTGCATTCACGACGACCCGTTCAGGCGAAGGCGTCCAGATAAGGACCGGAGCCGTTACTCTTGATTACAAGGGCGGCGGAAAGTTCACCGAGGACAACCTTTCTGTATCATTCAAGCTTAACGGAAAGACTGTGACATGGAATCCCGGAAAGGAGGATACAGGCAACCTCATGGGTACAGCCCGTACCCTCGACGGATGCATGGGTCCCGACAAGATCAACAACAATGACCCGATGGAGCTCGGAATCGTTTCTCGTGACGGTTGGGCCATAGTGGACGAGAGCGATCGCCATATCTTCGTGAAGGATGATTCCGACTGGGGAGAATGGGTGCATGCACGTCCAGAGGGCGATGTCCAGGACCTTTATATCTTCGCATACGGACATGACTATACCGACGCTCTTGCCGACTTCACCAAGGTAGCTGGAAAGATTCCTCTTCCTCCGAAGTATGTGTTCGGATACTGGTGGAGCCGTTACAAGGCATATTCTGCAGATGAACTCATAGCTCTCGGCAAGGAATTCCGCAACAGGAACATCCCTATGGACGTGATGATCATCGACATGGACTGGCACGAGACATGGCAGAGCAGCGCACGCAGACAGCGCAGGGACGAGTTCGGCCAGAGCATCGGCTGGACAGGATACTCATGGAACAGGGACCTCTTCCCTGACACCAAGGGATTCCTTGCAGAGCTCCATGACATGGGATTCAAGACAGCCCTCAACCTTCACCCTGCATCAGGTATCGGAGTAAGAGAGGACTGCTATGAGGATTTCGTTGCCGACTATATCTCGAGGACAGACGACTATGACGGTCCTGAAGGCTACATCTACAAGGGCGGCGAGAAGATCACTGAGACCATGACAGGCGTCAAGGGATACCGCGCGAACGTTCCTTTCAGAATGTCGCAGCAGGAGTGGGCGGACGCATATTTCAATTCTGTGATCCATCCTCTCGAAGTGGAAGGCGTGGACTTCTGGTGGCTCGACTGGCAGCAGTGGAAGCTCAGCAAGTATGTAGACAACCTCAGCAACACTTTCTGGCTCAACTACACTTTCTTCAACGACAAGGTAAGACGCAACAGAGGCAATGCTGCCGAAGACAGCGAGAGGCCGATGACCTACCATCGCTGGGGCGGTCTCGGAAGCCATCGCTACCAGCTCGGCTTCTCCGGCGACACCCATATCCTCTGGGAGGTGCTCGGATATCTTCCATACTTCACGTCGACAGCATCGAACGTGGGTTACGGCTATTGGGGCCACGACCTTGGCGGACACATGCAGAGAGGCCAGATCCCTACAGACCCAGAGCTCTATACAAGATGGCTCCAGTACGGAGTGTTCTCTCCTCTGTTCAAGACCCATTGCACCAGCTCCGAGATCATCGAGAGACGCATATGGACCTTCGATAACCATTATGAGTACATGAAGGATGCGTTCGAACTCCGTTATGCCCTGACTCCATACATCTATGACGCTGCAAGACAGACATATGACACAGGAGTGTCCCTCTGCCGTCCTATGTACTACTCTTATCCTGAAAAGAACGAGGCATATGAGTACAAGGAGCAGTACATGTTCGGAGACAATATCCTTGTGGCAACGGTCTGCGAGCCTGTCGACACTCTTACGGGAGTGGCCAAGAGGGAAGTATGGTTCCCTGCAGGAAACGACTGGTATGACATGGCGCATAAGCAGATGGTGAAGGGCGGAACCACAAAGGCCCTCGATTATACGATCGCGGAGAACTGCTGGTTCGTGAAGGCAGGCGCGATTCTTCCGCTTGCCCATGAAGGCATCCAGAGCCTCCAGGACAAGACAAACGCCCTCCGCATCTATGTGGCTCCGGGCAAGGGCAGGTCTTCATACAGGCATTACGAGGACGACGGCGTCAGCCAGGCTTATGAAACTGACTATGCCGTTACAGAGATAACCAAGAATGCGACTTCTTCCGCTTGTACTGTGACAGTAGGCGCACGCAAGGGATCGTACAAGGGCATGGACCCTCAGAGAGACCTTACCATCGTGCTCGGCGGTCTTGCAAAGAAGCCTGCATCTGCAAGGATGGGTGCTGAAGACCTTGAAGTCAGCTACAATCCTGAAACCAAGGAGGCAAGCGTGAAGCTTCCTGTCCTTCAGGCAGATTCATCAGTTTCAGTAGTAATCAAATATTAGGAAAGCATATGAAACGGTTGGTTTATACCATAATAGTATTGGCTGCAGCTGCGTGTGCAGGACCGGAATTCGATCCTGCCGCGACAGCTGATGCAACCCAGGCCCAGGTCTCTCATGTGGAACCTCTGTCATGGTGGACCGGAATGAAGACCCCTCTCCAGCTTCTCATAAACGGAGAGAACATCTCTGACTATGACGTGACCATAGAAGGCGGCAAAGGGGTGAAGGTGACTCAGATCCATAAGGCCGACAGCCCGAACTATGTGTTTGCGGACGTGGAGGTCAGTGCCAATGCCGCTCCGGGAACATACTATATCGTGTTCACAAAGGACGGACAGTCTTTCAAGTACGCATATCAGATCGAGGAGCGTGCGGCTGGCTCTGCCGAAAGGGAGAGCTTCACAGCCGCCGATATGATCTATCTCATCATGCCTGACCGTTTCGCCAACGGAGATCCTTCGAACGACTCCACTGACGATACTGCAGAGAAGGCCGACAGGACCAGGCTCGGAGGCCGTCACGGCGGCGACATCCAGGGAGTGATAGATCATCTTGACTATATCGCCGAACTCGGTGCTACAGCCATCTGGGCTACTCCTTTCCTCGAAGATAATGCAAGAAGAGGCTCATACCATGGCTATGCGGCGTCTGACTATTATAAGATCGACCCTCGTTTCGGAACCAACGACCTTTATAAGGAATACGTTCAGAAAGCGCATGAGAAGGGCATCAAGGTAATCATGGACATCGTGACGAACCATTGCGGAAGCGAGCATTGGTGGATGAAGGATCTTCCTTTTGAAGACTGGGTGCATCAGTTCCCTTCATATACAGGCACCAACGGCAAGTTCTCGACCCATATGGATCCGAACGCATCGAAGCGTGACCTCAACCACCATGAGAGCGGCTGGTTCTCACGCGGCATGCCGGACATGAACCTCAACAACCCGTACATGCTGAAGTATTTCCAGCAGTGGGGCATCTGGTGGATAGAGTTCTCCGGCCTTGACGGCTTCCGCGTGGATACATATCCTTATAACGAGAAGCAGCCGATGGCAGACTGGTGTGCAGCCATCGTCAACGAGTATCCGAACTTCAACATAGTAGGAGAGTGCTGGACCGGCAATATCCCTCAGCTGGCATACTGGCAGGGCGGAAATGCGAACAATGACGGCTTTGATTCACATCTTCCTTCTATCATGGACTTCCCTCTGCATGACGCCATCCGTTCAGGACTGTCCGGACAGGCAGGAAGAGGCCAAGGCGGAAGGGGAGGCAGCATTTCGAGGGTATATGACATCCTGGCAAACGACTTCATCTACCATGATCTTTCCAAGATGCTCATCTTCCCTGGCAACCATGACACGGACCGTATCGGCGACGTTGTGGGCAAGTCTGCAGCGAAGCAGAAGATCGCCATGGCAATGATGGCGACGATGCGCGGAATACCTCAGATATTTGCCGGTGACGAGATGATGTTCGTTTCGAAGGATCCTCGCTCGGGCCACCCTGGACTCAGGGTCGATTTCCCTGGCGGATGGCCTGGAGATGAGTGTGACTGGTTCACTGCTGAAGGAAGAAAGGAAATGACTGTCAATACCGCAGGCGAGAAAGTGGAGAAGGGTCAGGCAGCCGACCTGTTCGACTACACAAGCCGCCTCTTCCAGTGGAGAAAGGGCAAGGAGGTCATCCATAGCGGAAAGACCCTCCACTTTATCTCAAGGGGCAACAATTACGGCTATTTCCGTTACAATGATACAGACGCTGTATTTGTGTTCGTCAATGCTTCCCAGGAGCCTGTAAACGTTCCTTGGTCGACATATGCCGAGATCGCTGAAGGCCTGAAGGACGGCAAGGATGTGATCACAGGCGAAGCCGTGACCATCACAGACGAGACCGCAGTCGAACCGCAGACAGCGCTTGTAGTCGAATTCAAGAGATAAGGCCATGAAGAAGATAATGATGATCCTGTCTCTGCTCTGCCTGACAATTGCGGCAGCGGCGCAGACCGTACTGTACCCGGCAATTCCGGACATGAGGACGAGCGATATCTATTCCATTGCCGTCAACGGTCAGGATGCATGGGTGGAGGCTGTAGGTCCCGGCGGCATGGAGGACCTTCATACGCTCAACTTCTCGGCTGAAGGAAAGCAGACATTCGTCATTTCTGTGAATGAGGACATAGAGAGCTATTCCATCCAGCCCAAGAGCTATGGAATAAAGGGCCAGGCTGACGGAAAGACCCTTACTGTCAGCATTGACAGGCCTATGAAACTCTATATCAGAGTCAACGATCTTCCTTATCTGGCGATATTCGCCAACCCTCTTGAAGGAAAGACCCCTTCGAAGCGGGATAAGGATGTGGACTATTACGGTCCCGGCAACCATGATGTAGGCGAAATCAAGGTCCGCGACGGCCAGACCATCTATATAGCAGGAGGTGCGAACGTAAACGGCCGTCTTACCGGCACTGCAAAGAATGTGACCATCTGCGGTAGAGGTTCCTTCACGGGCAACGCCAGACTCAACGACTGCGAGAACCTCGTAGTAGACGGAATCTACATGCGCAATACCCGAGGATGGGCAAACACCATCACCAACAGCTTCAACACTTCGTACAACAATGTCAAGATATTCAGCCACACAGGCGTATGGGGCCTCGACGGAATCAATCCGGTTTCATGCAAGGGTTTCGATATCAATGACTGCTTTATCCGTACAAGAGACGACTGTATCGCTATAAAGTCAAACGGAGATCCGGAGAAGTTCGACCTTAGCTCGCGCGACATAACCATACGCAACAGCACGATGGTAGGTTGGGATCATGCAGACGGCGTGACTCTTGGCTTCGAACTCAACGGCGGAGTTGTGGAGAATATCAAGGTTACCAATTGCGACATCCTCTCAGCAAGAGGTTCCGGTAGAACCGGTGGCCATGCTGCATTCAGCATTGTATGTGATGGTGCATCAGAAGTGAAGAACATCTTCTTTGAAGATATACGCGTTGAAGCTGCGATCGAGTACAAGAACCTGGAGATCATACTGACCGAGGCTGAACGTTACGGAAACGGCCTCATGGGCTCGATTTCAGGCGTCTATCTGAAGAACATCACATGGGAGAACGCGTTCAAGCCTTTTACCATTGTGGGACATCCTACAAGATTTGTGGAGAATGTCGTATTTACCAACTGCTATGTCGGAGGTAAGCTTCTCACAGGCATTGAGGATGCCGATTTCCAGATGGAATTCACCAGAGACATCATTTTTATACCAGGAGGAAAAGCAGAATATGAAAGATATCCTGAACAGGACGGAGAAATCAAGACGAGAGTCTCCGGACAGAGGAGGATACAGAGATAAATATAATGCACGTCATTTTTTGGTTAGTAGATTTGCATTATAAAAATGTCGGCCCGGTTGTGAAACCCGGCCGACATTACTTTTTCAATGCGGATTGACCGCCTTATTTTCTGTAGATGAGGTACTGGTATGGCTCCATGTCGATGCTTGCCTCCGGAGTCACCGTGTTTCCGGTCATCAGGTCTGTAACCTTCTTTCCGACTACGTCGAGAGGAACTCTTACGGTCGCGGCTTCGTTCTTGGTGTTCACCATCACTACGAGAACGTCTCCAACCGAGTTCTTGTATGTCATCTTGGCAATGTTTCCTGTATTGGCGAATACAGGGTCCTTTACGCGGACGTCTCTTGTGCTGTTGAATGCAGCCATCACCTTGATGTACTCGTCAGTATAAGCCTTGTTTGAATCCCACTTCATCACATTGTTGTTGAAGAAGGACAGAGACTTGCTGTATCCGATTTCCTGCGAACTGTAGATGAGAGGGCATCCTTCGAGCATAGTGGCCATCACGAATGCAGCCATCGCTCCTCTTTCGCCGCCGTAAAGAGATATAGGGGAGTTCTCTGAAGCTGTGTCGTGGTTGATGATGTATCTCATCCTGGACTTTCCTTCCGGAACGTTCTTCATGTCGTTGCTGAACGCATCGAAGATGCTTGCTGAGCCTGAATTGCCCTTGAATACCTTCTCAAGAGCTGAAGGGAAGCTCCATGCATACATAATGTCGAAACCAACCTCGTAAAGCCAGCTCTTGTCTCCCTCTGCAAGGAGGATGATGTTCTGGTTGAGAGTGCGGAGATATGCAAGCGCATCAGTCCAGAAGTCCTGCGGAACGCCCTCGGCATAGTCGCAGCGGAATCCGTCGATGCCGGCCTCTGTAACCCAGTATCCCATGGCATCCTTCATCGCTGCGCGCATCTCTTTGCTGTTGAAGTTGAGGTCCGCAACGTCCGTCCAGTTGAAGCCCGGAGGGGAAATCACGTTTCCGCTGCCGTCTGTAGTGTGCCAGCCGGCGTTCTCAAGCCATGGATTGTCCCATGATGTGTGGTTTGCGATCCAGTCCATGATGACCTTCATTCCGAGGCCGTGCGCCTTGCTTACAAGACTCTTGAGGTCCTCAAGGGTTCCGTACTGAGGATGAACCTTCTTGAAGTCCTTGATGCAGTATGGCGAGCCTATGGCCTTCTTCTGTCCCTGCTCGCAGATAGGCATGAGCCAGATCACATCCACACCGAGGTCCTTGATGTCGTCCAGACGTGCCGAAATGGCGTTGAGCTGGTTGCTTGTCGCGAACACTCGTGGGTTTGCTTCGTAGAATACGTAGGAAGCATCCGGCTTCTCATTCGGGTCCCTGACCGGCTTGTTCTCGTCACCGGCCTTATCAGAACAACTGACTGCGCCCAAAATGAACGCAGTCAGGATAAAAAAGTATAATCTGTTCAATCTCATCTGATTATTCGATTGGTGTTACACCTTCAGCTGTAACTGTGAGGAAGAAGTCACGGTCAGCTCTTACATTGTAGTCTGAAAGCTGAGTGCCGCCTCCGTTGTTGTTGAAGATCAGGTTGCATGAACCGCCGAAGAAATCTGCTGCAATAGTGAATACCTTGTACTCTTTTCCATCAACAGTCTCTGTAGCATATGTTCCGCCTGGCCATCCGCCGAAAGGTTCGCCATCACCCCATGAATAAACTGTGATCGCATCCCAACCTGTCTGGTCATCAACATATACCTTTACAGCCGGTGCTGTACCGAGCTCTGCAGAAGTCTCGCCGATTACGAGGAAATTGTACTTTGCGAGAGTTACCGATGGAGTGTTATACTGGTCGCCGCTTCCGTTTACGATAGGGTTGTAAACGAGGTCGTATGCAGTAGCAGTAGATTCTATTACATTGTATGCAACGCCGCCGCATGTCACTTCAGTGTCGAGAGCTGCACCTGGCCATCCTCCGAAGAGTTCAGGAAGAGCGTCGCCATAAGCATAGAGGTTTGTCACTTCCCAACCGGTGTTGTCCTGAACGTAGAAGAATACAGGTACGGGTTCAGCAGGTGTTTCGCCACCTTCTTCGCCACCTTCTTCGCCACCTTCTTCTCCGCCTTCGTCACCTGCGCCTCCTGGAGGAACGCGGTTGAACGGATCTTCGATCACTTCGCAGTCCTTCTCGTTGAAGATTACATAGAAGTGGTCTACTACGTCAGCGCTGAATGTGAGTGGCATGTCTGCAGTCTGTGTGCCGCCGCCGTTGTTGTTGAAGATAAGGTTCTGGCCCTTTCCGTCTACGTCAGCTACAGCATACTCAAAGTATGTGTATTCAACGCCTGCGATGGTCTCTGTGCCTGTCGGCTGAGCTCCTGGCCAGCTGCCACCGAGGTCGTTCTCTGCACCCCACTGATAGAGAGCGATTGCTTCCCATCCTGCCTGGTTGTCGGCGTAAACGCGGATAGTGCCTTCATGCTCAGGGAGCTTCTCGATAGGCTTGATAGGGTTGTCGATCACTTCAAAATCCTTTTCATTGAAGATTTTGTAGAAGTGGTCTACTACGTCAGCGCTGAATGTGAGAGGAATGTCTGCTGTCTGAATGCCGCCGCCGTTGTTGTTGAAGATGAGGTTCTGAGCCTTTCCGTCAACGTCTTCGGTCTTGTATTCGAAGTAAGTGTACTCAACTCCTGAGATTGTCTCTGTGCCTGTAGGCTGAGCTCCTGGCCAGCTGCCACCGAGGTTGTTCTCTGTACCCCACTGATAGAGAGCGATTGCTTCCCATCCTGCCTGGTTGTCAACGTATACGCGGATGGTGCCAGGGTGTTCAGGAAGAGTCTCGACAACGTCCTTCACAGGCTCGCCCCACTGAGGGACAACGATGCTTGTCCTCTGGCCGAGGTCAGCAGATGAAGTATAGGTCGAAAGTTCCTTCTTGGTAGTCAATGACAGACCTGAATTCTTTGAATAAAGCCAGAAACCATCTGCAAGGGATGTTCCCTCTACAAATGTCGCAGGGTCCAGATAAACACCGAAGATGTTGATGTTTATTGCAGACTGGGTGAGACGCCATTTCGCATCCTCCACATATGACTCCTCCTCTGCGCCGTTGAAAGGACCGCAGATGTAGATTTCGTCCTCTGCGTATGCTCCTGAAGGGAGTTTTGCCTCGATCAAAATCTTCTGGCTGTCTGTTTCGAATGCATATTTACCTATCGGTTCTGAATCACCGAGATTACATGCTGCGAGAAGTGCAGCAAAAGGCAAAAGCATCAAAAATTTCAAATACTTTTTCATGGTTTACTTTATTAATTAAAATGGTTATCAAGCAATATTTAATTCCTTTGTAGTTAAAGGTATGGACTTTTTGCATCACTTTTCATCTGATTTACTTGATAACGAAGTGACCGGTGGATTTGAATGGTTGAACGGTTTAAATGGACGGGTGGGACAGAAACCATTCACTCAAGCTTGGGGATATTGATAAGAAATAGTAACTTTGTCCGTAAGAAAGCAAGAGACACTATGAGTTCATTTACAGTGGAAGGCGGGCACAGGCTCAGCGGAACGATAAGGCCACAGGGCGCGAAGAACGAGGCCCTTCAGGTGATAAGCGCGGTTCTCCTCACGGATGATGAGGTGAAGATTTCCAATATACCGGAAATTCTTGACGTCAGGAACCTTATCCTTCTTCTGGAGAGCATGGGGGTTAAGGTTACCCGTCACGAGAAGGGAGTCTATACGTTCAAGGCGGATGAGATAGATACCGATTATGTGACAAGTGCAGATTTCGTGTCGAAGTGTGCCAAGCTGCGCGGATCGGTGATGGTCGTCGGTCCTCTTCTCGCGCGTTTCGGCCGTGCTTATTTCCCGAAGCCAGGCGGAGACCAGATCGGCCGCCGCAGGGTGGATACCCATATCCTCGGATTCATGAACCTGGGTGCGGACCAGGAATATGACACAGACAGGAAGGCCTTTTATCTCCATGTTCCTGAAGGCAGGACCCTGGAAGGCAGGTACATGCTTCTGGACGAGGCGTCGGTGACCGGTACGGCGAACATCGTGATGGCTGCCGTACTCGCAAAAGGGGTTACGACCATATACAATGCGGCCTGCGAGCCATATGTCCAGCAGCTCTGCCGCATGCTCGTGCGCATGGGCGCGGATATAAAAGGCATAGGATCGAACCTTCTGACAATCACTGGAGTGGACCGCCTTGGAGGCACTGAGCATACCATACTTCCGGACATGATCGAGATCGGATCCTTCATCGCCCTTGCGGCAATGAACCGCAGCTCGATCACCATCAAGGAAGTCGCCTATGACCAGCTGGGGATGATTCCCGATGTCTTCCGCAAGCTCGGTGTGAACCTCGAGCGCAGGGGAGACGACATCTTCGTGCCGGAACAGGAAAGCTATGTGATAGACTCATTCCTTGACGGATCGATCCTGAACATCGCGGATGCTCCGTGGCCGGGCCTTTCTCCGGATCTTCTTAGTGTCATTCTCGTCACTGCGACCCAGTGCAAGGGCAGCGTCCTCATCCATCAGAAGATGTTCGAGAGCCGACTGTTCTTTGTCGACAAACTGATAGATATGGGAGCGCAGATAATTCTTTGCGACCCGCACAGGGCTGTCGTTGTCGGTCATGACCATCGCTATCAGCTGCGTGCTGGAAGGATGGCCTCTCCTGACATCCGTGCCGGCATCGCCCTACTGATAGCCGCGATGTCAGCCAAGGGAACCAGCGTGATCAGCAACATAGACCAGATCGACCGAGGCTACGAGGACATCGACATCCGCCTGAACGCTCTCGGAGCAAAAATAATCCGTAATGCATAAACGTGCCTTTGAAAAATCACTGGAAATCAGTGATAGATATTTCCTATCTTTGCTCTCTATAATCTGCTATATCGAGAACAATCATGGGAAATATTTCTGTAAACATCACTGAACTCAAGCATCTGCTTGATGTCACTCCATCCGCACACAACATCATGCTGGTCGGAAATCACGGAATAGGAAAGTCCGAGATCCTGACCGAGTATTTCACGGCCAAGGGTATCCCTGTGACCGCACTTTTCCTGGGCCAGATGAGTGATCCGGGCGATATCATAGGCCTTCCTGACAAGGATGAGACGACAGGAAAGACCATTTTCAGGCCTCCGTACTGGTTCCCGACAGACGGCAAGCCTATAGTGCTTTTCCTTGACGAATTGAACCGTGCCCGTCCTGAAATCCTTCAGACCGTAATGGACCTTGCACTGAACCGCAAGCTGGCAGGAAGGAAGCTTCCGGACGGAAGCAGGATAATTTCGGCCGTCAATCTGGGAGAGCAGTACCAGCTGACCGACCTGGATCCTGCGTTGGTGTCGAGATTCAACATCGTGAACTTCAAGCCTACTGTGGCCGAATGGCTTCTCTGGGCCAGGAAGGAAGGAGTGGATCCAAGAGTCATAGAGTTCATCAGCAACAACCGTCTGTGGCTTGACAAGGATCCCGACATGAAGGACAATGCGGACCTTGGACTGGACAAGACTCCTGACCGAAGGGCCTGGAAGAGGGTCTCTGACGTGATTTCAGGCCGCAGCCATCTGACGGCGTCTGATGGAAAGGTGATTTCCAGCATCGTGGGAGGAAAGGCAGCCTCGACCTTCCTTTCCAGCATCTCGAATGCGAAGCTCGTGACAGGAAAGGAGGTTCTGATGCTCTTCGGCAGTCCGGAAATACAGAATGCCCTTGATTCATACAAGCTCCACCAGCTCTCTGCAGTCAACGAGGATGTCTTCCGCCATCTCGAAGTGGATGAGATCCCGTCTGCGAAAGTGGCTCTGGCCAGCGCAAACCTCGAAGCCTATTTCAGATACCTGGCCAAGAACAAGAAGGAAGCTGCGGCTCATTTCGCTAACACATATATCCAGCAGACTTATCCCAAGGCTATATTCTTCATAGCAAGGGAATGCCGCAAGCTCACTGGACTTCTGGTAGATTACATCAAGACCATTAAATAACGCATGGTACGCAGAATAGAGAAGATACTTGAAAGGTGGTTCATCCTAGAGCCTCCTCTCTTTCAGGTGCTCTGTCTCCATGAACTTGCAGCAGATGATTCCATCACATGTCCCATGCGAAGCGGCCGGAGGCGTCTGGAGTATAATCCAGGACTGATCGGAAAGATGTCGGATGCTGCTCTTGAGGAAACTATGAAGCTTGAGGCTATCCGTATCCTTCTGAAGCATCCGTATGAGCGTTATCCGGACGGATGCTGTCTTGTGGCGGCGGCTCTCGGCAGCAATGTGACTGTCGGAGACAACTATGTCTTCAGTCACATCAAGGTGGAGAAACCTGCCGATTTTTCTCTGGAAAAGGGACAGAATTACGAGTGGTATGCCAGAAAGATCCAGGAACTCATGCGTCCGGAGGAGATTGACGGCGAATCTTATGAGGACGGCCAGGATGATGAATCTGAAGGTGAAGAAAAAGATGGCGAAGGCCAGGAGGCGCAGAGTGCGAAGCCTCTGCAGGACCTGGCCGAGCTGTGGGATGAGGATGAGATGATGACATGTCAGATAAACGGTGTCATCGAGTCCACGAAAGACTGGGGAACAATGCCCGGCAGCATAGTGCAGATGCTGAAGGCCTCCCTCAAGGCGAAGATCGACTGGAGGAAGGTCCTTTCCGGATTCCGGGCCAGCATCCTGTCTTCCGAAAGGAAGCTGACCAGGATGCGCCCGAACCGGAGGACCGGTTTTGCCAATATGGGCAGCATAAGGAAGTTCAACACCAGGCTTCTGGTGGCTGTGGATGTCTCCGCTTCCGTTTCGGACAAGTCGCTGGCAGATTTTTACGGAGTCGTCAACAGCGCTTTCAGGTATGGATTCGAGTCTGTCGACGTGCTTCAGTTCGATTGCGGCGTCAGGTCAGTCATAAGCCTGAACAGGGCGCTTAAGGATTTCACTGTCTTCGGAAGAGGCGGAACATCATTCCAGGAACCGGTCGACTTCGCCCATGAGAACGGATATGAAGGGCTTGTCATCCTTACGGACGGATATGCGCGGAAACCGGAAATACCTGACGGAATGACTGCGAAGATCCTGTGGGTCTGCGTGGACAGGGAATCATATGACGAGAACAAGGAATGGATGCAGAAGACCGGCCGCGTCTGCATGATGCAGCTGAAATAAAGATGAAATGTTAAAGGATATTGATTACATAAGAGCCGGGGTCAACTATGTCGGAAACTTCATGGTCGGGTATTTCGAGAGGGGAGAGCAGATGTCTATGGAGGCCCGCATAAGCAATGCCCTGGATGAGATTGACGATGTCTTCCACAGGGAGCATGGCTACAGGCTTAAGGTGGCAATGACCGAATGTGCCAATGAAAAGTATAAGGAACTGCTGGAGAGGATCATGCCAGAGCTGACGGAACGTCTTGAGGGTCTTCCGATGAAGATCAAGAAGATGATGATGAAGAGGGCGATAAACCAGCAGACGGCCGAAGCCCTGATAACCGGATATCTCAAGTACTCAGGATTAAGCTATTCTCTTGAGACTCAGGCAAACCGTGCCCGCATCACCGTGGATCTCAACAAGAAGAAATATGCCAGATTCTATATCTATTACAAGAATCTTTATGATGATCTGGAGAAGCTGCTGCCAGCCGTCGAGTCGCTTAATAATCTGATAGATACCTTCGGCTATTATTTCAAGGTCTGTTAGGCTTTCTTCCGGATAAGGTTTAGACCGTCGCGAAGGGGAAGGATCACCGACTCCACGCGGCGGTCTTCCGTTACCATGTCGTTGAATCTGGCGATTCCCAGGGTCTGCTTATCCTGCGGCATAGGGTCCTGGCAGACCTTTCCGTCCCAAAGCACATTGTCGGCAAGAATGAGCCCTCCGGGACGTACCATGTCGAATATAAGTTCGTAATATTCAGGGTATTCGCGTTTGTTGGCATCCATGTACACAAGGTCATATTCACGTCCTTCCTCCCTGAATCTGCGGAGGGTCTCCTTGCAGTCTCCGATATGGAGGCTGATCATGTCTGCAAGCCC
Source organism: Bacteroidales bacterium (assembly GCA_017461285.1). Next base: position 4,670 of record JAFTYS010000042.1, on the reverse strand, counting down.
CGCGCGGTCGAATCCTTCAAGGATCAGATCCTCGAGCTCGTCGTTGATTTCGAGGGTGTCCAGATGGCCGCCTTCGGGCATGGCGGATGCAAGGCATATCGCCGAATATCCGGTGAATGTGCCGAGTTCAAGAATGCGCGATGCTCCGCTGAGCTGTACCAGCATGCGCATTATCTGCCCCTGGACGGCGCCTGAGAGCATCCTGGCGTGGTTGGTCCTTATGTGCGTCTGCTTCTCGACCCAGGCAAGCGCTTCGCTTGGGGTCGAGGCATGATCCTTTATGTACTGGTAGATCTTTTCCATTCTGCTATATGTAAATGAGTCTGGACAGCTTTTCAGGAGCGAAGATGACCCTGGCCATTTCGCGTACGTCTTCGGCGGTGATGCCGTCCACGAGGTCCTTTGTCTTCCTGTCTCCCGTTATCTTCCCATATGCGAGCAGACCCTTGCCCATTGAAAGGCACTGGGTCTCGCCGTTGTCGCTGCTGATGGCCAGCTGGCCCAGCAGCTGCTTCTTGGCAGCCTTGAGCTTCCTGTCGGACATCGGGTTCTCCTGGAGCTTGACGATCTCCTTCTCTATCGTGCTGATGCATTTTTCCAGGTTGTGCTTGTCACATCCCAGACTTATCGTCACTATTCCCGAGTCCGAATACTGGGTATATCCGCATTCCACACCGTATACCCATCCGTTCTTTTCCCTGAGCACATAGTTCAGGATGGAATTGCTTGCCGGGCCTCCCAGGATGTTGCACAGCAGGACGGTGGCCAGTCTCTCCCTTTCCTGATAGAGCGAAGGGGCAAGGCCTCCGATGATGCAGTTCGCCTGATGGTTGCGCTTGCTGAGGGTCTTGTCGAAGCGGTTCCCTCCTTTCCATGGGTCGGGAGAGGCCGCGGCCGCATCCTCTGCTGGAGCGGATGCTCCCATGAATTTATCCACAAGCTTGAGCACATCCTTCTCCATCTTCTTCTCGTCGATGTCGGCGACTATCGTGAACGCCATCTTTTCGGGACGGAACTTCTCCTTCACGAACCTGAGCAGCTCGTCATGCGTTATCTTCTTGACGGATGCTGCCGTTCCGAGGATAGGCCCGCTGAGAGGATGCCCTTCGAAAAGCATCTCCTCGAACCTGTCGTATATGTCTTCAGACGGAGTGTCCTTATAGGAATGGATCTCGTCGATGACGACTCCCTTTTCCGTGTTTATCTCATGTTCCGGGAATGTCGGGCATGTCGCGAGTTCGAACAGAAGAGCAGCCGCTTTCGGCAGGTCTTCCTTGAGGACGGTAGCATGGAACACTATCTCCTCCTTGGTCGTGAAGGCGTTCAGTTCGCCTCCCAGACGGTCCAGGTAACCGTTTATCACCGATGCGCTCCTGTGCTCGGTACCCTTGAATATTGTATGTTCCACGAAGTGGGCGATGCCGCTGTGGAAACCCTCCTCATCCCTGGTTCCGCACCTGATGCTCAATGCACAGTAACCTACGGCTGATCCGCTTCTCTTTACCGCATACTGCAGTCCGCACCCTGCTTTTCCGCTTATCATCATCAGTAATTGGTTATTGCGGTATAGATCTTCTTGATGTCTGCCGGCATGAATCCGGCACCTTCCTTCCTGCTGACCTTGTCCTGTGCGAAATAATAGAGCTGGTATGTCCTTGCATTGATCAGCATCTTGTAATATGTCGCTCCCGGCATAGGCTCAGACGGAGCCACAACATATCCCACGAGGGTGTTGTCCGCCCTGTCCAGCATGTATGAGTCTGCCTTGTTCTCGTCCGTGATGAACAGTTCGTCCTCTGAGAATTCGACCTTCTCCATGTCATATACGCTTGGACATATGTCTTCTTCTGTGAATACGGCCATGAATCCGCTTCCCTTTTCGATCTTCTGCGTTATGGTGCCGAGTCCGCCGTATGCATTGACATCATTCTCCATTGAGGCCAGGGTATAGTTCTGGATTATCTCCAGAAGCGCAGGAAGGAATACGAACTCTCTTCCGGAAGGGGACTGGGCCGAAGCGACAGGCATGGATACCACCTCCAGCATCTTGTCGATGCCTCCTTCCGCTCCCTGGCCGCCCTTGACAAGCGTAAGGTAGCTTATGGTAGGGATGTTGTCCTTTCTGAACTTGCCGTCCACGCTGACCAGGAAGTAGAATTCGTCGCTTGTCCTGTACTCTTCGAACTCCTCCATGGTGCAGAACTCATATGGGGAGATTCTCCATCCCATGGTGATTTCGTTCTGCAGCGCCATATCGAAGAATTCGTTGCCGGTAAGCACGACCTTTGTGATCTTCTGCGTGAAGTCGGCTATCTTCATCTTCTTTGTGTTTATCTGTGCCTGGCCCCATGCCAATGCAGGCAGGAGTGCGGCAAGAATTATTGCGAATGTCTTTTTCATCATTTATTTCGATAAACTTTCCTTATATCCTTATTCGGGTACAAAGTTAAACAAAAAAGATGTATATTTGTAAGTTGACGAAAAGACGTTTTATGAGTCAGTATATAGTATCAGCAAGAAAGTACAGGCCGGATTCCTTCGGAACCCTTATCGGCCAGGACAATATAGCCCAGACCCTCAAGAATTCGATTCTCAGGGGACAGCTGGCGCATGCATACCTTTTCTGCGGACCGCGAGGCGTCGGCAAGACCACTACCGCCCGCATCTTCGCCAAGATGATAAACTGTTCCGATCCTTCGGAGGATATGGAACCGTGCGGAAAATGCGAGTCATGCCTTTCTTTCGCAGAAGGCCGCTCCTACTGCATCCATGAACTTGACGCCGCGTCGAACAACGGTGTGGAGGACATCAAGACCCTGATGGATCAGGTGCGCATACCGCCGCAGGTGGGAAGGTACAGCGTGTATATCATCGACGAGGTCCATATGCTTTCTCAGGCGGCATTCAATGCCTTCCTCAAGACTCTTGAGGAACCGCCAGCACATGCTATCTTCATTCTTGCTACTACTGAAAAGCATAAGATCCTGCCGACCATCCTGTCGCGTTGCCAGACCTACGACTTCAACAGGATCACGGTCGACAACATAGTGAAGAACCTTCGCATGGTTGCTTCCAGCGAGGGAGTCAGCATCGATGACGAGTCCCTCCATGTGATAGCACATAAGGCTGACGGAGCCATGCGTGACGCCCTGACCATATTCGACCAGACGGTTGCGTTCTGCGGGACCGATGTAAAGTATCAGGACGTGCTCCGCAATCTGAATGTGCTTGATTATGAGTACAGCTTCTCCCTTGTGGACGCATTCCTTCAGGGTGATTATCCGAAAGCTCTGGTTACATTTGACGAGGTGCTTACGAAGGGATTCAACGCCCTTCATTTCGTTGCGGCGCTTTCGTCACATCTCCGCGACCTTATCGTAAGCAAGAGCGGAGGGCTCGAGGCTCTTCTCGAACTTCCGGAATCTCTTAAGAAAAGATATAAGGAGCAGGCGGACAGATGTCCCCTCCAGTTCCTGTATGAAGGACTTTCAATCACGACCCAGTGCGAGTCAGGCTACAGGGCAAGCGTAAATCCTCGTCTGCACATAGAGTTCGCTCTGATGCGCCTGAGCTTCATCGCTGCCAAGCCGGCAGCAGCGGCTCCAGCCCCTGTTGCAGCCCCTGCCCCTGCACAAGCCGTGGCTGTTCCGGTTCAGAACGGGAAGGCTCCGACCGCTTCGCAGAAAACCGGGAATATGCTTCGCTCATCGGAGCCATCCCGTCCTGAACCTGCCGTTTCTGAACCTTCACAGGTGCACGCCGGGCAGACGGAGACCATGCTTCAGCCGGAAACTGCAGAGCAGCCTAGGGAAAGGAGGACCCGCGGTGCACGAGGCGGAATGTCTCTGAAGTCCGTGATGGATGCACCGCAAACCGCTGCTGTCCAGGAACAGAAGGACGAGGCGGCGCCTTCCGATGAATCCATAAAGGCGAAGTGGCCGGAACTTGCAAAGCTTTACAGCGAAAAGCCTCGCCTTGCAAGCATGCTGACCACGACCACGCTCGAAATAACTGAAGCGGACGGATTCAAGACCGTCACATTCAAGGTCGTGAACGATGCCCAGAAGGACTGGGTCGAGTCGAAGCTCCTGCATGAACTGGAAGGAAACTTCCGCAAGGTGGTCGGATCTGCGAAGGTGTATCTCCGTGTCGCTGTCGCTCCGGACGACTCTCCGCAGGAAAAGAAGATCTACATGCCGAGCGATCAGGCTGCCGAACTTATGAAACAGAACGAACAGGTAAAGAATCTTGTCAAAGATCTTGAACTTGACATAAAGTAAAGGAATATGAAGTTACGTTGCGAAAACCTTGTCAAGAAATATGGCCCCAGGACTGTTGTGAAAGGGGTTTCGATGGAAGTGAACCAGGGTGAGATCGTGGGCTTCCTGGGTCCGAACGGAGCCGGAAAGACCACCAGTTTCTATATGATCACGGGACTGATTGTTCCGAATGCAGGAAGAATATTCCTTGATGATGAGGAGATTACAGGCCTGCCTATGTTCAAGAGGGCGCAGAAGGGCGTCGGATACCTTGCCCAGGAGGCGTCTGTATTCCGCCACATGAGCGTGGAGGACAACATCATGTCCGTGATGGAGATGTCGAAGCAGTTCACGAAGGAGGAAAGGAAGCAGCGTCTTGAGGATCTGCTCGACGAGTTCAATCTCCATAAG
>JAFTYS010000041.1 GCA_017461285.1 Bacteroidales bacterium | reverse complement strand
CGACGGCAAGTACGCACAGGCGATAGAGAACTTCAATATCCTCACCCAGCTTGATACGGCCGACTACTGGACATTCTTCTTCAGGGGCATCGCCAAATATAACCTCGGAGACATCCGAGGAGCGCGTCAGGACTTCGACAGATCTGTCCATATAAACCCTGTCTTCACCTCCGGATACCATTACCGTGGCATCACGGAAAGCCGCTACGGAAATTATGACCAGGCCCTGGCGGACCTGCAGAAGGCGATAGACCTGCGTCCGGGAGAGATAGGCCTGTATTTCAGCCGCGGCGTGACATACTTCCTCTCCCAGCAGTTCGACAATGCCGTAAAGGATTTTGACAAATACATAAGAAAGGAGCCGAAAGACCCTTCGGCATACCTGAACAGGGGAGCGAGCTACCTCTTCCTTGGCGACACCTTGAAAGCGGTCTCCGACTACAACAAGGCGATACGTCTGGACCGTTTCGATCCTGAAGGCTATGTCCGCCGCGGACGTGTGTATGCATCGCAGAACAAATATGAACTTGCCATAGCCGATATGGACAAGGCGATTGAGCTGGATACGACAAATACCTTCGCCTACTTCAATAGGGCCATAATGTATTATGAACAGGAACGGTATAACGAAGCCATGTCGGATCTTAACCGTGTGCTGAGGGATGAGCCGGGAAATGCCCTGACGCTGTATAACCGAGGCCTCATCAATGCCCAGCTTGGGGCGTATGAAGATGCCCTGGACGATATGGACAGGGTGCTGAACATAAATCCGGAGAATGTGCTGGCGTATTTCAATAGAGCTTCCATCTTCATTGAGATGGGGCTTTACCGCAATGCTCTTGAGGACTATGACAAGGCCATCGAACTCTACCCGGACTTTGCCAAGGCATACATGAACAGGGCCTATGTCAAGAGCCTTCTCGGCGACATGAGATCGTCGAAGAACGACTATGAGACTGCCCGCAAGAAGGTCCAGGAATACAGGGAAAAGAATATCTCGGATGCCGGATCCTTTGCAGACACGACCAAGAAATACAGCTCTCTGCTGTCTCTGGATGCGGAATTCGCTAAGAAGGACTTCAACGACGAACTCCTGCAGCATCGCGATATCGATATCAGGCTTAGGCCTTTGTACCGTTTTGTCCTTACCGGAGCCAAGGATGATACGAATTATGCTCTTGAGAGAGGATATGAGAATTCTCTGATCAACCGATTCGAAGCCGTCATGCCGGTTGGAGTCGAAGTAAGGAATGACGTGGTCCACCCAGACGATGCAGTACTTGCCGCAGTGGAGAACGCCGCTTACGGAAGTGCCGACCCATCTGCAGAGGAACTTTTCCTCAGGGCACTGAACGAGTATTCGGCCAAGCAGTTCAACTCATCTCTGAACTATTATGGCCAGGCTGTGGACGCATCCCGTGAAAAAGCGGATGTGTCACGCATGTACGAGGCTTTCTACAGGATGAACCGCGGTGCGCTCAGAGCGGAAATGATCGAGTTCATCGCTTCGATCGAAAGCAACGTGCAGGTGCTTTCGATGGATGATGCCGGCACGACCCGTGCCCGTGTGAAGGACCAGGTCACAAGAAGCTATGACTACACCGACGCCATCGAAGACATGAAGGCGGCAGCGGAGATAATCAAGGACATCCCGTATGTCTATTACAATCTCGGCAACCTGTACTGCCTGTCTTCTGAACATATCAATTCGATTGACAACTATACCAAAGCCATAGAACTGTATCCATATATGGGAGATGCCTACTTCAACCGAGGACTGGTGCTGATCTATCTGAAGGACAAGGAGAAGGGATGCATCGACCTTTCGCGTGCGGGAGAGCTTGGGGTGGAGGATGCCTATGGCGTGATAAAGAAATATTGCGAAGATGAAAACAATTAAGGCGCTTATATTCGATATGGGAGGCGTTCTTGTGGACCTTGACATAGAGGACTGCAAGAGAGCCTTCAAGGACCTTCTCGGATTTGGCAGGATCGACGAACTGATCGACCCATGCCACCAGAAAGGCATTTACGGCGATCTCGAGGAAGGAACCCTTTCTGCAGAAGATTTCCGAAGGATCGTCCTTTCGGAATCGAGGCCCGGCAGCCGTCCGGAATTCGTGGATGAAGCCATGTGGCATATTCTGGTGGGTATCAGCCCGTATAAGGCGGAACTCCTCAACAGGCTGGCGCAGAAGTATGAACTATATCTCCTGAGTAACAACAATCCTATATGCATGCCCCATTCGACAAAGTTGTTCGAAGAGGCTGGCGCACCTTTGGACAAGGTCTTCAGGAAGTGTTTCCTTTCATATGAAGTCAAGGCGCTCAAGCCGTCGGAAAAGTTCTATAAGTCGGTGATCGAAGAGATCGGTCTTCCTGCGGAGCAGATGCTTTTCATCGATGATTCTCAGAAGAATGTGGACGGTTCCATTGCGGCCGGTCTGCCTGCTGTTTATTATCAGCCGGGTACCGATCTTTCCGCTCTGCTGGCGGATGTGCTAGGTGATCCGGAAATAAAGATGGAGGGCGCTTGCTGATGGTTAAGTTCATGAGCCTTTCCAGCGGAAGCTGCGGCAACTGCTATTATCTGGGAACTGAAAAGGGCGGAATCGTCATTGATGCCGGTGTAAGCCTGCGTAGGCTTAAGAAGGTGCTTCAGGAATACGATCTGAACTACGATTCGTTCTCTGCAGTGCTCGTGACCCATGACCATCTTGACCATATCCGCCATCTCGGCTCTTTCTGCAAGCGACTGAACAAACCTGTCTATACTACTGAAGTCATACATGGTGCCCTGGCACGTCATACTTTCACGGCTCCTACAATCGCTCCATGCCGCCGCATCCTGCAGGAAGGGGAGTGGAACGAAGTCGCCGGAATGAGGGTGAGATATTTTGTCGTTCCACATGACGCGACGCAGACGGTCGGATATGCAATAGATGTGGAAGGATATAAGTTCGTGATAATGACCGATATAGGCAGGATGACCGACGAAGCTGTCGAATTCGCCCGCCAGGCCGATACGGTCGTTGTCGAGTCGAACTATGACATGGACATGCTTATGGGCGGCCCGTATACATATGAGCTTAAGATGAGGATTGTCCAGGGCTGCGGCCACCTCAGCAACGACGAGTGTGCAAGCGCAATCAGACGCTTCTGGCATCCTGGCTTGCGGAACATATTCCTGTGCCATCTTAGCGAGAACAACAACACCCACGACCTTGCCTACAGATGTTCGGCAGAGGCTCTTGCCGAAATGGGTGTAGAAAAAGGCACCGTGTCTCTACGGTGCCTTCCACGTCAGTATCCTTCGCAGATGTTTACCTTGTAAGATCAAGCTTTGCGCTGCCTTTTACCTCGCGGTACTCATCACCTATCTTCAGCGTCATCTCCGACTCGTCCGGCTGGTTTATGATGATGACGGCAGGCTTGCCGTCTGCCCATTCCATGTCGATGGTAGCCCCTCCGCGTACCTTGAAGCCACTAAGCTTTCCGTCTTTCCATTCGTCAGGAAGGGCCGGCAGGATGTTTACGAATCCGTCATGGCTCTGCAGCAGCATTTCGCCGATTCCGGCCGCGCCTCCGAAATTGCCGTCTATCTGGAAAGGAGGATGTGAACAGAACAGGTTCGGGAAGGTGCCGCTTATGTGATAGCCGGCGCCTCCTTCCGGAATTGCAGGTGACAGAAGGCTGCGCAGAAGCTTGAGGGCGCGGTTTCCGTCTCCGAGCCTTGCCCAGAAATTCAGTTTCCAGGCTCTGCTCCAGCCTGTTGCCTCATCACCTCTGCGGTTGAGGGTTACCTTGCAGGCTTCCGCCAGTTCCGGTGTCCTTACCGGAGATATCTGGTTGCTCGGATGTAGACCGTAAAGATGGGACACATGCCTATGGTGGATGTCCACTTCCTTGTAGTCCTGAAGCCATTCCATAAGGTATCCTTCTTCGCTGATCTTATGAGGCGCCAGCTCATTTATCGCATTCGCCAATGAGTCTGTAAATGCGTCGCATTTTCCGAGAGCATCGGCGGCCGCTATGGTGTTAGTGAAAAGCTCTCTGACAATCTGGTTGTCCATCGTCGGTCCGAGACAGATGCTGACCTTCTCGCCCTGCGACCAGAATTCGTTTTCAGGAGAGGATGTAGGACCTGTCACAAGATATCCGTTTTCCGGTTCCCTTATCATGGTTGTCAGGAAAAATCTGGATGCCCCTTCCAATGCAGGATAGACTCTGGCCAGATATTTCTTGTCGAGAGTGTATGCATAGTGTTCCCAGAGGTGGGCGCACAGCCATGCGCCTCCGGTGTTGGTCGCTCCCCATGACGGGTGTTCTCCCGGTTCAGTGTATTTCCACACATTGGTCATCATATGCTGAACCCATCCGCGTGCATCCGGACCATAGAAAGCCTTTGCCGTCCTTTCTCCGCCGGGAATAAGGTCCATCACGAGGTCAGTCAGCGGGAGATGGAGTTCGGAGAGGTTGCCCTGCTCGGCTATCCAGTGGTTCATCTGGACGTTGATGTTGGTGTGGTAGTCGCCGTTCCATGGAGTCTGGTAGGTGTCAGCCCAGAGCCCCTGGAGGTTCGGCGGGAGGCTTCCCGGTCTGGTGCTGCCGATCAGCAGATATCTACCGTAGTGGTAATAAAGGGCGGCAAGTGAGTTGTCCTCCGCTCCTTTTGCGTATTCCATTATACGTCTGTCGGTAGTCAGCAGCTCTGTGCCGGAATCTGATGCGATGGTCAGTTCAGCCCTGCCGTAGAGCTTCTGATGGTCCTTTACATGCTGGCTGTACAGCTCTTCCGCCTTCTTCGAACTGAAGCCTTTGGCTGCAGACATCAGCGTGCTGAGTGCCTTGACGTTGTAGTAATCTTCGCCTTCGAACCAGCTCGTTGCCGCAGATATGAGCACCCATGCCCTGTCGGCTCCTGTGACCTTTGCCCCCTCGATCTTATGGTTCTTTCCTTCTGCGATTATGGTGGCGTATGATGCGTATCCCACGCCAGGCTTGTCGGCGCCGCTGTCAAGAGTGCCGGTGATCTTCAACAGTCCGTCCTTTATAAGGATGATTTCCGCTCTTTCCTTTCTGGTCAATGAGGCTTCGAATGCGACCTTTCCTTTCTTGTCGGCACTGATCTCGACCACCATGATATCTGCTTCTTTCGGCACATAATAACGTCTGCTGAAGGTTGTCCCGTCTCCGGAAGTGTATGATGTCCAGGATGTTGCCGTCTTGAGGTCAAGGCCTCTGCTGTAATCTTTCACCGGAAGTCCGTCACCCTCGTATTTCAGCGCGAGATCACCCAGTGTCTGATATCCTCCGTAGGTTCCTCCGTCCGTAGGCTTGTGCGGAACGAACCTTTCATACATCAGTTTCTGTGCTTCGGCATTCCTGCCCTTCTTCAGCAGTTCCCTGATCTGGGGCAGACTCTTGGCGGCGTCCGGGTTGGAATAGTCCGCTTCGCTGCCGCTCCACATGGATATCTCGTTCAGAACGATATTCTCTTCATATATGCCTCCGTCCGGCATCATTCCCAGTCTTCCGTTTCCAAGAGGAAGGGTCTCTTCCCATATTGAAGCAGGCTCGTCATACCAGAGGGTATGGTCAGGATCTATGTTTGCTTCAGATGTTCCGATGCATGACTGGACCAGAATGGCGGCTGATGCCATGGCAAGTATTATTCTCTTCATTACAGTACTTTATTATGATGGTTCAAATATAGGAATTTTTCTTAACTTTGCTTTTTATAAACATGACGTAAAGGATATGTTGCCTAAGTTTTTGAGAAGAAAAAAGGGCGTCAAGCCTTCAATGAGGAGAAAACTGTTCCTCAGCCTCGGATCGCTGGCGGCCATCCTCTTGCTTTCGGGAGTGATTTCCATTCTCGAGTACAGAAGGATGAGTGACTATGTGACCGAATTGATAGCAGCAAACATAAAGAGCATTACTCTCTCGCAGAGACTTGCGGACATTACGGAAGCGTATAACCATCAGATGCTTGCCGTGGTCGTGCAGAATGATATTTCCATCATGCCGGACTTCAACCTGCGCTATTTCAACGCCCAGGCTGATTCACTCAAGAATTCGTTCACATCGCAGACCGCACTTCCTATGGTCGACAGTGTGGCTACTTCATTCAGCACGTTCATGAACACTTCGCTTAAATTCGACGAGGTATTCCTTGCCGACAGCGTGGATACAGGTCAGTGGTTCTTCGGAACGCTTCAGCCGTGCTACAACAAGTTCCGTCAGGATATGGGTGTGCTGAACGACAGCATCCACGAGGAACTGCGCAGGAATTCCGCCGACTTTGACGCCGGATTCTACAGGAGCATCATACCTGGTGTCGTTTCGGTCAGTGCCGGACTTATCCTGATAATGCTTCTGTTCTATTTCATTACAGTATATTATGTGAATCCGATATACAGGATGTCTGCCGGAATCGACAATTACAGACTTTCAGGCCGCAGACATAATTACGAGTTCGACGGCGACGACCAGCTTGCGAACATCAATTCCGGCATAACGGAGATTGTCGAAGAGAATATCGAACTTAAGAGAAGGATCAAGCATTTGAGGGAAGACAGGTCATGAATGTAAAAGCCATATCGCTGAATGTCGGAAAGGCCCTTCTCGTGAGTGCCCTTTTCATGTTCCTGTCCATTATCGTTTCTTTGATGAATGGACGGGATTCAGCTTTCGGCCCGCTGTTGATCAGTTTCATCATCACTTTGATCGTAGGTGGTTTTCCATTCATATTCGTAAAGAAGTCACAGGCTCTTTCCCTTAACGACGGTTTTCTCACTATCGTGCTTTCATGGCTTCTGTCATTCATTTTCGGAATGCTTCCATATGTGCTTTGGGGAGGGGAGTTCACTCTGGTAAACGCATGGTTTGAAAGTGTTTCCGGGTATACGACGACAGGATCGACGATCCTGAACGACATTGAAGCCTTGCCTCGCAGCCTTCTGTTCTGGAGGTCATCGACCCATTATATCGGAGGTCTGGGAGTAGTCGTGTTCCTGCTTCTTGTCATGCCGGATGCCAGTCCGTTCCGCCTGAAGCTTACCAACATGGAGCTTTCATCCCTTTCCAAAGAAGGCTACCGCTACAAGTCAAGCAAGACCATTGCCATTATCACTAAAGTGTATGTAGCTCTTACAGTGGTGATATTCCTGGCTCTCTGGGCTGCGGGAATGTCTTCTTTCGATGCATTGAACCATGCGTTCAGCATTGCTGCAACCGGTGGATTCAGCACGAGGAACCTTTCCATAGGCTATTACAACTCGGATCTCATAAATGTACTGGTGATTGTCTTCATGGCGGTTGCTGCGCTTCATTTCGGTCTCATATATGCAGTCTTTGTCACCCGTTCGCTGAAGCCGATGAACAATACCGTAGTGAAGTATTATTTCGGGTCCATCCTTGTCATGTCTGTCATAATCATGTTCTCTCTGAAGTTTCAGGGAGGATATACATCGTGGGGAAGTGCTGCCATGGATTCGGTATTTACCGTTGTCAGCTACATGACTACGGCAGGCTTTGCCATATGCGATAATTCTATCTGGCCATGGCTTGCGGGCATAGTCCTGATTTTTGCTTCATTCCAGTGCGGCTGTTCCGGTTCGACAACCGGAGGTATCAAGGTCGATAGAATCCTCATATCTTTCAAGGCCATATCAAACGAGGTGCATCGCCGCCTCCATCCGTCTGCAGTTTCGCAGGTTCGCCTCAGCGGCCACCATCTGCCGGACAGTACGGTTCATTCGGTGATGCTGTATATCGTGGTCTATTTTGTCGTTATCTTCCTTTCGATCATAGGGGTGCTTCTTTGCGGTACGAATCTTCCGGAGGCTGTCTCAGGAGTCATAGCGTCAGTGGGCAGTGTCGGTCCCGGACTGGCAGAGCTTGGAGCGATGGACAACTATTCGTTCCAGCCGGCTGTGGCAAAGTTCATCTATACCATAGACATGTTCCTGGGCCGTGTGGAAATCTTCCCGGTTCTTGTAGTCCTTTCACTTATGTTTAAAAGAAACAGGTAAGTATGGGACGTGCTGACTTCCTGTTTTCCGGCTTTGTTTCAAATCTGAAACATGAACCGACACCATGCCAGGATTCGCTCTTGCGCAAGGTGGCGGATTTCGTAAGTTCTGATGACGATGATATCCTGATCGTGAACGGCTATGCCGGTACGGGAAAGACCACGGCGATTTCGTCTGTCATATCCGTGATGAAGAATTTCGGTACGAAGTGCGTGCTCCTTGCCCCTACAGGGCGTGCAGCCAAGGTTCTGTCTTCATATTCCGGCATGCCGGCCTTTACTATCCATAAGCATATCTATCGTCAGAAATCTGTCGGAGGCGACGGTTTCGGACAGTTCACTCTGGCTCCGAACAAAGACAAGGAGACCCTTTTCATTGTTGACGAGGTATCCTTGATAGGCATAGAAGCCGGACAGCAGCAGTCCACCACAGCTTTCGGTACTGGCAATCTTCTCGATGACCTGATCACGTTCGTACGTATGGGAGTGGAGTGCAAGCTCATATTGATAGGAGATTCCGCCCAGCTGCCTCCTGTCGGGCTGGATGCATCACCTGCCTTGTCAAAGGATTATATGGCCATGATGGGAGGGACGGTGTTTGCTGAACTGTCGACTGTCGTCCGCCAGCAGCAGGAGTCCGGCATCCTGTATAATGCCACGATGATCCGTCAGCTCCAGACAGAGCTGGACTATGGTCCCGGTCTGATGGACCTGTGTGACCTGGGGCTTGAGACCGCTCAGTTCGATGATATCGAGAGGATCGGAGGGGGAGAGCTGATTGAAAAGATTTCAGATGCGTATGCCGCTTACGGAGAGGATGAGACCGTCATCCTATGCCGTTCGAACAGGCGTGCGATCAAGTATAATATGGGAATACGCTCTACAGTCCAGTACAAGGAGGAGAGGCTTGTCCGCGGTGATAAGCTGATGATTGTCAAGAACTGCTATCAGTTCCTTGAGGACGTGAAGGGCATGGACTATATCGCAAACGGAGATATAGCCATACTTCAGAAGATATCTAAGTACGAGGACAGATACGGGCTCCATTTCGCCGAAGCGCGCATATCCTTCCCGGATTATGACGATCAGGAGATTGTCGCAAAGGTGATATTGGACACCCTGGAGTCGGAGAGCGCCTCGCTGACGTATGAGCAGTCAAATGCTCTGTATCAGGGAGTCAATGAAGATTATTCCCATATAACGACTAAGAAGAAGAGATACGAAGCGGTGCGTGAGGACAAGTATTATAACGCGCTGCAGCTTAAATATGCAGATGCCATTACCTGCCATAAGTCCCAGGGAGGACAGTGGAGATGCGTTTTCATCGACAATCCTTTCTGGCAGGAGGAACTGACCCTTGATGACCTTAAGTGGCTTTATACGGCCATTACCCGTGCTACCGAGAAGGTCTATCTGGTCAATTTCAAGGATGAACTTTTTGCTGATTGACATTTACGGCAGGCAATTGTGTGGAATTGGCATTTTGCCACCCCCGGCTAGGGGGAGGGGCCCACGAAGTGGGAGGGGCCAATGGAACACTTTGCGTGTCGTAAATGATATGGAATGTAATTAATATTGTTAATATATGAAGAAGATACTATTGTTGTTCATGTTTGCGGCAGTGGCAATCGCTGCCGGAGCCCAGGAGTTCAACCCGATTCCTCGTGCATGGAAGTGGATAGGAAACACAGAAGTCCTGTTCACATATGACGGCACATTCGCCGATGCCGACGCTTTTGCATTCAATGCGAAGACCGGGGCGAGAAGGGAAGGAGTGGCCAGTCCTGCGAAGTTTTCGGACTTTCCGATAAAGCCGGAAGGAGCCGTGAACATGACATATTCGCCTGACTCTACCAAGATCGCATTCACCCGTGACAACGACCTCTATGTGGTGGATATAGCAACCGGTAAGGAAACCCGTCTCATCTCTGACGGTTCAGACGTGATACTCAACGGATATGCTTCGTGGGTGTATTATGAAGAGATTCTTGGCCGTCCTTCACGATATAAGGCCTTCTGGTGGTCGCCGGACAGCAGGAAGATCGGATTCTACCGTTTCGACAACAGCCAGGTCCCTATGTTCCCGATCTATTCGGCATTCGCAGATCCTGCGGCTGCCGCTTCGCAGTCGCAGAGTCCTCGCGTGACCGATCTCGGAATCGGAGGCTCCCTCAGCGAGACACGCTATCCTAAATGCGGCCAGACCAACCCTCAGGTCCGCATCGGAATCGTCGACCTCGGCAGCTGCACCGGCTGTCCGCTCAGCGGAATGTCGGAATGTGACGGCCCTGAAATCGTCTGGGCCGACTTTGATCCAACCCTTGACCAGTATTTCGGCATCCCGTTCTGGGGACCGGATTCGGAAGAGTTCTTCATCGCCCGCATGCCTCGTCTGCAGAATACCATCGACCTATATGCTGTGAGCCATGAAGACGGAAGCAAGCGTCATGTGTATAATGAAACCTACAAGACATGGCTCAACTGGTTCGATGGCGTGGTCTTTACTGAGCGCGGCCTTTATATGGCCCGCGAGTTCGAGACCGGCTGGCAGCAGATATATTTCCTTACATATGACGGCAAGGAATTCCGCCGTCTCACAGACGGCTCGAACTGGGATGTTGCCATCGTGCGCGTCGATGAAAAGAAAGGGGACGTGTATTTCACCGCAAAGCGCGACGCAGTCGCCAAGCAGGCGTTATATAAAGTAGATAAGAAAGGTGTAGTCACAACTTTGACCGATCCTGCATACAACGCTACCGGTGTGTCCTTCTCTCCTGACGGAAAATGGTTCGTCGCATCATATTCGAATGTCACGACTCCTACGAAGGTTGCCGTCTTCCCTTCGTCCGGCAGGAAGATCCGTTCCGGACATGTGGTCGCTGATATGCAGGGACCAGATTATAACGCATCCAAGTATGCTCTTGGCGAGCTCGTGTACATGACTACAACTGACGGATTCCGTCTTCCGGGCATGATCGTGTATCCGAAAAATTTCGATCAGTCGAAGAAATACCCTGTCCATGTCGACATCTACGGCGGTCCGGATACGCCGCTGGTGCGCGACAGGTGGGTTACCCCTAATGCTTCGAATCAGTGGTATTCCGACAACGGAATCATCCAGATAACTGTAGATCCGCGTGCCGCAGGACATAACGGACGCGCCGGTCTCGACATGATCTACAGGCAGCTTACCGTATGGGAAGTCAAGGACTTCTGCGCATGGGCTGACTGGCTCAAGGCTCTGCCGTATGTTGATGGCGCCAAGATAGGAGTTGAAGGTTTCTCTTTCGGTGGAACGATGACTGCGATGCTCCTGATGCAGGCTCCTGACAGGTTCCATTACGGAATCGCCGGCGGCGGAGTTTACGACTGGGCTCTCTATGACTCCCACTACACAGAACGCTACATGGATACTCCGCAGGCCAACCATGAAGGCTACGAAGTATCCAAAGTGCTCAACTATGTAGCAGGATATCCGACGGAGTACACTGCTGATAGAACCGTAGAACCCGTCATGCTGAAACTGACCCATGGCACTGGAGACGACAATGTCCACCATCAGAACACCCTCCAGCTCCTTGATGCCCTCCACAAGGCCGGCAAGAAGTTCGACTTCATGATCTACCCTGACGGCCTCCATGGCTACCGCGGCTACCAAGGTGCCCACTTCGAAGCCGCCAACCATGAATTCTGGCAGAAATACCTGCTGAATTAATATTGATGTTTTAATGATTCTTCCTGTTTATGGCAGAAATACGATTGGCTAAAATCACAAAGCAGTATAGTATTGCTCTTGGTAAACTCGTAGGTTTTCTTAATGGGATTGGTGCTAATGTGGAATTGAATCCCAATGTGAAGATATCTGATGAATATCTTCCGGCTATCGAAGAAAAGTTTGGCGAAGAACGGAAACTTAAAGAGGCTGCGGATGTTGTTACTATCAAACTTAAAGAAATCATATCAAAAGGTAGTAAAAATCCTGTACATGATGAAAGGATTTTCATCAGTTATTCTAGAAAGGATAAAGACCTTGTTCTTTCGATTGTTGATCATATTCAGAAGGCTGTCGGTGTCAAGTGCTGGATAGATGAGAAAGGTATTGAAAGTGGTGAACAGTTTAAGGATGTCATAATGGCAGCCATTGATAAATGTGAGATTGTCATCTTCATGATGTCTGAAAATTCCCTTAAATCATCCTTTGCGAAAAAAGAAGTCAATTATGCTGATCATATGAAGAAGAGGATTGTCCCGGTAATTCTTGATGGTGATGAATTGAGAGGATGGTTTGTTTTTGATTTTGCCGGTGCTGACTACATTATTGCTTCAAATCCGGAACATGTAGCCAAGTTGATAAGAAACCTTAAATCTTGGTTGGGAACGGATAACATTTGTTATGAACCTCATGAAATGGAACATTTTTCGCTTTCAAATGCTACGGTGTCATCCTTACACCCAACAAATGAAGTTAATCTGAAGGTTCTCACAAATCTGAATTGTAAAGTATTGATCGACTGTGAAGAAAAAGGAATAGCTCAAGCAGACCATCTTACGAAGATTCCTCTCCCGATAGGAGAGTACTATGCGGAATTTGTCAGTACAGAAAACTCTGCTGACGCTCTGTCTCGAGAAATCATCCTTGAACACGACAAACTTGAAAAGGTCGATCTTCTCTCTCTCAAACAGACTCGAGAGAAAGCTGAAGAGGAGCGTATTGGCTCGTATCAAATCCATGACTTTCATACCCTACGTCTCAAACAATAAAGTCGGCTTCGCCGATCTTGATACCTGTGAGATCATGATTCCTTGCCAATATGAGTGGGGGAGAACTTTTCACAACGATCTTGCGAATGTGAAAATGAATGGCAAATATGGCGTTATAGATAGATTCGGTCGCGAAATTACTTCCTGTAAGTATGATGATGAGATTAGTCTTAGTTTTACCGAAGACTTTGTTCGTGTAATATATGAAGGGAAATGGGGTTTTATAGATAAATGCGGACGTGAGGTTGTTCCTTGTAAGTATGATCATGCTAGAGAATTCAGTGAAGGCTTGTCCTGTGTGTTTTTGAATGGTATATGGGGCTTTATAGATAAATGCGGACGTGAGGTTGTTCCTTTTAAGTATGGTAGTGCGTTGGATTACAGTGAAGGCCTGTCCTGTGTGTTTTTGAATGGTAAATGGGGCTTTATAGATAAAACAGGTAGTGAGGTTGTTCCGTGTAAATATGATTTATCATATAAGTTTTTCGAAGGATTCGCAAGTGTTAAAATGGATGGTAAATGGGGCGTAATAGATAGATCGGGTTGCGAAATTGTTTCTTGTAAGTATGATGAATCGTGTGTTCACGTCGAAGACCTAGCGCGTATAGTCTATAATGGTAAATGGGGTTTTATAGACAAATCAGGTAATGTGGCCGTTCCGTGTAAATATGACCATGTTGGTAACTTTCATGAAGGTCTAGCCAATGTAGAATTGAATGACAAATGTGGGTTTATTGATAAATTAGGTCGTGATGTTATTCCGTGTAGGTTTGATCGTGTAGGTGACTTCCATGAAGGCCTGGCAAGTGTGCAATTAAATGGTAAATGGGGCTTTATAGACAGGTCTGGTAACGAGACTATTCTATGTAGGTATGATTCAGCAGGCGAGTTCAATGAAGGTCGGGAGATAGTAAAAAATAACAAAAAATGGTGGTATATAGATAAATCAGGTAACAGTATTTCAAATAAATATGATTCTATTTATTATATAAACAATCATTATGTGAGGGTGGAATTGAATGGTAAATGGGGGATTATAGATAAAAAAATAGGTAGTCAGATTATTCCATGTAAGTATGATTATGATTTTGATTTCAGGGATGAGTTGATAGTGGTAAAAAAGAATGGAAAATGTGGACTCGTACGTAAATCTGGTCGCAATGTCGTCCCGTGTAGGTATGACCGTGTTGGTTATCTCCACAAAGGTCTGATGCGTGTAGAATATAAAGGAAAATGGGGCTTTATAGACAGGTCGGGTAGAGAGGTTATTCCATGTAGGTATGAACATGTTGGGGACTTCAGCGATGGTCTTGCGGGTGTAACATTGAATAATAAAAGCGGATATATCGATGAATTAGGTCGCGAGGTTATTTCATTAAAGTATGATACTGCTAGCATTTTTACAGGAGGTCTCGCTATTGTAAGATTGAATGGTAAATGGGGTTATATCGATAGGTTCGGAAATGAGATGTGGCCGGAGGAGTAAGACGTTGAGCGGAAAAATGCCGTTGTGTGAATGATTTTCCGCTCAACCTCTTGTGATATTATATAACTCGAATTCTTGCTCAAGTGCCTTCCTACCGTTGTTTTTGCGGTCCAAGTAATAATCACTATATTTGAAAATGCTTTGTGTCTCTATAGATTGTTTTTGTCATGAGCGATAAGAAAATATTCATCAGTTATTCCAGAAAGGACAAGGACCTGGTTTTTGATATTGTAAGACAGATTGAGGATAAGGTCGGTGTAAAATGCTGGATTGATGTAAATGGTATAGAAAGCGGACAGCAGTTCGTTGATGTCATTATGGGTGCTATTGAGAATTGTGAGGTTGTATTGTTCATGATGTCCGACAGCTCATTGAAATCTGAATATGCCAGAAAGGAGGTCAATTATGCAAACCTCCTGAAGAAAAGAATTGTGCCTGTCATACTTGATGGAGACAGATTGCGCGGTTGGTTTGCATTTGACTTCAGCCTTGCGGACTTTATTGTAGCCTCAAATCCTGAGCATATTTCCAAACTGATGAGAGACCTTTGCTCGTGGTTAGGAAAAGGTGTTTATCCAACTTCTTCTGATACTGACGTCCCAGCATCAGCTTCTTTCAGCACATCGAATAAACCTTCTGCAAATGAAGTGAATCTGAAGGTTATGTCAAACCTTGATTGCAAGGTTATCATAGATTGTGAAGAGAAAGTGACGGCTGCTGCCAACCGTCTTGTGAAGATCCCTCTTCCTGTCGGCGAATACTATGCTGAGTTCATCAGCACTGAAAATCCTGCAGATGCGATTGCAAGAGAAATTATTCTGGAACACGACAGACTTGAAAAAGTCGATCTTCTATCTCTCAAACAAGCTAGAGAGAAATCCGAAGCAGAACAGGTCGAAAGTGAACGCCTCGCCCGCATCGAATCCATGACTCTGGTACCATACATCTCCAATAACAAAGGCGGCTTTGCTGACCTTGAAACCCGCGAAGTCATTATCCCTTGTAAATATGATTTTGTTGATAGCTTTCGCGAAGGCTTTGCGAGGGTTAAATTGAATGGTAAATGGGGGGTTATAGACAAGGTAGGGCGCGAAGTTGTCCCATATCGGTATGATTCTGCTTCTTATTTCCACGAAGGCATGGCATGTGTAAAGATTAATGGTAAATATGGATATATAGACATTTCTGGTCGTGAGGTTATACCATGTCGGTATGATGATGCTTCTTATTTCTGTGAAGGCATGGCATATGTAAGAATGAATGGTAAATGGGGATTTATAGACAAGTCTGGTCGTGAAGTTGTCCCATGTATGTATGATGAAGTTGGCATTGTCTATGAAGGCTTTGCTAAAGTAAGAATTAATGGTAAATATGGATATATAGACATTTCTGGTCGTGAAGTTGTCCCATGTCGGTATGATTCTGCTTCTAATTTCTGTGAAGGCATGGCTCGCGTAGAAATGAATAGAAAATATGGATATATAGACATTTCTGGTCGTGAAGTTGTTCCATGTCGGTATGATTCTGCTTATGCTTTCTGTGAAGGCATGGCTAGCGTAGGAATGAATGGAAAATATGGATATATAGATAGGTCAGGTCGTGAAGTTGTCCCATGTCGATATGATTTAACTTACGTTTCCCAAGAAGGCTTTGCTCTGATACAAATGAATGGAAAATATGGATATATAGACATTTCTGGTCGTGAGGTTATACCATGTCGGTATGATTCTGCTTCTTATTTCTGTGAAGGCATGGCTAAAGTAAGAATTAATGGTAAAAGGGGATATATAGACATTTCTGGTCGTGAGGTTATACCATGTCCGTATGATGATGCTTCTGATTTCTGTGAAGGCATGGCATATGTAAGAATGAATGGTAAATGGGGATTTATAGACAAGTCTGGTCGTGAGGTTATACCATGTAGGTTTGATTTAGCACATAGCTTCAGAGAAGGCATGGCTCGCGTAGAAATGAATGGAAAATATGGATATATAGACATTTCTGGTCGTGAAGTTGTCCCATGTCGGTATGATGATGCTTCTGATTTCAGAGAAGGCTTTGCTAAAGTAAGAATTAATGGTAAATGGGGATATATAAACAGGTTAGGTCGTGAAGTTGTCCCATGTCGGTATAATTCTGCTATCGTTGCATGGGGAGGCTTTATAGTAAAAATGAATGGTAAAGAAGGTTATATAGATCGGTTCGGCAATGAGATGTGGTCTGAGGACTAAACTAAAACTGGATATTGGAGACGGACCGGCGGCGGATGTGGATGAGCGAAGCATTTCTCTATGCTTCTGCGGAGCGACCCATATCCGCCGTCGGTCTATATGTCGGATATCTGCAGTCTAGAACCCCTGGCTAGAGTGACTCGTGAACGTTAGTCAGGACGGAAAAAGAACAAGCCCTCGGGGAATTCCCGAGGGCTTGCGTTTTTATGATAATCTGTAAGGATTGTCAGATTAGAGCTTTGGACCAGCCGCTACGAGAGACTTGCCGAGGTCGTTTCCGGTGAACTTGTTGAAGTTCTTGATGAAACGTGCTGCGAGGTCCTTTGCCTTTTCCTCCCACTGGCATGCGCACTCGTAAGTGTCACGTGGGTCGAGGATAGCTGGATCAACGCCTGGAAGCTCAGTAGGAACTGTGAAATCGAAGTAAGGGATCTGCTTTGTAGGAGCCTTGTCGATAGAACCGTCGAGGATTGCGTCGATGATTCCTCTTGTATCCTTGATAGAGATACGCTTGCCTGTTCCGTTCCATCCTGTGTTCACGAGGTATGCCTTTGCACCT
>JAFTYS010000040.1 GCA_017461285.1 Bacteroidales bacterium | reverse complement strand
CTTCCAAGGAAATACTCATAAGGCAAACTTCCGCCTTATCTCATCCAGCCATGCTGCACGTTGTTCGGGAGCTGCCTGCTTGACTCCGTTCAGACTGATCCATTCTATGTCCTCAATGCCTATCTGCCTGAATGTCCCTTTGACAAGCGAGCCTTCTATGCTGTTGTCAAACATATCCTTGTAGATTTCCGCCGGGGTGTTCATGGTCGTGATCACTGTCACCTTTCTTATCGGAAGGCGCGAGACAAGACGTCCTTTCACCATATTGTATGCGACTGCCGGGAAAATGACCTTGTCAATGAAACCTTTAGTCATGGCCGGCGAAGTCATCCACCAGATCGGGAAGATCATAACCAGCCGATCCGCCCACTCAAGGTCGTCCTTATACTTCATCACAAGCGGATCCACATCATCCAAGGCGTTTTCCATGGCCTTTCCAGCCATGGCAAATGCCTTGAGATCCTTTGCACGCATGACCGGATCAAACCCGTCCCTGTCCAGATTTATGACCTTGTATGGATTTCCTGCTGTCTGAAGCCCGGTTTCCACCGCCTGGAGTATAGCCCGGCAGTAACTTCCCTCATAGGGATGATTGAATACGATAAGTGTCTTCATATCTGTTCGTTTTCCGGACAGACAGACAAAAAGAGTGCTAAACGGGAGTTACAGGAAGAGGGAGGCGAGGCGGAAGGTGATGAAGGCGGCTACCCAGGCGAGGAGGATTGTGTAGACTGCCGTCACTATTGCCCATTTCCAGCCGCCGCTTTCATTCTTGATGGCAACGAAGGTCGCTATGCACGGGAAGTAAAGAAGTATGAAGACCATATATGCAAGCGCTCCTGCAGGAGTCACCGAGCGCACCAAGGCCTTCTGCAGACGCGTGTCAGCTCCTGAAGACGGAACCTCGTCTCCGCCAGAACCGGCGCCGACAGGCTCCTCATCGGCATACATCACACCTAGAGTGCTGACCACCAGTTCCTTGGCGCCTACACCCGCAACGATGCCCACTCCCATCCTCCAGTCGAATCCCAGAGGTTCGAGGACCGGTTCCATTGCCTTGCCGACATATCCGATGAATGAGTGTTCCTGCTGCTCCTGTACGGTGCTGTAGGCATCGTGGTTAGGGAAATATCCGAGGAACCAGATCACCATGGAGCACACGAGTATGATGCCGCTCATCTTCTGGAGATACTGGCGTCCTTTCTCCCAGGTATGTCTGAATATGGACTTCGCCGTAGGTACACGGTAAGGAGGAAGTTCCATCACGAAAGGAAGGTCATCGTCCTTGAAGAACGAGCTCATGACCTTCGCCGCAATCACGGCCAGGATTATACCCAATGCATAGAGTCCCAGCATCACAAGACCGGCATGGCGGGGGAAAAAGGCTCCCGCAATAAGCACATATACCGGAAGACGTCCCGCACATGACATAAGCGGAATGATGAGCATGGTGATGAGACGGCTCTTGCGGCTTTCTATCGTCCTGGTCGCCATGACGGCAGGCACGTTGCATCCGAATCCCATGACCATCGGGATGAATGACTTTCCGTGAAGTCCGATCTTATGCATCAGACGGTCCATGATGAACGCGGCGCGCGCCATATATCCGGAATCCTCAAGAAGGGAGATGAACAGATACAGAAGCAGGATGTTCGGCAGAAATACAAGCACACTGCCGACTCCTCCGATTATTCCGTCGATGACCAGATCCTTAAGCCACCCGTCCGCCATCATCGATGAGACGAAGGCTCCGAAGGTCTCCACCAGCCACTCTATCCATCTCATAGGATACTCTCCGGCCACGAACGTAGTGTTGAAGACTATATAAAGCAGGAAGAAGAATATCGGGAAGGCCATCCACCTGTTGGTGACCACAGCATCGATACGGTCTGTCAGAGTGTGCCATTTCCTCTTCTTTGAAGAAGGAACGTATGTCTCCGCCAGGGCACCCTGGACGAATGCATACTTCGCATCGACCATCGACGATTCGAGGCCGGAACCGAGCAGCCCCCTTATTCTGGCATTCTCCTCGAAACGTGCGGAGATGATCTCGTCTCGGTCAGGAAGCACCTCGACCACACCTTCAATTTCCTTGTCATTTTCAAGATACTTGATGGCAAGATATCTGGTGGAATATTTCGAACGGATGTCTTCCGTCTTGGAAATCAGGTCCTTGACGCGGTTTATACTCCTCTCCAGTTCCGCCCCATGATTGATGTGGATATGACGGGCCAGGCTTGGATCAGTCTTCTCATATATCTGAATCACCGTATCGAACAAGGCATCTATTCCTTCGCCCGTACGGCTGACGGTCGGCACGACAGGCATGCCCAGAAGCCATCCGAGCTGCTTGATGTCAAGCTTATCGCCCTTTGCCTGCAGCTCGTCATACATGTTCAGGGCCATCACGACCCTGAGGTTCATGTCTATAAGCTGGGTGGTAAGATAAAGATTCCGCTGGAGGTTCGACGCATCGACGACATTGATCACGACGTCCGGAACCTCCTCGATAAGGTTCTTCCGGACATAAAGTTCCTCCGGACTGTAGGCAGAAAGCGAATATGTTCCCGGAAGGTCGACTATCTTGAATGTATAGCCACCATGCTCGAAGGTGCCTTCCTTCGCATCCACAGTCACACCGCTGTAGTTTCCGACGTGTTCATGACTGCCTGAAGCGATGTTGAAAAGGGATGTCTTTCCGCAGTTGGGATTTCCGACCAGAGCGACCCTGATCACCTTTCGACGTTCCTCCGCCAAGGTGGTCATCCCGCGCTCAATCCAAGCCTCTTCCGATTCGAGGGCCGGAAGCGACTCGCGGTCAGACAGCATCTCCTTCGCCTCCGTCTCGCTGATCACTTCTATCTTCGAAGCTTCCTCACGGCGAAGGGATATCTTGTATCCTATGATCTCATACTCGATCGGGTCGCGCAAGGGAGCATTCAGGATCACATTGACCTTGTTGCCCCTCACGAAACCCATCTCGATTATCCTCTTGCGGAATCCCCCGTGACCGTTCACCTTGACGATCACGCCGCGTTCACCTGTCTTCAGTTCCGATAGCTTCATATATCATTTGCCGGGCAGCAAAGGTAAGGATTAATCTCTTTCAGTTCAATCACTATTTGTAGTGATTATGCAATCTCTATCGTATATACACTCATGAACCTTTCGCCTGGCATAAGGCGGTTGGTCCAGTCCTTATCCCTGTATTCGCCCTCATATCCAGCACGGTCGCAACGTCCGTACCAAGGTTCGATGCAGATGAATGGAGCGACCTTTCCCGGAGGCGACCATATGCCGACCACAGGGGCGTCAAACGAAAGCGACAGCCATGGAGAACCGTCTTCCCTGAACATGTTCACCCGGCTGATCTGGCTATCCTGGATCATGATGGTATCTATCGCATCGAATGTATCCTTTTCCAGCTTGAGACGGCCTTCAAGCATCTCCAGCGGCCATTTTGTCTGAGCATCCACACATCCCTTCTCCTTTATCCTGATGCACTCTATGCCTTCGGTACAGTCAAAGGTAAAGAAGCCTCTTCCTGAAGCATCCGGATCATAATCCGGATAGAAGAAAGCAGGATGGGCTCCTATCTGGAAGAACATTTCCTTGTCGGAAGGATTGGAGACTTCCCATATGACATCCACGCATCCTCCGTGAAGACGGTAAGCTATCTCCAGGACAAACGGATACGGATACTTCGCAAGTGTCTCTTCAGAAGACTCCAGTCTGTAACGCACCTCGGTTTGCGAAGCGCTCACAAGAGTGAAATCCATATCACGGGCAAAACCGTGCTGACCGAGCTTATATTCAGTCCCATCCACTCTGTACTTAGACTCCCACACACTGCCTACTATAGGGAAAAGCACAGGAGAACGCCGTCCCCAATATCTGCTGTCACCCTGCCACAGGTATTCCACATCACCTTTTCTTATGCTCTGAAGTTCAGCGCCATGGGCACTCACTTCGACGCGGAGTGTGTCATTGGATAAAATTGTCATATGCTTCTATTTTTGTGTAAATTTAATGATTATATTTGCATTTGACCACATAAAAACACAAAAACAGACAATGGCCAACTTCAGAACCGACTCAAGAATCGTCATGACACTTGACGCAAACAGCGCCGTTATGGTATTCGGAGCCATGCAGGGCGGAGAATTCATCGTAGAGCCTATAACTCTGGATGCGAACTCGCACGACCTCGAACTCTGCCTCCAGACCATGGTAAAGGGCTTCAGAATGGTGAGGGACCAGCTTGACAGACAGCCTGCAGCGATCAGTTTCGCATTCCCGGGACCTGCAGACTATCCTAACGGAATAATCTACGGCTATCTTCTGAATTTCCCATCTTTCAGAAATGGCGTGGCGCTGGGTCCGTATCTCAGAAAGAAGTTCGGAATCCCTGTATATATAAACAACGACGGAGACCTGTTTGCCTATGGAGAAGCGTTGGGAGGAGTCTTGCCTGAGATCAATGAGCGTCTCGAACTCTCAGGAAGCAGCAAGAGATACCGCAATCTCCTCGGATACGTGTTCGGAGACGGTTTCGGAGTCGGAATGATAGTGAACGGAATGATGAACAGAGGCGACAACTCGTGCGTAGAGACCTGTTATTTCCCACACAGCAAGCGTCCCGACATAATCATCGAGGAAGGCGTTTCCATCAGAGCCATAAAGAGGGTATACAAGGAACTCTCGGGAGACGGGCGCGACCTTGAGCCGAAGGACATCTTCGACATAGCGGAAGGCCGCCTGGAAGGCTCACGCGAAGCGGCCGTACAGGCATTCGCCGAAATGGGCGAGCTCACCGGAGAAGCCATCATACCGGCAGTCAACATTACCGACGGCCTCGTAGTCCTCGGAGGAGGAATGACCGGAGCGGCAAAATACCTGAAGCCGGCCATCCTGGAAGTCATGAGATCTAAGATCAGCACCTTGGACGGCCAGCAGCTCGGCAGGATACCTATGAAGGTCTATGACCTCGACAACGAGGAAGAATTCGCCGGATTCATGAAGGGTGAGCAGCAGAAGATCAAGATTCACGGCAGCGAGATAGAAGTGGACTTCGACCCTCAGAAGAGGATCGGAGTCACTGTATCGAAACTCGGTGCCGGCAAGGCGATAGCAATCGGAGCATACGCCTTCGCCCTTGACCAGCTGGACCGCAGAAACGGCATCACACGCCTCTAGATGCCGGATGCATTGGCAGACTGGTCGACCCAGATCAGGTTATTGATGTCATAGCCTCGGCTTGAAGCTTCTTCAAGAACAAGATCCATCACAGAGTCGGTGACATAAGGAGTCCTGGACAGTATCCAGAGGTACTTCGGACTCTTGCTTCCGACCAAGGCGATCTGGTAGTCGTCATCTATCATCATCACATTGTAATCGCTGTAGAAGAACAGAAAGAAAGATACCTCAAGATGGGCAGGGTCCGATAACGGATCCGGCTGCTTCGCCTTTCCGTCAGCCACCTTGAACTTCCCGTTCTTCCATCCGGAATTGACCACATCGATCTTTCCGTCATCACGCAGAAGGTATTCAGCAATGACGTTATCCATCCCGCGTTCGAAGCTATGGTCGAAACGGGCTATCTCATACCATGTGCCGAGATACTTTGAAAGATCGAATTGAGATACAGGAGAATTGTCATACTGCACATCCTGGGCAGCAGAGAGCATCGGGAGCGACAATGCCGCCAATGCCAAAGAAATCAGACGTTTCATAACACTTTTTAATAACTAACCGAAACGTCTATGACAACAATTGTGCTAGTCCTGCATACCGCCGGCAAGGTCCAGGATTTCTGCGGTGATTTCCTGCTGGCGGCCTTTGTTATAGGCGAGGGTCAGTTCGGCTATGAGGTCCTTCGCATTGTCGGAAGCGACCTGCATCGCGACGGTCCTTGCAGCGTGTTCCGCTGCCGACGCGTCGAGAGCGACCGTGTATATCTTCAGATTCAGGACAAGCGGGAGAAGTTCCCTGACAAGCTCCAGCGGATCGGGTTCTATTATATAATCCACAGGATCCGCTGTTTCATTGTAGTCTCCCAGAGCCAGAGGAAGATAATTCTCCCTTACTGAAGGCTGTGAAGACATCGATGCGAAATGATTATATATAAGTATGACCTGGCCGATCTCTCCGGAAGCGAAACGGCCCACAAGATCTTCCGCAAGATCAGATGCCTTCATGTAGTCCGGCTTGTCGGAAAGGTCCGGAAGGTCCATATAAGACGCATATCCGTCCCTTCGGACAGCATCAGCGGCCTTTCGTCCGACCGTATAGATGTCGATATCTTCCTGTTCATATCCTGCCTCGGAAAGCATGTGCATCGTTTCCGAGAACTTCTTTATAACATTTGCATTGAATGATCCTATCAGGGAAGAATTCGAAGAGAATACCACTACTGCAACGCGCGCCACTTCTTCCTTTTCAGGTATGGCATCAATGGAGGTATCCTGAAGGGCAACAGGAGACCTGTCTCCGCTTCCGAAGCCGAGTTCCTTGCGGAGAGCATTCTGGAGATCATCATCCTGGAGCATTCCAGAAAGCATCTTATGGAGCTTCTGCTCATACGGAAGCTTGTTTCCTATGGCTGACTGGGCCTTGTGAAGCTTGGCTGACGCGACCATCTTCATTGCAGAAGTGATCTTCAGCGTATTCTTCACAGATGCTATCCTGCTCTTTATTTCCTTCAACGATGCCATTGAGTCTAAATTTTCATTCCATTGACAATAGACAATGCTTCTTTCTCTATTATGGATGCAATCACGTCATCAATAATGCCCTTCGAAAGCGGTTCCAGCACGTCTTCCGAATGGAAGGCCCTCATCTTGCTGAGGAAAGTCATCTGAAAATCCTCCACCATCTCTATCGGAAGTTCCTTGAGAAGCCCCTTCGTGCCGCAATAAAGTATAGCCACCTGCTCGCCCACAGGCAGAGGAGAATACTGCGGCTGGACAAGAAGCACATTGTTCTTCCTGCCCTTGTCCAAGGCCATGGCAGTCACAGGATCAAGGTCGCTGCTGAACTTCGAGAACGACTCCAGCTCACGGTACTGTGCCTGATCGATCTTCAATGTACCTGCTACCTTCTTCATGCTCCTGATCTGGGCGCTGCCTCCCACACGAGACACCGAAATGCCCACATTAACAGCCGGACGGAAACCCTGGTTGAAAAGGTCCGTCTCCAGGAATATCTGACCGTCTGTAATGGAAATCACGTTCGTAGGAATATATGCGGACACATCTCCCGCCTGCGTCTCTATTATAGGAAGGGCCGTCAGGGAACCGCCTGCCTTAACCTTTCCCTTAAGGGATTCAGGAAGATCGTTCATATTTTCTGCGACTTCCTGCTGCGAGATGATCTTTGCTGCTCTTTCGAGAAGCCTCGAGTGGAGATAGAATATGTCTCCAGGATAGGCCTCACGTCCCGACGGACGGCGCAGGATCAGCGACACCTCTCTATATGCGACAGCCTGCTTGGAAAGGTCATCGTAGACCACAAGCGCATGTCTTCCCGTATCACGGAAGTACTCGCCTATCGCCGCTCCGGCAAAAGGTGCGTAATAACGCAGCGCAGCAGTATCAGCAGCAGTCGCGGCCACGACTATCGTATAGTCCATCGCACCCTTCTCCTTCAGGGTATTCACCAATGATGCGATAGTCGATCCCTTCTGGCCTATAGCAACATAGATGCAATATACAGGCTCACCCTTCAGATAGGCCTCACGCTGGTTGATTATGGTATCTATGGCGATGGCTGTCTTACCCGTCTGACGGTCTCCGATTATGAGTTCTCGCTGGCCTCTACCGATAGGAATCATGGCATCTATGGCCTTCAGACCAGTCTGAAGGGGTTCGGTGACCGGCTGGCGGAAAATCACTCCCGGAGCCTTGCGCTCGAGCGGCATCTCGACAAGATCGCCTTTGATTGCGCCGTTGCCGTCAAGAGGCTCTCCAAGCGGATTGACCACACGTCCGACCATGGACTCTCCGACATTGATCGAAGCTATCCTGCCTGTCCGGCGGACAGTCATGCCTTCCTTTATCTTATCTGTCGGTCCCAGAAGCACGGCACCCACATTGTCCTCCTCAAGGTTCATGACGACAGCCATGACTCCGTTGTCGAATTCCAGGAGTTCGCCTGCCTCAGCGTTGAGCAGACCGTATATGCGTACTACTCCATCGCTGACCTGCAGGGTCTTGCCGACTTCCTCATAGTGGAAGTCGTCGCTTATAGCCTTCAGCTGGTCCAGCAGAACCTCCGATATCTCGCTAGGTCTGATTGTATCTGACATATCTAAACTATTCTGTTGTTCTTTTCTATGAGCTGACGCCTTATCTTGCGGAACTGGTTCTCCACGCTTGCGTCCAGCCTGTACCCGTCCATCTCGAATATGAATCCTCCGAGAATATCAGGATTTATCTTCTCGTAAACCTGTATGTCCGCCCCTGTCCGCTCACGGAGAAGCGTTTCCAGCTTCTCCTTAAGACCGGCCACAGGGACCGCAGTCACCACGCGTCCCACCTTCATGTTATGGGCCGAACGATACAGGGCGATGAAATGATACAGCATCCTGGAGAAGAATTCCATCCTCTTTCCCGCAGATACGAGACGAACGAAGGCAACAAGCTCCGGAGCCAGGTCTTCGCCCAACGCCGAGCCGAGCAGATCCAGCTTCCTGTCTGCCGACAGTTCCGGATGAATCTCGACGAAGTCCCTGAGCTGACGTACTTCCATCAGCCGGAGGGCAAGGACGCATGCCTGGGAATACACCTTATCCCCGGCACCGGCCTCATCCGCATACTTCAGAAGAGCCTTGGCGTATCTTGATGCTATTACTCCTGAATTCATGACAATTCATCAAATATCCTGTCGACCAGCTCCTGCTGACCGGCATCTGTGGAAAGTTCCTTGCGGACCACCTTCTCCGCAATGGAGACCGACAGGACGGCAACCTCGCGTCTGATATCCCTCAGGGCGGCTTCCTTTTCCTGCCGTATCCTTTCCCTTGTCTCCTCCATTATCTTACCCGCTTCATCGCGTGCCTGTTCCTGAGCGGCGGCAATCAGCCTGTCGCGTTCCGCAGCCGCTTCCTTCAGGATCCGGTCATGCTCAGCCCGGGCTTCTTCGATCATCTTCTCCTGCTGCGAAGCAAGTCCCATGAGCTTTGATTCAGCCTCACGGGCAGCGCCTATAGCATCGTCAATCCTCTTCGTGCGCTTCTCGACCATGCCCGTAATGACCGGGAAGCCGAACTTTGCAAGAACGAAGAAGACAATGGCGAAGATGATGGTCATCCAGAAAAGGAGACCACTGTCTGGAAGCATCAGGTTCATGGGCGGCCTACATCACGACTGCCAGCAGGCAGGCAAGGATGGCAAAAAGGCAGGCACCTTCGACGAGGGCTCCGATGATGATCATTGTGGTACGGATGTTTCCTGCCGACTCCGGCTGGCGAGCCGTAGCCTCCATGGCGGATGCACCGATCTTGCCTATTCCCCATGCGGCTGCTATCGCAGCTATGCCGGCTCCTATCGCGCCGGCTGCCTTTCCCCATACAGCTGCTCCTGCAGCCTGAAGCAAAATTGTTGAAAGTAACATAGTTATGTTGTTTTATAGTTAATTAATTCCCTGCATGCGCTCCCTGACGGGACAGTCCTATGAATACCGCAGAGAGCATCGTGAACACATAAGCCTGTATATATGCCACAAGCAGTTCCAGACAGTCCATGAACACTCCGAAAAGCATCGTGATGACAGTCATTGACCCGCCTATCACCGGTCCTATCCTGGCAGCGACGAATATTACCGAAACCAGTCCAAGTATCATCGCATGTCCTGCCATTATGTTTGCGAAAAGCCTGATCATCAATGAGAACGGCTTTGTGAACATACCCAGTATCTCGATCACCTGAAGTATCGGTATCGGACACTTCAGGAATATCGGGCCGTCCGGCCAGAATATCTCCTTCCAGTAATGCCTGTCGGCAAACAGATTGACGGCGAAGAATGTGCACATCGCCAGCACGAATGTCACCGCAATGTTTCCCGTCAGATTGGCCCCGCCCGGAAAGAAGGGAACGATACCCAGGAGGTTGTTGAGAAAGATGAAGAAGAATGCCGTCAGAAGATATGGGGCATACTTCTTATGGTCCGGTCCGACCGCATCCTTGATAAGGTCGTCATGGACCATCATCACCATCATTTCCATCAGTCCCGTGAACCCTCCCGGAGCCTTTTCCACCGCGTCATGCTTCCTGTACCAGCGGGCGCATGAAAGCACCAGAAGCACAAGAAGCGCGCTTCCGAACATCAGGGAAGCCACATTCTTAGTTATGGAAATATCGAACGGACGGACAAGATTTCCATCCGGTCCCATCTCCACTATCTTATCGGCATATCGGCCTTCCTCGGCAATGAAAAGTCCCTTGTATGCGTGTCCATGCTCGATTTCAGAAGACATGAACACATGCCATCCTGTGCTGCTGCGGACGATGCACGGCAACGGAATGACCACATGAGAGCCGTTCCATTCGGTGATGTGCCACCCGTATGAATCGCCTATATGGCCGAAGATGACTTCAGCCACATCGACCTTCTCCTCAGGAAGATCGGACGCAGCGGCAGGCTGAGCCACAAAGGCCAGCATCCAGACCAATATGAAAATTAACCGCCTCATACTTCGGCACATACGGTTATCCTGTTTTCATTCACCTCGGCAAATCCGGCCAGGATATGGATCTTGCCCTCCTTGCCTTCCGACATATAGACAAGGTCTCCTTCAGTCAGCGACGATATCACAGGAGCATGATTCCTGAGCACCATGAAACTGCCCTTGGAACCGGGAAGGGTAACTTTGCTCACTCCGGCTTCCAAAAGCGTCCTTTCTGGCGAAAGGACCGTAAGGATCATGGTATCAGCTGCTTCCATATCACTTTCCTATTGCAGCAAGAATCTCTTCTCCCTTGCTTATGGCCTCTTCTATTGTTCCCACATTGAGGAATGCCTGTTCAGGGATGTCGTCCACGTCTCCGTTTAGAATAAGCTTGAATCCCCTTATGGTATCTTCGATTGAAACCATCACTCCCGGCACTCCGGTAAACTGCTCAGCAACAGCGAAAGGCTGAGAAAGGAATCTCTGCACCTTTCTTGCCCTGTTTACGGTCAGCTTGTCCTCTTCAGAGAGCTCGTCCATTCCGAGAATCGAGATGATATCCTGAAGTTCCTTCTGTCTCTGGAGTATCTGCTTTACCCTCTGGGCCGTCTCATAGTGGTCTTTTCCGACAATATTAGGATCGAGGATGCGGGATGTGGATTCTAGCGGGTCGACAGCAGGGTATATTCCCAGCTCGGCGATCTTTCTGCTCAGGACCGTCGTGGCATCAAGGTGGCTGAAGGTTGTAGCTGGAGCCGGGTCGGTAAGGTCATCCGCAGGCACATAGACTGCCTGCACTGATGTGATCGACCCGTTCTTTGTTGATGTGATGCGTTCCTGCATCTGTCCCATTTCCGTAGCCAGGGTCGGCTGGTATCCTACAGCCGAAGGCATACGTCCGAGAAGTGCGGACACTTCGGAACCGGCCTGGGTAAATCGGAATATGTTGTCAATGAAGAAAAGAATGTCCTTCGGGCCGTTCACATCATTGCTGTCACGGAAAGACTCCGCCAGCGTAAGACCGGAAAGCGCCACCGAAGAACGTGCTCCCGGAGGTTCGTTCATCTGGCCGAAAACCATGGCCACCTGTGATTTCTCTACCTCATTATAATCGACCTTGGAGAGGTCCCAATGGCCTTTTTCCATGCTTTCGAGGAATTCATCGCCATACCTGATAACTCCGGACTCGATCATCTCCCTCAGAAGGTCGTTTCCTTCTCTGGTGCGTTCTCCGACACCTGCGAATACGGAGAATCCGTTATGTTTCTTGGCAATATTGTTGATGAGTTCCTTGATAAGGACTGTCTTTCCTACTCCGGCACCGCCGAAAAGACCGATCTTTCCGCCTTTCAGATAAGGTTCAAGCAGGTCGATGACCTTTATTCCGGTATAAAGGACTTCCTGGGAAGTCGCCAGATCTTCAAACTTCGGAGGTTCACGATGGATAGGGAATGCACCTTCGCGGTCAAGGTCCTTCATTCCGTCGATGGTATTTCCCACGACATTCATGACACGGCCGCGTATCTGCGGTCCTACGGGCATGGTTATAGGGGAGCCGGTAGCCGCAGCTTCCATTCCGCGTTTAAGTCCGTCCGTGCTGTCCATCGCTACAGTCCTGACAGTATCCTCTCCGATATGCTGCTGGACTTCCACAATAAGCTGTCTTCCGTCAGGGCGCGATATTACAAGAGCCTCATGTATGGAAGGCAGACTGGCCGCCTGATCTTCAGTAAGTTCAAAGTGCACATCTACTACAGGTCCGATAATCTGTGATATATATCCCTTAAGTCCTGCCATCAGTCAAATAGTTTAAGTCGACGGCAAAATCGCCGTATCCTTCAAAGTTAGATATTTTTTCGGATACGGCAATATTTTAAGCTCCTGGTTGCGAATCCTTGTGAGAAACCTCTTTCCGGAATTTCTGGTCGATCAGGTAATCTATCGAGAACCTGCCCGGTCCGACAAAGTACAGAATGACAAAAACGACCAGATAAATCAGCGACAGCTCTCCCTGAGGGAGCATAGCGTCATGGATATCAAAGAATGCGACAGCCATGGATACGATCATCGGAATGAGCATTATTCTGAAAAGCAGGCCGGTCATCAGAAAGAGCGAACAGCAGAATTCGCAGAAGATGGCAACCATCAGGGTCATATAGCTTCCTAAGCCGAAGACGCTGGGGTAAGTCATTGAAAGTTCTGAAAAGTTCATCATCTTTCCGAGTCCATGAATGAAGAACAATACTCCAAAGAATATTCTGAGTACAAGGATGAAGACTGAGACGCCCTTACCTCTGAAGTGCTGGGGAAATAAGAAATTGTAAAACATATCAAGTCCGTTTATTCGTTTCCCCAACAATTTTCAAACTTCCTGCCATACAGCAAAACACCCCGTCATCGTATGATGACAGGGTGTCGTATAAGAAAGTGGCAGCTACCTACTCTCCCACCTGGTGGGGCAGTACCATCGGCGATGGTGAGCTTAACTTCTCTGTTCGGAATGGGAAGAGGTGGATCCTCACCGCTAT
>JAFTYS010000039.1 GCA_017461285.1 Bacteroidales bacterium | reverse complement strand
GTAATGCTGCCGGAACGGCCATCATATGCGGCGTTTTCCTTTACGGTCACTGTGACCTGAACTTCCTTTTCATTTCCTTCACCTCCTGACGGACTTACAGTACACCAGTCAGGGGCAGATACGGTCCATTTGTTATTGCAAAGCAACTTGATGGTGGTGCTGCTGCCTTCGGCAGGAGCATCGATTGAACTATGTGAAACGGTAAGAACCGGTTCCATCTCTGGTTCCTTGTTGCAGGATGCAAAAAGGAAAGGTATCAGAAATGTCAATAAAACAAGTCTTTTCATAACCATTGAATTTAGTCGTATCAAATTATAGATCAGTAGTTAAATATACATAAAACTGATGATTGCAGTAGGCTCTAAGTGTCAAATTAAGTATATTTACTTACATAAATCCGTTTACATCTGATCAGATTCGTCCATATAATAATTAAATTTGTATAATCATATTAATTTATGTCATGTCCTTGTTGTTAACTATACTTCTGATCATTGCGGATATTCCGCAGGAACTCTATTCTTCATATTGTGACAAGTATGTCATTGATTCCGTGTATAGCGAATGCCGCCGGATGGCGGCAGAGGACTATCCGGCCGATGCAGATGCCGGAGCAGACTACTGTCTGGCAGACTGGGCATATGGAGTAAGTCTTCTCGATCTTTCTGCACATTCTCTGGAAAATGCTTTGGAAAAGGAGCCGTCAGATATGATGTTGCGTGCCGACTGTCTTAGTCTGGCAAGTGCCGTCGCCCGACTGAAAGGGGATCTGGCTGCAGCCATAAGATATGCGGAAGAGTGCCTTCTTATTGACCGCAGGAATGGCGATGACGAATACATAAGCTCGTCTCTGAACAATATTGCCGGCCTGTATATGACTCATGGAGATGCGGTTACGGCACGAAAGTATATTGATGAGGCGATCGGACTGGAAAGGAAGCTCAATCGCAGACCCTATCTGGCGGTCAGGTATGGAGTGGCTTCCGAGATTTACCTGAAGCTGGGGGAGGCAGCGCAGGCTCTTGAGTTTGCAGAGGCCGCTCTTCAGATGGACAGTACTGACGGCAGATGGGACAAGGTTGCGGTCAGAAGAAGCCAGAAGGCTGGCATTCTTATGGAAATGGGACAGGATGGCCAGGCTCGCGAGGAGCTGGAAAAGGCCGTTCCTGTATTCCGGGATGGCAATAATCTGAACTCTCTTGCAATATCTCTTGCACAGATCGGAGAGATCGCTTTTGAGGCGGGAGAAGTTTCCGCTGCGGAAAAGGCATACGAGGAATGTCTGGAAGTGTGCACGGATACCGGCAACAAGTATATAGAGTCAAGAGTGAGGAAAGACCTGTGGCAGATGTACAGGGACACTCAGAAGGGTAAGGGACTGCTGCATCTTGAGCGATATGTCGACCTTCAGAACGAACTGAACAGCGACAGGACGGCAGAGCTCATGCAGCACTTTAATGTAAAGTATGATACATTGAAGAAGGAGCAGACCATTGTGCTTCAGAAGAACAGGATCATATATATTTCTGTTGTGCTGGTGCTGTTCGCCGCCCTTACGGCTGCAGGCGCATTCCTGGCCGTGTTAAAGAACAAGGCTGCGAAGGCGATGGCGGAAAAGAATGCGCTTCTTGTCAAGGCAAACCTGGATAAGGACAGGCTTCTTGCCATAGCGAAGACCAAGATCCCGAAAGAGGCTACTGATGAAATAATTTCAATAACATCCGCTACGGATGCCATGCCTGAAATAAAACTCACCAAAAGGGAAATGCAGGTTGCAGAACTTTGTGCCGGAGGTCTTATAAACAAAGAGATAGCGGACAGGCTCGGCATTTCCCACAGGACAGTCGAGGTTCATAAGCTCAATATATACAAGAAGCTGGGCATAAACAATACCGTAGAGCTCATGCGGTATATCCGGAAGGTGTACGACGACCAGAAATAGCGGCTATTCCTCTCTCCAGATGTAGACCTTGTCGCTGCGGCGGAGGCGGGTCTCTTCGATGGCTTTGCAGGCAACTTCGTTGCATCCGTCGCCGCAGAGGCTCATCGCCTCTTCGCGGGCTCCGGGAACCACCTTGCTCCAGTCTATGGCGATAGAGCAGTATGTGCCTTTGGATGCTTCCTGGACCGGTTTCAGGTCGACCCTGATCTCAGGTACCGTGTATTCTATGCATCCCGAAGTAGGACCGATGATGAGAATCTTGTCCCCGACAGTCAGAGTTGTCGACTCTACAAGGATTTCCGCGACGCCGAGCTTTCCGAACCAGTTCGTGATCTTGCCGCAGTAGACCTTCTTTCGTGTCGATGTGCTGCCGTAGACGTCGCACCACTCTCCGAGACGGGCTCCCTGGTAATAGCCGTCCCAGAACCCTCTGTTGAACACATCTTCGAGTTCCTTCTTGAATGAGGCTCCGAGTTCCGCAGTATATGTTCCGTTGCAGACTGCATCCGCTGCGCGTCTGTAGCATGAAGCCACGCGCTTCACATATTCTGCGGAGCGGGCACGCCCCTCGATCTTGAAGACAGTGACTCCTGCATCGATGATCTTGTCCATGAACTCGATGGTACAGAGGTCCTTAGGCGACATTATGTATTTGTTGTCGATCTCGAGCTCCATTCCGGTCTCGCGGTCCTGGACCTTGTAGGCACGGCGGCAGAGCTGGTAGCATGAACCTCTGTTTGCCGAAGCTCCGTATTCGTGCAGGCTGAGGTAGCATTTGCCGGAAATGGCCATGCAGAGCGCTCCATGGGCGAACATCTCTATCTCCACGAGACGGCCGGAAGGACCGCAGATATGATCGCGGTCTATGACGGCCTTGATTTCCTTCACCTGTCCTAGGTTGAGCTCGCGGGCCAGCACTATGACGTCTGCGAACTGTGCGTAGAAACGCAGGGCTTCGGCGTTCGAGATGCTGAGCTGTGTGGAGATATGTACCTCCACGCCTATCTGGCGGGCATACATTATCGTGGCCATGTCGGAGGCGATCACGGCAGTGATCCCGGCCTCCTTGGCCGCCTCCAGAGTGCGCTTCATGTCCTCGATGTCCTCGTTGTAGAGGACTATGTTGAGGGTCAGATATGTCTTGACTCCATATTCAGAGCAGATGCGTACGATTTCCGCGAGGTCGGTCATCTTGAAGTTGTTGGCCGAATGCGATCGCATGTTCAGCTTCTCCACCCCGAAATATACCGAGTCCGCTCCTCCCTGTATGGCTGCATGCAGGCACTCGAAATTGCCTGCCGGAGCCATTATCTCCAGCTTTCTTTCCATTATTTGCGTCTTCCTAAAAGCATGTCTGCATAACGGTGCAGCATTTCTGATTTGATCTTGCCGAGGTTAAGCTTCTCGACATAACCCATTGCCTGATTGTGGAAGCGTCTGATCTCTTCCTTTGCCTCCTCTCCGATGCCGAGCTCTTCATAAAGCTTCTTCACGGCAGCGATCTTGGCTTCCTTCTCCTCATCAGTCGATATCGGCATGGCCAGCGCTTCTGCGAAGCGCTCCGTGCCTGCCTTTTCAAGGGCACGGGTAAGCAGCCAGCTCTTCTTGTTGTTAAGGATGTCGCCTCCGATGGCCTTTCCGAACACTGCAGGGTCGCCGTATGTGTCGAGCCAGTCGTCGGTGATCTGGAATGCAAGTCCGAGGTCGTAGCCGAACTTGTAGAGAAGGTCAGCCTCTTCTGCCGAAGCACCTGCAATCAGGGCTCCCATCTTTGCCGAGCATGCGATGAGCACGGCGGTCTTGAGTCCGATCATCTTCAGGTAATCCTCCATAGGGACCTGCGGCAAGTCTTCGAAATCCATGTCGTACTGCTGTCCCTCGCATACCTGTGCCGCTGTGTCGGAGAACAGGGCAAGCACTGCCGGCAGGGCGAAAGCCGGTGCCTTGGCGATCATGCGGTAGCTCTCGATCGACATCACGTCTCCGGAGAGTATGGCTGTGTTCTCGTCCCATTTCCTGTATACGGTAGGCACTCCGCGGCGCACATCCGCCTTGTCCATGATGTCGTCATGGATGAGGGTGAAGCTGTGGAAAACCTCGATTGCGGCTGCAGGTGAAAGTATCTCCTCCGTGAACGAGTCCTTGAAGAGGGCATATGCCGTAAGGCAGAGCCTTGGGCGTATCCTCTTGCCTCCGATTTCAATCATGTATCTCAGCGGGTCATACAGACCGGACGGTTCCTGGGTGAACTTCATGTTCGCGAACATCTCATGGATGGTGGCTTCAATATGCTTTTCCTGTATCATAATCCGATAAGAGCTTAACTATATCCTGCAAAGATAATGAAATTTAATTACCTTTGTGCTTTAAAATGTCATGCTGAACGAAGTGAAGCATCTTTAAGATAAAAATATGACGATTAAAGGAGAAGCGACGGTTGTAAAGCATACGGGAAGCCATTATCTGCTGTCCCGCCTTCCTGAATGGGAACTGTTTCCTGCAGTGCTCCGCGGCAAGATACGTCTGAAGGGTTCTTCCGCCACCAATCCTGTGGCGGTGGGTGACCTCGTGAGCTTCGAGGCCGAGGTCACTGAAGGTTCGGATGTGGCGGCCGGAGTGACGCTGGAAAATCCGGCGGCGATCACGGCCGTGAAACCGAGGAAGAACTATATAATCCGCAAATCCACGAATCTCTCGCGGCAGTCTCACGTCATAGCCTCCAATCTGGACAGGGCGTTCATAATAGCTACAATAGATTATCCTGAGATCAAGCTTCCGTTCCTGGACCGCATCCTCGTGACATGCGAGGTGTATAAC
Source organism: Bacteroidales bacterium (assembly GCA_017461285.1). The sequence goes on along the minus strand of JAFTYS010000039.1, from coordinate 13,073 downwards.
GTCCCGGTGACCATTGTACTGAACAAGGTCGACCTCTACAGGGAATCCCATAAGGAGATGCTCGAGGCATTCCATGAGATATATGAAGGTGCAGGATATCCTGTGATGGAAGTCTCGGCTCTTACAGGAGAGGGGATAGAAGCCCTTAGGGAGGCCTGCAATGGTCATGTGTCATTGTTTTCGGGAGTTTCCGGAGTCGGCAAGTCTTCGCTCATCAAGGCTCTGGACCCGTCGCTTGACCCTAGGGTCGGAGAGATATCTGACGTGCACCTTCAGGGAAAGCATACGACTACATTCTATGAGATGTACAGCCTTGCTTCAGGAGGCTTCATAGTCGATACCCCGGGACTTCGCGGCTTCGGTCTGGTGGACCTGAAGAAGGAAGAGATCGCTCTTTATTTCCCGGAAATGCTCAAGGCTTCCGAGAACTGCCGTTTCACTCCTTGCACGCATACCCATGAGCCAGGTTGCGCCGTCAAGGAAGCTGTCGAAGCTGGAGAAATCAGCTACGACCGCTACTCTTCGTATCTCGGCATGCTTGATGAGGAAGGCAAATACAGGTAAGAGATTGCCGGTCAGGCCGACAATGACGTTTATGAAGACAATCAACAAAGACATACTTAAGCTGGCGGTTCCCAGCATTCTTGCGAATATCACCGTTCCGATTGTCGGCATGGTCGACATAGCCGTAGCCGGCCATCTGGACACCAATGCTGCCGTCATGATCGGCGGCATAGCCATCGGCACGATGCTCTTCGACCTTCTTTACTGGAATTTCGGCTTTCTGCGCGTGGGAACCGGCGGTCTGACGGCCCAGGCGTACGGCAAAGGGGACATGAAGGAATGTTCGAAGGTCTTTACACGTGCCGTGGGGATAGCCCTGGCGTGCGCCATGGTCCTGATAGCGATACAATGGATATTCGTCAAGGCGGCATTCCTTGTCGTGGACTGCACCCCTGAAGTCCGTGCCCTTGCCGAGCAGTATTTCTTCATACGCATCTGGGCGGCTCCTGCAACCCTCAGCCTAATGGCTTTCAAAGGCTGGTTCATCGGCATGCAGGACAGCCTCAGCGCCATGATCGTGGACCTTGTGGTCAATGGCATGAACGTGCTTGCAAGCATTGTCCTTGCCTTGGGATTCAGCCCTATAGGCTTTGAAGGAATGGGATTTTCCGGAGTTGCCGCAGGTACTGTCGTGGCGCAGTATTCCGGCCTTCTTACGGCTGCCTTCCTGGTGCTGTTCAAATACCGCAGGCCGGTTTTCTCGCAGCTTGGCAAGGATGACCTCAGATCTGTGTTCAAGGGCAGCGAGACCCGCAGGTTCTTCGTCATGAACTCGAACCTTTTCGTCCGCTCCCTCTGCTTCATCGCCATCTACATAGGCTTTACCGTCATCTCCGCCCGTTACGGCGACGTCCTTCTGGCAGTAAGTTCGATAATGATGAAGCTGCTGATGATATTCTCATATTTCACAGACGGATTTGCATATGCCGGTGAGGCTCTTACGGGCCGTTATATCGGCGCGAAGGACCAGCCTATGGTACGTCAGACGGTAAAATGGACTTTCGTATGGAGCATGGGCATCGCATTGATATTCATGGGAGTGTATCATTTCGGAGGAGTCCTCCTGCTGAAGATGATGACCTCGGATGTTGTGGTCGTTTCTTCAGCCGAGGCCTTCCTTCCATGGCTTCTGCTCATGCCCGTCGCCGGATGTGCGGCATTTACATGGGACGGCATATACATAGGGGCGACGGCGTCAAAGGCGATACGCAACTCGATGCTTTGGGCGGTCGTAGGATTCTTTGCCGTCTGGCTGGCCGGCCTTGCATGCGGCGATCTTGCTCCGGAGGTTTCCATGCATGTTCTGATGGGTGCATATTTTGCCCATCTGCTGGCAAGAACGATATATCTGTCGGTGCGTTATAAAAAGGATGTCCTATATTTGTAAAAAAAACAGGAGATGGGTCTATATTCATTCTACAGGATAAGCAAGCCTTCTGCGGAGCAGGTAGCTCCCGAAAAGACGGACAGCACATATAAGGCATTGAGAAACAGGACATTCTGGGGCGTGACGATTGCCTATAGCCTCTATTATGTGTGCCGTATGAGCCTGAGCGTCGTGAAACAGCCTCTCATAGACGAGGGAGTGCTTTCTGCAGGCGAGCTCGGAGTCATCGGCTCCGCCCTTCTCTTTGTTTATGCCGTAGGCAAATTCATGAACGGCTTCATCGCAGACTACTGCAACATCAAGCGATTCATGGCGACCGGCCTGTTCTTTTCAGCCTTGATAAACCTTGTTTTAGGCTCCCTTGGCTTCCTCCACGACGGCTTCAGCCTTTCAACTGCAGTCATCTTCTTTTCTTTTGCCGTTCTTTGGGGTATAAACGGATGGATGCAGTCCATGGGTTCGCCTCCCGGAGTTATATGTCTGTCCCGCTGGTTCCCTAAGTCTCAGCGCGGAACCTTCTACAGCATCTTCAGCTCGACACCATATATAGGCGAGTTCCTTTCGTTCATCATTACCGGTATTGTTGTAGGGGCTCTCGGCTGGAAGGCAGGTTTCATAGTGGCTGCCGTAGCAGGTCTGATAGGATCCCTTATAGTACTTCTGATGGTGTCTGACACACCGGAGAGCAAAGGGCTTCCGTCGGTGCAGGAACTTACAGGTGAGGATGTTACAAGACATGATACGATGCCGACCAGGGAACTCCAGAAATATGTGCTGAGACATCCCGGCATCTGGATAATAGCAATCTCAAGTGCATTCATCTATATAACCAAGTATGCGATCACCGGCTGGGGGGTCCTTTTCCTGCAGAAAGAGAAGGGATTTCCTATCGAGGAAGCTACGCAGATAATCGGATTCTATGCCGCATCCGGAATGGTCGGGACGGTGCTGGCCGGATGGCTCTCGGACAAGCTCTTCAAGAGCGACAGGGTCAAGCCTGCTGTGCTTGCAGGTGTGTTGAGCTTCATATCTCTGGCTCTCTTTCTTTTCACTGATGCCGGTTATATGATGCATGTCTTCTATGTCTCTGTGTTCAGTCTTGCCATCGGAGTGCTTTACTGTATTGTAGCTGGTCTTATGGCTATCGACATCGTGCCTAGAAAGGCGACAGGTGCGGCATTGGGAGTGGTCGGCATATCAAGCTATCTGGCAGCGGGACTTCAGGAGATCACCAGCGGCTACCTTATACAGTTCAACACCACCCGTGCGGATGGTGTCGACATCTATGATTTCGGACCGGTATCCTGGTTCTGGCTTGCAGCAGCCCTGATATCATTCATCCTTCCTGTCGTCAACTGGAAGAAGATGAAGCGCTGACCTATCTTTCCAGCCACTCGAGAAAATCATCCACTCGCGCACGGCTCACCGTCATCTCGAATGAAGCCTCCGGCTTCGAGATGACCCTCATGCGGCTGCCAGGCTGCTTTATGATGCTGGAGATGGCATGTGTGGATATGATGCAGCTTCTTGAAATCCTGAAGAATTTTTCCGGATCCAGCTCCTCGGTCATCACGTCAAGAGAAGAATCTATTATATACTTGTCTCCTTCGGATGTCACGAGCCAGTTCGTCTTTTCTTCGGAATAGACATAGGCTATGTTTGCCGTGTCGACAGGTACTATCCTGTCGTTGAATCGTATTATGAACCTTTCCTTGTATTCCTTTTTCGGAGCCTTGTTTCCACCGATAGCCTTGAGAAGCGCCTCCACGTTTACATTGCCGCCACTCATGCGGCAACGTGCCACAGCCCTTTTGAGGACATCTATGTCGACAGGCTTGAGGAGGTAGTCGACGCTTCCGGCCTCGAATGCCTTTATCGCGTAACTGTCATATGCTGTGGTCATTATGACCTTTGCAGTTACGTCTGTCTGACGGAAGATCTCGAAGCACTCTCCGTCTGACAGCTCCACATCCATGAAGATTACGTCTGCATGGTTTCCTGGTGCATTCAGCCATTCTACGGTACCTTTTACGGAACCCGTCGTGCCGACGACCTCCATGTCCGGGAAGTTCTGGGCGAGGGCTCTGATCAGGCTCTTCTGGGCCATGATCTCATCTTCTACTATCAGGACTTTCATTGCCATATCACAATAACGGTAAGGTTACACAATATTTGTTTTCTGTCTTCTCAATGTCAATCGACTTGCCGGACAGGTCCATGTACAGCTGTCTTATATACTGCTGTCCCAGGCCTGTGGACGGACTCTTGGTCACTTTCGGCACAATGTTGTTGCTGACCTTCACGTGGCTTTCGGATGCTTGAACCCTGACCGTCAGCGGGTTCTCCGCGCTCACCGCATTATGCTTGGTCGCATTCTCAATCAGCAGCTGTATCGAGCATGGCGGCACAAACCGCGCCAGTCTGTCTTCCGGGACATCTATTTCCACTTCAAATCCTTCCGGGAAGCGAACCTTGAGAAGGTCGATGTACAGTCTGACGAACACGAGCTCGTCCCGGAGCGTCACCAGCTCCTCTTCCTCGCTCTTGATCATGTAACGGTAGATGCCGGCCAGCTTGTGGGTATAGATGCTTGCCTGTTCGGATTTCTCTTCACAGATCAGGCAATCCAGAATGTTCAGGGAATTGAACAGGAAATGGGGATTTACCTGTCTTTTCAGTTTAAGATACCTGTACTGCGCCATGTTTGCCTTTTCCCTTTCCGACTGCATCTTTATGCTCATCGTAATGCCGTAATTGATCATGTATACGATGCAGTAGACGGTTATCTCGACTATCAGCGAGACTGTGAGCAGGAGTGTAAGACTTTCTCCGTCCAACCCGACGAGGAAGGCTTCCAGAAGAGTGGCCATGGCCATGAAGAATACATATACCGTTGCCAGACTTGACCTTGACATTGGCTTTGCGACAGCTGCAAGAGACCTGATGAACAGGATGTTGACGCATATGAGGATGATGAGCGAGAATGTGTTGCTCATCACTTTCCTGATCATTTCAAAGACTGCATCGTGGTCGAATACCGACTTCGGCAGGAATATCACGATGAGGAGTCTCAACACGAATATGCCGGCCGCGATCAGAAGTATCCACTTCATGTACGGGGAATCCTTGATGTCTGCCGGCCTGTCCTCCTTCTTGACGAATACGTTCGTCATCGCGACGATGCACCATCCGAGGATTTCGGTAGTGACAGCTGTCGAGATGCCATGGACGGCATATTCCGAATGGATGAATGTCTGCAGCACGTTTGCTCCGAAGGTTCCGATCAGAAAGCCGAGGATGTTTACGATGATGACAACCGCTGCAGTGAATTCAACCTTAAGTCCCTGTTTCATGCAGATGATAAGCGACAGGGCCATCGTCAGTACCGTAAGCAGGAGCTGGTCGTCGAAACCGGCGAACCGGCATCCCAAGGCCACCGCAGCGTGAAGCAGGGCGAATATATGTATTATCCAAGGTAATCCTATAGATTTCATATGTTTCAAATCTGACATAAAATCGCTACGAAGTTATGAAAAACGCTCATAAAATCCAATTTTGACCGTTTGTTCGTCCGGAAATACTGGCAGTTCGTCAAAAACATTCAACAATTCGTCGCTCTTAATAATAAGGTATAGAAGTTAATTTTTATCTTCGCATACTTATCGATACGTTAAAATTAGTAACTAAAACTCGCAAATAATGCAAAAAACGAAACTTACTTTCTGGTAGATGTGGAATATCAGCTTCGGCTTCTTCGGAGTTCAGATCGCATATTCCCTTCAGAACGCCAATATCAGCCGTATTTTCGCTACGCTTGGTGCGGATCCTCACAGCCTCAGCTTCTTCTGGATCCTTCCGCCGCTCATGGGACTCATCGTGCAGCCTCTCGTAGGAAAGTACAGCGACAGGACATGGACCCGTCTCGGCCGTCGCATCCCTTATCTTTTCCTCGGTTCGATCATCGCCATCCTCGTGATGTGCATGCTTCCTAATGCCGGCAACTTCGGCCTCGCAGTCGGCGGAGCGATGATCTTCGGACTTATCTCCCTCATGCTTCTCGACACATCGATCAATGTAGCCATGCAGCCGTTCAAGATGCTTGTTGGTGACATGGTGGGCGAGAACCAGAAGGCGCAGGCATACTCTATCCAGAGCTTCCTCTGCAACGCCGGAAGCCTCGTGGGATATGTCTTCCCGTTCATCTTCGCATGGGTAGGAATCGCTAATACAGCTCCTGAGGGACAGGTTCCGGATACAGTGAAATATGCTTTCTACATCGGTGCAGCCATCCTCATCCTCTGCGTCCTCTTCACTACATTCAAGGTGAAGGAGATGCCTCCGAAGGAATATGCGGATTTCCATGGCATCGACACAGAGAAGAAGGCAGACGAGAAGGCTCCAAGCATGCTGACCCTCCTCAAGAATGCGCCAAAGACCTTCTGGACAGTCGGTATCGTGCAGTTCTTCTGCTGGGCGGCATTCCTTTATATGTGGACATACACTAACGGCGCCATCGCCGACACCTGCTGGGGCACTACAGATGTAGCCTCTGAAGGCTATCAGGAAGCCGGCAACTGGGTGGGCATGATGTTCGCTGTCCAGGCGATCGGCTCGATGCTCTGGGCCCTCCTCATCCCTAAGTTCAAGAACATCAGGACTGCGTATGTCGTAAGCCTCCTCGTCGGAGCTGTCGGCTTTGCTTCAGTGTTCTTCATCCATGACCAGTACCTCCTCATCGCTTCATTCCTCCTTATCGGAGCGGCATGGGCAGCTATGCTGGCGATTCCTTTCACCCTCCTTACAAACTCGCTCTCAGGAGACCATATCGGAACATACCTCGGTCTGTTCAACGGTACCATCTGCCTTCCACAGATCGCTGCCGCAGCATGTGGCGGATTCATCCTCAAGCTTGTCGGAGGTGCACAGGTAAGCATGTTCCTCGTAGCGGGAGTGCTCCTTGTGCTGGGTGCGCTCTCCGTTCGTTTCGTGAAGGAAAAATAAGCATTCACAAACTGAATATATACAACAAACAATCTACTAACCAAAAAAAGTTCTTATGAATAGAATCATGACACTATGCGCATCCTTTGTGCTTTCATGCATCATGGGTGTGTCTGTATTCGCCCAGGGCGGATACGAGGTGAAGGGTGTAGTTGTTGACGCAATCGGTCCTGTCATCGGTGCAACAGTCATCGAGCAGGGTACCACAAACGGTACTTCGACCGGTCTCGACGGCGACTATGTCCTTACAGTTTCTAGCGCTGACGCAGTTGTGGAAATCAGCTGCATCGGTTATGCATCACAGACTTTCAAGGCATCTGAACTGCCTGCAACTGTGACTCTTTCAGAAGATGCTCTCTTCCTCGATGACGTAGTCGTTATCGGTTACGGTACAGTGAAGAAGGGCGACATGACAGGATCGGTAGCCACAGTAAAGGCTGACGAGATCAATAAGGGTATGATTTCATCCCCTGCAGACCTCCTCAAGGGTAAGTCTGCCGGTGTGGTTGTAACTCCTGGTTCAGGACAGCCTGGTTCAGGTTCTACAATCCGTATCCGTGGTGAGGCTTCAATGCACAACTCTGACCCTCTCATCATCGTGGACGGTCTTCCTGTAAGCAACGACGGCATCAGCGGTATGGGTGATGTGCTTTCTTCAATCAACCCTAACGACATCGAGTCATTCTCAGTGCTCAAGGATGCTTCTGCAACTGCAATCTACGGTTCACGTGCGTCTAACGGTGTCATCGTGATTACAACAAAGAAGGGTGCAAAGACCATGAGCGGTGTACCTCAGGTCAACGTTGATTTCCAGACTTCAGTCAGCCATGTTTCAGACTATGTTGACGTAATGGATGCCGCTACATACAGAGCATTCGTTCAGTCCCAGGTAGACGCAGGTGTGGTTTCTGCTGACGCTATTGCAGCAATGGGTGATGCAGACACAAACTGGCAGAAGGAAATCTATCAGATCGCTCCTTCTTATGAAGGAAACATCAGCCTTGCGGGCCGCGTAGCTCTCGGTGACGCAGGTGTTCTTCCTTGGCGTGTTTCAGGTGGATTCCTTTCTCAGGACGGTGTCCTCATGACAGACCACATGGACAGAACTACAGTTTCTGTAAACCTTTCTCCTTCACTTCTTGACCAGCACCTTACATTGAACCTCAACGGTAAGGGTGTGTTCACATCAAACAACTGGGCAAACCAGAGCGCTATCGGCGCAGCTAACAGAATGAACCCTACCAAGCCGGTTTATGATGAGAACGGTATTGCAGGTTACTTCACTCACTACGATCCAAGCGGAAACGTGAATACAATGGCGACAATGAACCCTGTAGCCCTTCTTACACAGAAGACTGACAAGAGCTCCGCTTCACGTTTCATCGGAAATGCTCAGATCGATTACAAGTTCCACGGTTTCGAGGATCTCCGCTTCAACGTCAACCTCGGTATCGACTATGCTTCTTCAGGCGGATATACTGAATCTCCTGTAGGATCAGAGCAGTCTTTCCATGACACAAAGCAGTCGGGATCAGGATATCACAGCGATTATTCATACACCCGTATCGACAAGACCCTCGAGGCATACCTTGCATACGCAAAGGATTTCGGAAAGAACCACTTCGATGCAATGGCAGGTTACTCTTGGCAGCATTTCTATAACGAGTCATCTTCATACGCGTATAAGCTTACAGATGAGTCTGCCCTTTCAGACAAGCTGAATCCTAAGAGCGAACTCTTCCTCGTTTCATTCTTCGGCCGTGTAAACTACAGCTATGACAACCGTTACATGCTTACTGCAACAGTACGTCGCGACGGATCGTCAAAGTTCCAGGGCAAGAACAGATGGGGTCTCTTCCCTTCAGTAGCTTTCGGATGGAACATCGCGAATGAGGAGTTCCTCAAGGACAATGAGACATTGACAACCTTGAAGCTCCGTCTTTCTTGGGGACAGACAGGTAACCAGGCAGTTGTAGGCAACTATGATTCACAGGCTACCTATTATACAAACCTTCTCGGTTCATACTATATGTTCGGCGGACAGGTGATCAATCCTATCACAGCTCTCGGATATAACGCTGACCTCAGATGGGAGACTGCTACCACTTGGAATGCCGGTATGGACTTCGGTTTCCTCAATGACAGGATCACCATGGGCCTTGATGTTTACAAGCGTCAGATCTCTGACCTGATCAACCACATTCCTGTTGCAGCTCTCGGTAACCTTACCAACTATCTTAATACAAACATCGGTAACCTTGAGAGCCATGGATTTGAGTTCGAGGTAAATGCAATGGCAGTTGATACAAAGAACTTCACATGGCAGGTAGGAGCAAACGTAGCTTACAACAACGGTAAGTTCACAAAGCTTACAGCTTCTCCTAACGATAAGACAGGTGTTGAGACTGGTGGTATCTCAGGTGGTGTAGGTAACAACATCCAGATGCATCAGGTAGGTTATGCACCTCGTTCATTCTATGTATATCAGCAGGTATACGATATGGAGGGACGCCCTATGGAAGGTGTATATGTGGACAGGAATGAGGACGGAGTAGTTGACTCAAATGACAAGTACTTCTTCCACAAGCCATCTGCAGACTTCACATTCGGTCTTAACACAACCCTTACATACAAGAACTGGACACTTGCCGCTTCTGGTCACGGAAGCCTCGGAAACTATGTATACAACAACGTTGCATCAGACCAGGAGATGATCGCTGACTGCTGGACAAACAACTTCAGCAGCAACCGTCTCAATTCTGCCGCATGGTCGAACTTCCACCAGGCATGCTACCTTTCTGACTACTATATCAAGGATGCGTCGTTCTTCAAGATCGACAACGTGACAGTCGGATACACATTCCCTAGCCTCTTCAAGTCAGCTAAGCTTGACCGTGCTCTCGGACTGAATGTATTCGCTACTGTTCAGAATGTTGCTACAATTACCAAGTATGAAGGTCTTGATCCGGAAGTATACAGCGGTATCGACAACAACCTTTACCCACGCCCAAGAACTTATGTACTTGGTCTTAAATTTAACTTCTAAAAAAGGGACAAGTGAATATGAAGACATTAAAATATATAATTGGTGCTTTTGTGTTGGCGTTCGGTCTCAATGCATGCGTGGGTGATCTTGATGTCACTCCGATCGACCCGTCAATGAATACAGCGGACAAGGCTCTCCAGACAGAGGCTGACTATTTCGCTCTTCTCGCACAGTGCTATACCGGTTTTGCTACATCAGGATCTTACGGCCCTAACGGAGCAAACAACATCTCAGGAATCGACGGCGGTTTCAGCCAGTATTTCCGTGGACGCTACCACCTCAACGGCCTTACCACTGACGAGGCTGTCTGCGGTTGGAACGACCAGACTCTTCAGGACCTCCATGGTCTTGCATGGACTTCTTCAGACGTGTTCGTGACTGCATTCTACTATCGTGTAGCTTATCAGATCTCTGCTTGCAACGAATTCATCCGTCAGGCAAAGAACGCATCAATCGACCTTCCTGAAAAGGATCTCTGGATTGCTGAGGCCCGTACCCTCCGTGCTTACTGCTGGCTTGACGCTATCGACAACTTCGGTGGCTTCCCATTCGCAGACGAGAACAATATCGTAGGAGCTACAGCACCTGAATACATCAGCCGTGCAGACCTCTTCACATACATTGAAAGCGAACTCAAGGACATTATCGATAACAGCCCTCTTTATGATATAGCTCAGGGCGCATATGGTCGCGTAAACAAGGGTGTGGCTTCAATGATTCTTGCAAAGCTCTATCTTAACGCAAAGGTTTACATCGGTCAGGACAAGTATGCAGAGTGTGCTGCAGTTCTCAAGAACCTTGAGGGCAAGTACTCGCTCCATACTCAGGCAAAGGGTTCATACACAAATGGAAATGCATTTGCTGAACTCTTCCTCGCAGACAACCACAACTGCACAGACGAGATAATCTGGGCTGTAGAGCAGGACGCAACCAACACAGCAAGCTATGGTGTGACCAACTATCTCATCTTCGCTGCTACAGGTGGCGGAATGGACCCTGCGGCTGTAGGTATCTCATCAGGTTGGGGCGGTATCCGCACAACTCCTGAATTCTACAGAATGTACTCTTCATCTGACCTCCGTAACCTTTTCTGGACAGAGGGACAGACTGAGGATATCAAGGACATCAGCGATTTCACAAACGGTATTGCATTCTACAAGTTCAAGAACATCAAGAGCGACGGAACTCCAGGATCTGATGTAGGTTTCGTTGACGTAGACTTCCCTGTATTCCGCTATGCCGACGCTCTCCTCATGCTTGCAGAGTGTGAACTCAATGGCGTGAACTGCGGTGGTCAGGCTGCTTTCGATGCTGTACGTGCACGTGCAGGCCTTTCTTCTACAACTCTTAATGCAGAGAACCTTCTTCAGGAGCGCGGCCGTGAGCTCTGCCTTGAAGGATGGAGAAGATCTGACCTTGTCCGTTTCGGCAAGTTCACTTCAGACTCATACCTCTGGCAGTGGAAGGGTGGTGTTCCGGAAGGTCAGGGTGCACCAGCGCATCTTAACCTTTTCCCTATTCCTGACAACGACAGGAATGCAAACCCTAATCTCGTGCAGAACGACGGTTATGCAATCTAACAGTCGGAACATTTAAATGTACAAGAATATGAAGATTACAAAATATATCATGATGTTGGCTGCGGCAGCAGGTCTGTCTGCAGCTTGTCAGAAGGACGAGATCGTCACATTCAATCCAGAGAATGTTGTCGCTCCTGTACTTCATGCGGTATCTGATGTCGTGGTTACTGTAGACAATAAGGATACTGAGTCTCTCAAGTTCACTTGGGATGCTGCATCATTCGGTGTAAACGCTCAGGTATACTACACCCTCAACATGTCTGCAAACGATGTTACTGTAAACCTTTTCAGCGGTGCGACAGGTACATCATATGCAGTTTCTTATGATGCCCTCAACAACAAGGCATTCAACGACCTCGGCATCGCTTCAGGAGAGGCAGGTGAGGTTTCATTCACCCTTGGTGCAAAGCTTAACGCCGGCGAGACTTATTGGGCAGATCCAGTAAAGGCAAATATCACCCCTACTTCAGCTGAGAAGGTATATCCTATGGTATACGTGATCGGTAACTACTGCGGATGGTCACATGATACAGCTCTCCACCTCTATAACTTCTCTGAGGACGAGGTTCTTTATCAGGGTGTTGTAGATTTCGGTGCCGGTGACGAGAAGACAGGCGGATTCAAGATCACTCCTGGCGCAAGCTGGGATGCAGAGTGGGGCGGCCCTGGTTCAGCAGATGAGGAGCCAGCAAGCCTTACCCTCCTTACTTCAGGCGGAAGCGACATAAAGAATTATGTTGCAAAGAGGTATTACCACTTTACTCTTGATACAAAGACCTGCATACTTACCAAGAAGATGTCTTTCGATCAGGTTGGTATCATCGGTCTTAACGGTGATTGGGATAATGACATCGTGATGGAGTACTCGGTTGCAAAGCAGAGGTTCTATGCTGACATCGACGTTCCTGCAGCTACAGAAATGAAGTTCCGTATGGATGCAGGTTGGGATATCAACTACGGTGGCGACCTCAAGGCTCTCTCTAACGGTGGTAACAACATCCCTGTAGAGCCAGGTCAGTATCGTGTATACTTCAACATGAACAACCTTGACGCTGTAACTGCTACACTTGATGCAAATATGTATGGCAAGGAAGAGGGCGGTGCAGTTGTTCCTCCTGCAGAGGATCCGGAGCCAGCTCCAGTTGTAGGCTGGGGCCTTGTAGGAGAATACAACAGTTGGGGTGGTACTCCAGACATAATGCTTGCTTCTGACGGCACTTACCTTGTGGCTAAGGGTGTTGAACTCTCTGGTCAGGTGAAGTTCCGCAAGGACGGCGCATGGGATGTGAACTTCGGTGCTCCTGGTGATGTTGAGCCTGTTGAAATCGCAGTAAACACTGAGCTCGAACTTGTTGCTGGCGGTAAGAACTTCACTATCGCTGCAGGTACATATGACGTATACCTTGACGAGACAAACGCTAAGGCATGGTTCATCAATGACGGATCATATCCTGGCGGCGGTGAAGCACCAGTGGCTGCAGAATGGGGTCTTATC
>JAFTYS010000038.1 GCA_017461285.1 Bacteroidales bacterium | reverse complement strand
CTCTGTAGGACGGATGAACATGTTCTTTACGAAATGTGCCTGCCATGCAACTTCCATGATGAAACGTACCTTAAGACGGGTAGCCTCGTTGGTACCGCAGAATGTATCTACGACATAAAGCTTCTTAGCTGAGTTGAGCTGCTTGATGGCCTTAGCGCGGAGGTCAGCCCAAGCCTCTTCTGAACATGGCTTGTTGTCGTTCTTGTACTCCTCTGAAGTCCACCATACAGTGTCCTTGCTTGCCTCGTTCATTACGAAGAACTTGTCCTTAGGAGAACGTCCTGTGTAGATACCTGTCATCACGTTGATGGTATCAAGCTCAGTAAGCTGGCCTTTCTCGTATCCCTCGAGGTTTGGATTGGTCTCCTCCTCGAAGAGGTACTCATAAGACGGGTTGTGAACAATCTCTGTCACATCGGTAATACCGTACTTGGTCAAATCAATTTTGCTCATAATTTTTAAGTAAAATATTTAAGGTTTATAACATTTTCTTTCATCCCTAGTTCGGGCGATGCAAAAATAACTTTTTTTTGCGATATGGCAAACTCAAAATCAAAGATTTTCTTACTTTTGTAATCAAAGACCGATATGCAAAAATGACGCCTGTAGAAACATTGCAGAAATATTGGGGTTATGACTCTTTCCGTCCGAAGCAGGAGGACATCGTCCGCACTGCATTGGAGGGCCGGGATGTGCTTGCAATTCTTCCTACAGGCGGTGGAAAGTCGGTATGCTTCCAGGTACCTGCGATGATGAAGGAGGGCATTGCGATAGTCGTCACTCCGCTCATCGCCCTGATGAAGGACCAGGTCCAGAACCTGAACGACCGCGGCATCAAGGCATTGTGCGTCAATGCCGGAATGGGCCGCAGGGAAGTCGACCTTGCTCTTAACAATGCGGCATACGGAGATTTCAAGTTTCTCTATGTCTCTCCGGAGCGTCTTGGAACAACCCTATTCCGGAGCTACCTTCAGGAGATGAACGTCAGCTTCATCGTGGTCGATGAAGCACACTGCATCTCCCAATGGGGCTATGACTTCCGCCCCGACTATCTCCAGATCGGAAAGCTTCGCGATCTGGTCGATGCCCCTGTGATAGCATTGACCGCGACGGCTACGCCTCAGGTCGCGGATGACATAATGGACCGTCTCTGCTTCGAGGAGAAGTGTCTGATAAAGAGCGGGTTCGAACGTCCGAACCTTTCCTACATCGTCCGCCGCAGCGAGGACAAACTGGGTCAGATGCTGAACGTATGCAGCAGCGTGGACGGTACCGGAATCGTCTATGTCCGCAGCAGGAAAAAGACCGAAGAGCTGGCGGCCTTCCTTTCGGCGAACGGCATCTCGTCGTCGTTCTACCATGCCGGGCTCGGCCCCGACAGCCGCTCCGACCGTCAGACGAAATGGAAATCGGGAGAGATCAGGGTTATGGTATGTACCAATGCGTTCGGTATGGGCATAGACAAGCCGGACGTGCGTTTTGTGATCCATTTCGACGTACCGGACAGTCCGGAAGCATATTTCCAGGAAGCCGGCAGGGGAGGCCGCGACGGAAAGCGAAGCTTTGCCGTGACCATATGGAATGCGTCAGATACCCGCCGGCTCAAGCAGATCGCTACGGTTTCATTCCCGTCGCTCGAGTATATCGAAGACATTTACCATAAGGTTCATGTCTTCTTTGACATACCATATGACCAGGGAGCAGGCCGCCAGCTGAAGTTCGACCTCGATGAATTCTGCAGGAGGTTCAGGCTTCAGAAGCAGGCTGCGTACTACTCGATAGTCTATATAGAGAGGACGGGCCACTGGACCATGTCTGAAGATGTGGACATATCTACGAAAGTGCAGATATCGGTCAGCAGGAACGATCTCTATGATGTGGATTTCCCTGATCCGAAGATGGTGCAGCTGCTGGAGATCCTGATGCGCAAGTATACCGGTATATTTTCGTTCCCTGTGCCGGTCGATGAGGATTATCTGGCTGGATTGCTGGATGTGCAGGTGCCGATGCTCCGCCAGATCCTGTACAAGCTGTCTCTGGAACATGTCATCAGGTACATCCCGTGCGACCATGCGACAGTCCTGTTCCTCCACCATGAACGTCTGCGTCCGAAGAATGTGAACCTGGATCCTGCCCGATATGAACTCCTGAAGAATTCGGCCATGGAGCGCATGCAGAAGATGATTGATTACATCACGGAAGATGATACATGCAGAAGTTCATACCTTCTCGAATATTTCGGACAGGCCGACTCTGCTGACTGCGGGACATGCGACGTCTGCCGCAGCGCGCGGAAGATGTCAGCAGAAAAGACAGCGGCGGCATCCGAAGATACCTCCGCAGAAATCACCAGTTTCATAAATGTAGAAATGTCAGGGAGATACACCCTGGATGACGTTGCCCGCCGCTTCGGTTCCCCGTCGTCCGGGACTTCGTCCGGACCTGACGGAACCCCGTTCTATCTCCCGGTCCTGCGCCGTCTCATCGATCTGGGTACCGTCCCGCCTCCGCAGGAGTAGTCTTCTATTACCTTATGACCGACGCTTCTGTGTTTTCAAAGGCGTCGTGACTCACTTCCAGAATATTCTTCGGCAGTATGATTCTCTTAAGGTTGACGCATCCGGCAAACATGCTTCTTCCTACCTTCCTGCTTTCAAGCAGGTACTCTACCGTATAACGGTTGCCGTTCCTGACTATCCTGAACCCGTATCCGCGGTCCATGTTGTACTTCTGGATTTCCTGCCACTGGTCTTCGGTCATGAATGTGAAGTCGTATTCCTTCCTTTCTACCCGATGCTGATTTCCGTACATGTAGGATATCTGTTTCCAGACCTTGAACTTCATTGCCTCAGCGTCAGTCGACATGTATGGATCTGCGTTGTCATTTGTGAAAGTGGCCTTGCTGAGATCCAGATGCTGGAGCGATCCGAGCCATGACATGTAATTCTTGTCATCTACCGCACCTGCCATCCTGCGCAAAATCCGGATGTCCTCTCCGGCAAGCTTTCCTTTTATCTCAAGGGAATGCAGGTTTTCCATTTCGTCAGTCGTCAGGACGTCTTTCAGCCTTGTCTTTTTATTCAATGTGACCGACTTTGACGCATCTTTGTGTCTGTCAGGCATCAATCCTATGGCCATCATGCTGTACAGCATATCCTTACGTTCGCTGACCGGAGCATTGAATATCCTGTAGTATCCGTTGCATTTTCCGTTCCATCCGAGATTGAGGTGGAGGTAGCCGTTTCTGTGGCCGTCACATATGAACGAGTGCCTCTCGTTCATGATGACTACCGGCCTACCGTGTTCCAGTTCATGATATGTAAGGGCGAAAAGCTCGTCCTGCGGCAAGGATACGAGACGGAATCGGTGGCTGAATCCGAACTGGTCGACAAGAGGTTTTCTGTAATTGTTGCTGTATGTTGTCGATACCTTCAAACCGTATTGTGTTCCCATTGCTGCGCCAATTTCAGCCAGAAGTCTTGACGGTTCTTTGCTGCCATCCAGTTCATAATGCTTCATTATCTGTCCGAAAGCGACGGGACCGCATCCTGCAAGAGCATGTAGCGTATCTCCGTTTGAAACTACTGTCGGGCATTCTGAATTGAACGGAGCATTCTGTCCCCAGGCTATATCTCCCAGAAGGGGCTTTATGCTTTGTCCGTCCGGTTTTATGGAATTCTCTTTTATGTGTCTGAGCTGATAGATGTAATAATCCATCATGTTGAGGAGTTCTGGCTGCGCCGACCATATTCCGCCTTCAAATCCGTATGCAAGCACAGGATTGTCAAGCCCTTTGGCGAATTCTTCGTTTGCGAGCACAGCAAAATAGCCCGATCTTACGCTCGACGCTATGGTCAGTTCTGGCGATTCGTGAACGAAACATATCTCGCATGTGTCAGGGTCCATTCCGTTCTCGAGGAACAGCTGCCTGAGTCCTGATACGGCATATTCATGCCCTTTGTCCGGACGCACGGATAATCTCTTGCTTTTGGATACGATCTCTTCCCCCTGACGCATGACTGTCATAGGTTCGATCAGAAGGCTTCCTGCGTTTATCGGCACTATACGGTAGATGAAGGTGTAGATGGTCTTCCGGCCTCTGTTTTGGATTTCATGGTTCATGTCAATGAATTCAAATCCATTGAAAAGCGGGCTCATATAGCTCTGGAGCTGCTGTGTTTCTATTGTATAGCGCACTGTTACCGTATCTCCGGCAGCAACGCTGTCAGGAGCATCTATGATAAATCCGTCATCTATTGTCTGTGCCTTCGCTGCCATGCTGCATGCAGCCAGCAGCAGGCATGTCGCCAGAAGCTTTATATCCTTTGCATTCATTTATTCCTATTTATTTCTGAAGTCTGCTCTTTACGTTATTCACCAGCCTTACCATCATGCGTACTGCTTCTGTCTCGCTTTCCGTTGAAAGAACCGGTACGGACATCATGTTTCCATAGTCGTAAATCCACCAGATACCATCCTGTCTTTTAAGATGGTATGTTACAGATGACTTGCGGCCGCTGACCGTTACCAACAGATGGCCGTCCTCTTTAAAGATGGAAGTGTTTATGCCTTTGCCAGGCTTCTTCAGTATCTGCCTGATATATTCCGCACCTTCATCAAGATTCAGTCTGAGACCATCTTCTGCGATGGAACTTCTCAATTCCTTGTATTGCACTTCGCTGAATTCCTTCTCATCATCTCCGTAATATACAGGACTGTCGATGGAAGAATTGAAGAAGACACGGTTGCCATGTTCGCATTCTATCATTCCTACACACAGATTGCCTCGGTAATGCTTGTAGATGGTTCCGGACTCTGTTCCCGTAATTGTAAAGTGCTCACAATCATTGCTTCCATTATTAATGATTGCTTTCAGCAGGGAGTCGTAAAGCTTTCCCAGGCGTTCTGGAGTAATGTTTTCGTTTACGGTAATGAACAGAGGATAGACCCGCTGAAGAGCTGTGTCGTCATCATCAATGGAATCAACACGCATCCTGCATGAAACCAGCAGTCCTTCCGAGTGCAGCTCTTTGGTTATCTCATTTATGGTTTCGACAGTATCCTTCATCCCCTGTGCATCATAGCCCGGAGGAACGTTCACCGAAATCTGCAGAAGGGTTTTGAAACTGAAGCTGCCGGCAGCATGACGGTCTATGCGCATTCTGATATATCCGGTCTGAAGAATCGTCACATTCCTGCTGTCTAATCTGTGTCTTGCGGATATGCCGTTCAGCAAGGCATCTATCTTTCTGGTCTTCCTATGTTCGACTGCCCATATACAGAACAGAAAAACATATAGTGCCAAAATCCCATAACGCGCTTCAGCATCTATCACAAATGCCCCAACAATCATAATGTGGAACAGCACCAGCAAAGTAATCGATATGATTCTTGATTTATTCATTGATCAATTAACCTCTTGTTTATCTCATCCAACCTTCAACCCTGTAAATCTTTTCATAAAGTTTCTGTTCCTGTCGAGTTGCGGCATCTTTATGCCATACCTCTATTCTTGCTGCATAATACTCATTCCAGTCTCCTTCAAATATGCTGAAGGGCTGTTTGCTTACAATCTGTGCAAATGTAGAAGAATTTTCTATAGAAACCATGGTTGCCTTGAGTATACTGTCTGCGGAGAGCGGTTTGTTTTCGGTTACTTCAAAACATTTCAGATAGATATCTCCTGCTGGTAATGGTAAGAAATGTTAATGCGCATAATACGAATACCAGATCAGCCCAGAAGACACAAGATGTCAATTCCACACAGATGCTCATTATCTCAAATACAGAAAGCATGACCACCTGCACCCACCAATATTTCAGTATCGTCTCTTTCATTGTAAACTAGTCTATCGTGCTATAAGTTCCTATCATCCAGCCGATAGCGGGAGTCAGTGCATATGTTTCCTTATCTTCCTCATAACCGACAAATCCGGCAACCATCTCCATCGGTTGCTCGCTCAGAACTTCGCCTCCTGCATTTACAATATTATAAAGGAATTCTGCTCTGACCACTTCAGGCAGCATCTGATGATACATGTCCACCTTAGATGGGGTACGTCCTTTCTCGTCAAAAGGAAAGAAGTTCAGGAACCATCCGTCAAATTTTGTCGGCTTCTTTGAGCGTCTGGTACAGCCGGCTCCTCTGACTTCTCCGGGTTTCCTTCTCTTGACCATATCCTGCCAGAACTTATAGTCCGGTTTTCCCTCAGAAGCGTCAACGAATTCTTCCAATATAGGAATCAGTTTCTTAGTCCACCATCTCAATCCATACTTACCGAGCTTTTGTGTCTTGGCCAGCACTTCTTTCCAGTCTTCAGGTGTTCCGGTCAATGTAACCGAAGGTATTCCGCATATTGCCCAGATCGCTTCATAGTCGAAATAGGACTTCATTGAGTTTATAAGTGTGATCTGTGATACCATACGTTCGGTTTCTCCGGTAGTTGTAAAGTCTGCAATAAGGGTCTCTGCAATATCACCTTTCGTATTTGATATGATGGCATTTGCAAACATATCCGCAATGGCACTCCAATCCGCTTCTTCGCACATCAGGTCGGTGCTTGATCGGATGGCCAATGTCTTCTTGTCCTCATGGTCTACGATCTTTGAACGAAGCTCTTCCGAGTTTTTGTTCACATGATACGAAAACGACTGACTTATGAGCAGCCAGATTGCGTCCGGAGAAAGGACGACAGGCCTATGTTCAGCATATGCTCTTATGAACATTGAGAACATGACCTGATGTGAATTACCATAGATGTTTTCTCCTGTAAACCGGCTTTGACGCAGTATGTGATCCTTTGAAGAAAAACTATCATCCAAAGAATATCCATTGTCATAATCGACACCGCAATACTTCAATGATGAGTAATATATGTGGTTTGCATCCACAGGATAAGAGAAATGATCTTCCGGCAAGGAAAGCCCTTCGTCCACTGTAAATGTTATAGAAGATGGATTCTTGGAGAGTATCTTGCTGTCATTTTGTGCATTGGCAGTGCAGACACCAAGAATGGCAAATATGGTCAATATTGTTCTGGTGATTACCATAGATATATTCGTTTTTGGTGATTACTGGCGATGTTGGTGTTTTGTAATTTGTTGAGTTACAGTGATTTGGTATAATATGCTGTCGCCGGTACCCCCTTTTACAGGGGGACTGGCGACAATGTGGTTCTTGTAAGTATTTGATTATTAGTAACTTGTGTTGTTTGGCTATCGCCGGTGGTTATTGCTGAGTCACCTTCATGCTGGATTGGAGGTCGCCATGCATCCCACCGACATATAATGTGCGCCTTTTGCCTGTTGTGTTCTTTTCTGCGGTAAGTGTCATTTCCCTGCCTTCCCCATTGAAAGAAGATTTTGCTATACTTGCAGTAAGCCATTCATATGTCACAGTAAACGTCTCGGTTTCCTCATCATATTCCGGTGAATGCACACCTTCACCGTCATAATTCAGGATATACAAAGTTTCAGGGGCAACGATAGTTTGTACTGTTACTGTTTCACCTGCAGAAGACATCGTTATACTTGAAGGCGTAAAGAATTTCTCACATCCGCAAAGGCATACCACTGCTGCCAAAACTGTTAATATTCGTTTCATTGTCATATAAGTTTATAAAATTATTTGTCTTTCTTTCCACCTCCTATTGCGAGGCTCATGCTCGGTCCCACCGTCACTTCGCCGTCAGTAGGTATGCGGACCAGGATCCCGATTCTGAAATGTCTGAACAGCTCTACTCCGAATCTTGGGGTAAGTGCGGCGACAAAATATCTCTTCAGGTCCCATTCTTCGCTTATTTCCCCATCAGGTCCGGCGGTGCAATTGAGGAAAACATTTCTGGTGCCAAGCCCGGCTCCGACTCCCAGTCCGACATAAAATGAAGCATTCCTGCCGCGGCGGAAATTATAATGCGCCGCAGGACCTAGCATGAAAAAACTCCTTTTGGTCACCTCTCCCTTTCCCAGTTCCAATGGATCATAATGGTCATGAGGCGTTGCACCAAAAGCCAGCTCTCCGCCGACATCGAACAGAGTATCGTCAAGATTATATCTGACTCCCGCCAGCATGTTGATATAAGCGGTTCCTTGACCGGCCGTGACACCATAATTCATGTAATCGAATTCCCAATGCTTTACAGGAACCGGCCCGATCTTCTTCTCCTGCTGAGGCTCATTTGCATACATGCTCCATGCAGCCATTATGAACATGATTGTAGATAAGAAATGCTTCATGATCTTTCTTTAGAAGTTCAGGGCGATTCCGAGTCCGGATTTCGCAGGGCTCAATGTAAGTTCTGTCACCTTGCCGGTGTTCTTGTTGTATGATTCAGCGATACGGGCATATGTCGCCATGCCGTTTCGGGACATACGTGCTCCTATTATCGCAGGAACCACTCCTGCCAGGCTTATGCATCCATATGTAATGTATGACTTTGCATTCAATTCTCCGCCATATATTGTATTGCTGAGAAGGTCGCCGATTGCGCATCCGATTCCGAATCCTATCATCGTGCCACCGATATACTCAAGAGTGCCGGCGGTTTTAAGTTTCTTCTTTGCTGGAAGATACTCGTGGTCATATACTTCTTTTCCAAGCAGATCGAGAACTTGTCCATCGTCAAGAGGCATGCCGTTGAGGCAGAATGTGTCGTGCGAGATGGACAGTTCGCCGTCGTCATAATAGGTCTGTGCATTGGCGCTGAAGGCGAATCCTGCCACAGCGGCAATAATTATAATGAATCTTTTCATAGCAGTTTAGAAATATAGTTTGAAACCGATCTGGGGGTTCATGAGACAATCAAGAGCCAGTCCCATTCCGGAAATGTTAAAGTCGTTGCCCCCTGTGAAGTCAAATTGGCCCTGCATCGCAACGCCTTGAATCGAGAAGATGCTTACGCTCATGGCAAATTTCTCTGTAGGGCGGAATTCTACTGCCAGAGGCTGCAGTTCTGCACCTAGACCGGTCAGTGACATTGATTCCCAGTCTTTGCTCAGGATGCCGCTGCTTGTCAGACTGGCGGCAAAACCGAAACTCATGTTAGGGGTATAGTAAAAGTTCGGCGCCAGCTTGGCATAATATGCAAGACCGGGCGCAATGTTTATTGTGTGGGCAATGCTCGGAGTCTCCGGGTCTCCTTGAAATCCGTAGCTCAAGGTCGCTGAAAGGCGCAGGTTGTCTGCCACAAAGTAACTGTACTCGACAGCTGCCATAAGATTGTGGCCGTTGTTGGCAGTAATCGTCTGGGTCGCAGGAAAGCCGCTGCGCAGGTTTAACGTATACTCGGTGATTCCTGTGTCATAGCCAAAGAAAAAACCAAGCGACTGTTCTCCCTTCTGCTGTGCAGATGCCGGGAAACAGAGGGCAGCAACCGCTGCCAGAATGAATAAGGTCCGTTTCATAATGAACATGTTAAAATGATAGTTTCATACAGATGACGAATCTTTTGTCCAAAAGTACTATTTTTATTTTAACTTTGTGTATATATGTAGTACTTTCAGGCAGTCTCTCCGTCTCCTTAATGAGAAATCAGGAATAACAAATGAAGCATGTAGTGTTATTTATTATCTCGGTCTTTCTGTCTGCGTCAGGGATCATTGTACCGGATGCAGGCGCTGTTTCGCGCAGGCAGGCGCCCGACGGTACCTTGAAGTCACGTATGGAAGCCATGCATGAAATGTTCGGAGTGAACTTTGTCTATGACTCATCGATCGACCTTGATGTTCCTTGCAAAGAGTCTGATGGAGATGCCATCTCTCTGGAACAATGCCTCAGTGCGACCTTTGCCGGCTCCGGCATCGGATATGAGCAGATGAAGAAATATATCGTTCTGACAAAGGAGGGCGCTCGAAAGAAGCCCAAGGACTATACCATCTTCATTACAGGGCAGCAGGACACCATACAGGAATCCAAGATAATAGCCCATGTCGCGCGCCGGCGGAACAGTACGCAGACCGGTCTTCATCCGATAGATTTCAAGCGTTTCGAGAAAGGATATGCTGTGCTGGGCTCTCCTGACCTGATCAAGGAGATCAAGAGCCTTCCGGGAGTGGCGGAAGGTACGGAACTTCTGTCCGGCATGTATGTTCATGGAGGCGACGGCTCAGACAATCTTTTCCTTCTGGATGGTGTCCCTTTGTATCAGGTGACTCATCTTGGCGGCCTTGTCTCGTCATTCAATACAGAGATGGTCGATAATCTGGATTTCTACAAGAGCGGTTTCCCGTCCAGGTTCGGAGGCAGAACATCTTCAGTCGTTGATGTCACGACCTGTCAGGGAAGCATGGACTCATATCATGGCTCCATGAATATCGGACTGCTGAACGGCGGAATCCGGTTCGAAGGTCCTATAGTACCGGGCAAGACATCATTCAATATAGGACTGCGCCGCAGCTGGTTCGACTTGCTGACAATTCCGGCAATAGCAATATCCAATGCCACATTGCCATATGGGGAGAAGCGCAGGTTAAGATATGCGATGACGGACTTCAATGCGTCCGTCACTCATCTGTTCAGCAAGGACAACAGACTGTCATTGAATCTTTATGCCGGGTCTGATGTGGTACGGTATGGCTATGAGACTCTTGCCGTGAAGTACTGGGAGGGAAGGCGCTTTACAGGAAAGAACGGCCACGACCTCGATGCGCGCTGGGGGAATGTGCTGGCAAGCCTGAATTGGGACATGAAGTTCTCAGATGACTTGCGTCTGGACATGCTTCTGTATTATACACGGGTGAACAGTGAGGTGGGATTGCTTAACAGCCGCTGGAGAATGGATGCCGACTATCCGCAGATAGATGAAATCGACCTGTCCGAATTCAATCGGAGCCGGCTTCATGACCTGTCCGCGAAAGTGGATCTGGACTGGGTGCCGTCGGAGGTTCATCATATCAGAGCCGGTGCCTTGCTTGCCAGGCATCTTTTCCGTGATGTGAAGGATGTCAGCTATTTATCCCGTCAGATCCGGACCGACACAGACGAGACTTTCTACAATTCCGTTCAGGTCCATGAGAGTGATTCGGTAAAGAATTCATATGATCCGTCGGAATTCGCCATATACCTTGAAGATGAGATTGCTCTTTCCGGCTGGTTCAGGACAAATATCGGAGTCAGATATGCCGGATTCATGGCAGGCTCCGGGATGTACCACTCTGTGGAACCGCGCGCTGCTGTCAGACTTCAGCTTGGCTCTTTGGCCGCTTTCAAGCTGTCCTATAGCGAGATGAGCCAGTTCGTCCACAATCTTCGTGCAAACTATCTGGACATACCGATGTCAAGCTGGCTGCCGTCTCGCGGCAGAGTCCTGCCGACCCGCTCGAGGCAGCTTGCCGGAGGCATTTACCTGGATCTGCCGCATGGCATTGCACTTAATGTCGAAGGGTATTGGAAAGAGATGACCAACCTGTACGAATATCGTGGCGCCAGCAGCTTTTATCCGGACATTTCTGTTTGGGAAAACGAACTGGTGAGCGGTGTGGGCAGATCATACGGAGCTGAAATGGAACTGATCTGGAAGACGAAGACGACCGACGTGTCGGCTTATTATACATTGTCATGGACGGAGAGGTATTTCAAGGACATATGGCCTGACTGGTATCCGGCCAGAAACGACAACAGACACAAGTTTACGGTCAATGCGTCACATCGTTTCAGCAAGACTGTCGACATGTATGCGGCATGGAACTATCATACCGGCGACCGTGCGACAATCCCGACAACGATGGTCGGCGATGAAGTCTTCTACAGCCATCCGTACAATTACAAACTTCCTGATTATCATAGGCTTGACATCGGGGTCAATTTCCGCAAGACGACCCGAAGGGGATATGAAAGCATCTGGAATATCAGCGTATATAATGCATACTGCAGGATGAATCCGATGTTTGCAACGCTAGATCACGAAGAGCTTGACACGGACCTGCGCATCATATCTGCTGTGCCTGTGATACCTTCATTCAGTTACACTTTAAGATTCTGAGATCATGAGAAGATATATAAGATCATTGATGCTGTTCATTTCAGCAGCGTTCATTTCATGTGAGAAGACGGTGGACTTTCCGGCGGAAGAGTCAGGAAGAATCTATGTGAACGCTCTGGTCAAGGACAACGGGCAAAGCCGGATAGACATCGGTATCGCCAAGCCGATAGGAGCCGCTGATAATACATACCTGGGGTATCTGAAGCTGGTTCTGGAAGCGGACGGCGAACCGGTGGAGCTGACTCCTGATCCAGTGAACTCAGGAAATGATATGCTGTCGTATACAACGGATTCCGTTTTTACTCCGGAGCAGAAACTTACGCTGCAGGCATCTTGCGGCAACTTGCCTTCAGTCCGTGCGGAAGCAGCAGTCCCTGCCCGGATACCGGAAGTGAAGATACTGAAGGCGGAATCACAAAGCTATAAGAATGACGGAGCAGGGATGGACACAGACGAACTCAAGACATTATGGGTGTTTACTGCCCAGATCGATGAATCTCCTGATGATGAGACCTGTTTCGGTATGCAGGTCCTCAAAAGAAAGGTCTTTGAATATGAAGGCAATGTTCCTGATCATGAAAGGGAAATGCTGGAAAAGGAGGAGCTGATCGAGCAGACCGATGACCTTTATGTCAACGGATTATTGCCAGATAACGGGGAACTGTCTTCAATCGATCCTGAAATGGTGGTGGACTTCGATGGGGGAGAGACGTTCATATCGAGGTCGAAGGGAAATTATGGCAAGGCGACTGTATCAGCTATGGTCGAGCCCACGAAGAGGACGATACTGTCGTCAGGCTTCGATGCATTGATGGGGCTTAGCTATGCTGTATATCAGTCATATGAATACAAGATCAGACTTTACAGGATTTCTGCAGAAACCTACGATTATCTGGCAGCCCGATATGTAGGTAAGAACTCTTTTCTTCCTGTATATATGGGTTTCACACCGCCTGTTTATGTGTATACAAACGTCTCAGGCGGAGCAGGTATGTTCGGAACTGTGAGTACATATGAGTCGGAATGGGTAAGATATTGAAGAATATGAAAGGAAATATTATATTTGTATCAATTCTGATGTTTCTGTCAGTATCATGCGAAAAGGTGTGGGAAGCAGATCTTCGGGAGAAGGCTCTTGATACGATAAGGGGATATTATCAGGTCGAGAGCGGAATATGGGAAGGACCGGATCCGATCGATCTTGACGGTGATGGCGTGGCATCGTATGATTATTATGATGAATGGAAGAAGGTGTTGGCAGGAGCCGGTGATACTGGTACCGTGATATCTGATGATGGCGGTTACATAGAGATTCCATACATAAAATACAGTGTTCACTCTTCTGGGTTGCCACCGACCTTGACGAGATTTGTGAAAAAGGTGAGGACGGATATAGATGTGGCTATTGAAGGCAGTGAAGCTGAACTCTGTTTCAGATTTCCTGACGATTCCGACGTGGTCTTCGAGCACACTGCTTATGGGAAGTTTACGGTCCGTACGACTGTGATCTGCTTCATAAGGTACAGTTCAGGAGAGAAGATAGAAATATCCGGTCCTGTGACATTGAGATATGAAAGGTTCAAATATAAAGCGGAATGATATGAAGAACATCATAGGAATCCTGTCGGCAGTCATGTTGTCGGCATGCAATCCGATTGAATATAAAGAATTACAGAAAGTTGATGTTGGCGATGTGGGCATTAGAATAGAACTTGTCTATAAAGACGGAAGATACATCCCGAAATCTGACCTGATTCCTGAAGTCGTGTTCAGGCATTATTGTACGGGCACCTGGAAACTGGACTGTATCCTTGATATAGATTCTTCAGGCAAACTGACTGATGTGGTCTTCTCGTATTCAGATGGAAAAATATATCCCTTCTTCTCTTTAAGGGAAGAAGGTTTTGCCCGTCAGTATATAGACACTCCTGCCCGGAAGTCATACGCTGACGGGTCATATTCCTATGACCCGTCGAACAGTACGCTTATTTTTAATGATGTGGTCCCGCAGCATCCTGAATTCAGGTTGTTCCGTCTGAATGATACAGAGATGAGTGGAACATTCATAGCCCCTCACAATGATACCGACGACTCGGTCCTTACTATGTATATATATAAGAAACTGTCATATCTTGACGAGGCTGGTCTTGACTTTATTTATGGCGCGGATCAGTGATCCCAGGCAGGATGCGCAGGGTCTTCGGCCTTGAGCGCATCTTCGAGCGAAAGGCCCAGCGCATCAGCGACCCCCTTGCCGTAGGCGGGGTCGGCGCGGAAGCAGTTGCGTATATGGCGCTGCTTTATGAAGATTTCTGCGTCTCCCATCGCGCGGGCTGTATTTTCGCATGTTGCCTTCTGGTCTTCCGCGGACATGAGTCGCCAGAGTTTCCCAGGCTGGGTGTAGTAGTCATCGTCATACTCACGTTCGTCGTAGCTGAAAACATCGCCTGTTACTGCTAGAGGAGGTTCCTTTGCAGAAGGTGTTTCCTTCCATTCCCCGTAGCTGTTGGGCTCATATGACGGAGTGGCGCCCATGTTTCCGTCAGTGCGCATCTGACCGTCACGGTGGAACGAATGGAAAGGACAGCGCGGGCGGTTGACAGGAATCTCATTGTAATTGACTCCGAGACGGTAACGCTGTGCATCTCCGTATGAAAACAGGCGGCCCTGGAGCATCTTGTCTGGAGAGAAACCGATGCCCTCAATGATATTTGCCGGATTGAAGGCAGCCTGCTCGACTTCTGCGAAGAAGTTTTCCGGGTTGCGGTTGAGTTCCAGGATGCCGACATCATGCAGAGGGAAATCTCCATGGTACCAGACCTTTGTCAGGTCGAAAGGATTTATCTGATAGTTTCTTGCCTGCTCTTCAGTCATCAGCTGCACCTGCATGAGCCAGCGCGGGTAATCACCTCTTTCTATCGCTTCGAACAGGTCTCGCTGGTGCGACTCCCTGTCCTTCGCAATGACGGCCTCCGCTTCAGCATCAGTCATGTTCTTTATGCCTTGGAGAGTCCTGAGGTGGAACTTCACCCATGTGCGGCGGTTATCAGCGTCATAGAAACTGTATGTGTGGCTACCGAATCCGTGCATATGGCGGAATGATGCCGGGATGCCTCGCGGAGACATGGTTATCGTGACCTGGTGCAGGGCTTCCGGGAGCAGTGTCCAGAAATCCCAGTTGGAGTTCGCAGAACGCATGCCTGTCCGTGGGTCGCGTTTGATGGCATGGTTAAGGTCCGGAAACTTGAGCGGGTCGCGCAGGAAGAAGACAGGAGTATTGTTGCCTACAAGGTCCCAGTTTCCTGTCTCTGTGTAGAATTTCATTGCAAATCCCCTGATGTCACGTTCCGCGTCAGCTGCTCCGCGCTCTCCGGCCACTGTAGAGAAGCGTACGAAGCATGGGGTCTGCTTGCCGACTTCGGAGAATATGGATGCACGGGTATAGCGGGAGATGTCATGTGTGACCGTGAAGGTTCCGTATGCTCCTGCTCCTTTCGCATGCATACGCCTTTCGGGGATGACCTCTCTGTCGAAATGGGCCATCTTTTCAAGAAGCCATGTGTCCTGTAAGGTTACAGGGCCGCGATGGCCTGCCGTCTGTGTGTTCTGATTGTCGGGAATGGGGCGTCCGTTCTCCGAGGTGAGCTGTTTCTTGTCGTTCGTTTTCATATACAGAAATGTTTTGATGAAAACACGTCGCCCACCTAAAATTGTGCCAGCGTATCTTACTTGTCTTCCAGCTTGCTGATGTCGGCGTCAGGGAACCAGTCGAGAAGTTTACTTGCGGCCTTGCTTTTGACTGCCGGAGTCACGTTGTCATAGACAGCCTTCAGGCAGGCTGCCAATGCTGCTATGTCGTCGGTGAATCCGACGAGGGGCAGCAGATCCGGAATCATGTCCACAGGCAGGATGAAGTATCCCAACGCTCCGAGAATTATAGCCTTCTGCTTGGCCGGAGTGCCTGGATCCGTCACGACATGATACAGCAGCAGGGCGTAATAGACTCCCTTGATTCCGGCTTTCCTGAAGATCCGGCTTATCTTGGCAAACAGCTTTGGTTCAGAATAGTGCTTCTGATATTTTTCGATGTTCTGAAGTGTCTTGTCGTCTTTCATAAGATGATGGTTATGTGGATTATTCAAGCACCAGTCCGTCGTAGGCAGGGTGGATGCCTTCAGGGAGTTCTGCCGCCAGCTCGTTGTAGGTCGGGAGCTGGTGGGAGAGGTGGGTAAGCCATGAGTTCTTCGCTCCTACCTTCTGCGCCACTTCCACCGCTTCCTCGAGCGAGTAGTGTGAGATATGCTTTCCGTATTTCACGCAGTTGATCACGAAATGGTCCAGACCGCGCAGCTTTTCGAATTCCTCTTCCGGAATATGGTTCATGTCAGTGCAGTAGGCGATGTTTCCGAACCTGAATCCAAGGACCGGCAGCTTGTAGTGCATGCCTCTGATCGGGATTATCCCGACAGACCTGACCGGCTCGTTTTCTCCGGCCATTGACCGGATATATCCTTTTCCATGTTCCCATGTAAGGACTTCGTACGGACCTCCTGCATGGATGGTGAAAGGCTTGTTGTCGATGTTGTGGACATGCCATTCCGGGGCTCCGGGATACTTCTTCTCAGCAAAGGCATATCCGTATTCCATCCTCAGGGAGTCCTCGACGTATTTCTCGCAATATATTTCGGACGCCTTCTTTTCAAGGTAGTTGAATGCGCGGATATCGTCCAGACCTCCGGTATGGTCCTTATGATTATGGGTCAGCAGGATGGCATCTACGTGTGAAATCCCTGCGCGGAGCATCTGCTGCCTGAAATCCGGGCCTGCATCCACCAGGATCCTCAGGCCCTCGTAATCCACAAGCACGCTGGCGCGCAGCCTTTTGTCACGAGGATCCCTGCTGCGGCATACATCGCATCCGCATCCGATCATCGGCACTCCCTGCGAAGTGCCCGTTCCTAAGAATGTCAGTCTGGCCATCTTCAGTATTATAATGTTACATCTACAATCTTTCCTATCAGTTCAGGGTCATACTCTCTGGACACTCTGATGTAGTTTCCGGTATATCCTTCCATCATTCCGTTCCTGTCTGTACTCTCGAAGAGGACCTTTTCCGCCACACCCTTGTTGCTGTCGATGAATTCCCTGTGCAGTTCATCGCAGAGCGCCTCCAGCATCTGCACTCTCTTTGTCTTCACGCAGTCCTGCACCTGGTCCTTGCGTGATGCGGCAGGGGTACCGGCACGACGCGAGTACGGGAATATATGTATGAATGCAGGGCGGACGACGTCACGAAGGAAGGTATAGGTCTCCATGAAGAGTTCATCGGTCTCTCCAGGGAATCCGACGATCACGTCGATTCCGAAGAAGACCTTCGGTCCTCCAGCCACTTCCGTCCGTGAACGGATGTAATCGATCTTATGTGCGAATGCAGCTGTGTCATAACGGCGCCCCATCTCCTTCAGTATAGTGTCGCATCCTGACTGGAGCGGGATATGATAGTGGGGGAGGAACTTCGTGCCTGACGTTATCCAGTCGATCATCTCTTCTGTCAGCAGGTTAGGCTCGATGGACGAAATCCTGTACCTTTCGATTCCTTCCACTTCATTCAGCTGTCTGATCAGCTCGAAGAATGTCTCCCCGGTCGATCTTCCGAAGTCTCCGGTATTCACTCCGGTGAGCACTATCTCCTTTATCCCTTCGGCGGCTATCGCCTCTGCCTGCGGGATGATCTCTGCGATAGGAATGTTCCTGCTTTCTCCTCGCGCGTACGGGACTGTGCAGTAATGGCATTTGTAGTCGCATCCGTCCTGCACCTTCAGGAACGAGCGGGTTCTTTCTCCGCTCGAGAATGCCGGGAAGAATGTGCCCATGTCGCGGGCACAGAACTCCTGCCCATGGATCGTCGCCAATATGGACGGTACTATCTGGCTCTTTTCTGTCGCCCCGAATACAGCCGTCACGCCCTCTATCGCCTCTATCTCAGCCTTTTTCAGCTGGGCATAGCAGCCGGTGACATAGATGAGTGCTTCAGGGTTCTGCCTGTGGAGCTTCCTGATGATGTTGCGGCTCTTCTTGTCCGAATGTTCGGTTACGGTACATGTGTTCACAAGGAAGATGTCCGCACCCTTGGTCCATGGCACAGCCTCGAGACCTTCTTTCAGAAGTTCTCTTTCATATGTCGATGTCTCGGCATAATTCAGCTTGCAGCCCAGCGTGATAAAACTGATCCTCATCTTGCCCTATGAAACAAAGTGACACGTGACCACTGGGCGGTGCCGTCTACAGGCGGCTTCCTTTTAGAGACCCTTATAGAAAACGCGATCAGCTGTGGGAAACGTTTCTCTATCGCCTTGACGATGCGTCCGGCCACATTTTCCAGAAGCTCTGACGGAATCGACATCTCTTCTGCTACGATTTCGTAGATTTCTCCATAGTTCAGCGTGTCGTTCAGATTGTCGCTGTCTGCCGCAGCCGTAAGGTCCAGCTCTCCGCGGAAATCGACTGTGAACAGATTGCCGCGCACCTTTTCCTGGTCAAGGCATCCGTGATATGCCTTGAACTCCATTCCTTCAAGTTCTATTATTCCGATCTTTTCCATCATGCCAATATCAAGAATACACATGGCCTCTTTCCGATCACGAGGCCTTCCTTCTTCCATTCCGACACCTTCCTTGTCCTGATGCAGGCGTCAGGCATGGTTATGTTTGCTGCGACGCAGACCTTTACTGACGGGCTGCATACGGACAGTATGTCAGCGAAAAGCGAATCGTTCCTGTATGGAGTCTCGATCAGTATCTGGGTCTGCCTCAGCTGGGCCGAAACCTTTTCCAGAGTCTTCAGCCTGCTCCTTCTTTCGTCGGTCTTTGCCGGTATGTATCCGCAGAATGCGAATGACTGGCCGTTAAGGCCTGATGCCATGAGGGCCAGCATGAGCGAAGAAGGACCGACTGCCGGAACGACCTCGATG
This sequence comes from Bacteroidales bacterium, assembly GCA_017461285.1. Next base: position 23,972 of record JAFTYS010000038.1, on the reverse strand, counting down.
CCGTGCCTGTGGGCAAGGGCGACCAGCTGCGCTCCAGGATCGGCCACGGCCGGAAGGCCGGCCTCCGAAATGAGCGCGACATCGTTTCCGCCGTCGAACAGGCGAAGGTAGCCTTCGACTGTAGCGGCGTCCGTGTGTTCGTTCAGTTCATGAAACTGAAGTTCCCCGATATGACCTTTAAGTCCTGCCTTTGACAGGTATCTTCTTGCAGTCCTCACTTCCTCCACAACGAATGTCCTGAATCTTTTCAGCGACTCGAGAACGGGCTGCGGAATGACCTCCGAAGGGTCATTGTCTCCGAGAGGGGAGGGAATCAGATATAGTCTGCCTTTATTGTTCTCCATTTCCTTCTATCGTTATTGTGGTCTTCTTTCCCTGAAGCATGGCCTGATCTTCCTCCATCTTCGCTGCCTGCCTCTTTGCCTTGCTTGAGAATATGTTTCTGACGAATCTGCCGAACGAGTTGAACTCGGTCTGGTACATCAGACCCACTCCGTTTCGTTGAGAGTTGTCCAGATAGTTCGAGAACTGGTCTGCGGAGTGCGAGAACAGATTTAGTCTGAATGCTCCGGAACGGTTGAGCTTGATTTCGATGTCAAGGTCGCCCACAACGTCGTTTTGCGATCCTGTCGTCTTGTATTCCTTGTTTCCGATGTTTCCGTTGACTACAACCCTGTTGTTGAACAGCTGCGTCGATACGGCAACGTCAAACAGGTCTGTTCCGCTTTCATTTGTCTGGTAGTTGAGTCCGAGGTCAAGAGGAATGTCAAGCTTTTCGAATATGTTGTTCAGCTGGTTGGCGATAAGTTCGGTTGCGGCGTTCGAATAAAGCGAGGTCGTGTTGTTCACGATACCGGACTGCTCGTCAGGCAGGAAGTTTCCGGAAACGAGAAGCCATAGGAACTGCTTCTGAAGCTTGTCTTCCGTGCTGATTGCGCTTTCTACCCTTGACTTGATCATAGGGTTGAGGTCAGGCACGTCGATGCTGAATCCCAGTTCAGGGTTGCTCAGCTTTCCGGTTATGCTGATTCCGCAGTCAACGTTTCGCTTGTTCGATACGGAGGATTCGTCAGCAAGCAGGGTTGACAGCGACGCCTTGGTCCTGTATAAGGCATTGATGTCCAGCGTACTGTTCATAATGTCTCCGTTGAATCTGATGGAACTGCCGTCCTCGATCTCGAAGTCTCGGGTAACGAGTCCCATTGCCACGAATCTGTAGTTTCCACCGCTAAGGATGTAGTCGCCGTTGATGTTGAACAGGTCTTCTCCGACTTCCAGGTCGATGAGTCCGCTTCCGTAGCCGGACAGCATATGTCCGCTGGCCTTGTCGATCTCTACGAATGCAACTACTTCAGGTTGGGCATTGACACGAAGCTTGACTGTGAAATCGCTTGCAGCATTCTCTCTGGCATCCATCCTTACCATCATAGCTTCGTATGGGTCTATCTTTTCAGGAATTTCTATTTCCTTGAATTTCAGAAGGTTGGTGACCTTGCCGATGGCTGCGGTATTTACCGGTATGTGGAGTTCTCCCGGCTTTGCCGTAACGGCATCGATTGTCATCGTAATTGACTCCACAGGTCCGGTTAAGCTTACATTTCCTGTTCCGAACACCCTTCCGTAGAAGCTTTCTGCCTGATCCTCGGTGATGTTGATCGCTTCGATCTCATTTACGCTGATGGATGTGTTGAATCTCATGTCGCGAAGGTGGTCCCAGTTTATGCTTCCGGTGATGTTTCCTGTACCGGTATAGTCGTCGCGGATGGAGATTCCGTCGAAATATGCTCCAGTCTCGTCGATATGGAAAGGTCCTTCGGCATAATATGGCACATTTGTATATGCCACCTTCAGCTTTCCGTCCTCCAGACGTGTGCCGCTGCTCGATATGGTCAGATTCGATACGGGACCATTGACATCTATGCGACCGGAAATCTTTCCATCCATCTCGCTGAATATCTCGTCAAGGAAAGGATGGGCATAGCTTACGTCAAGTCTGTCCAGGTCTGCTGTTATGTCCAGCAGGCCACCGTCGGGCTTTAAAGTTCCATATGCATTTATATTGTTCTTTCCTTCAAGGTCGTTCCTTACAAATATTTCGAAGTCCTTGTCCGCATCATTCCATCTGCTGCCGATGTTGAGGATTCCCAGCGGAGTTGAAGCAAACGAGGTCGAGTCGCAGATCATGTCTATGAGTATTCCCTTGTCCTTAAGAGGCGAGGTCAGCTGCACTGTTCCTGTCGCGAGGCCTTTTGTTCCGAAATCCTGCTTCAGGATATGGTCCACGATGGATATGTCGAAATGCTCCAGATTCAGGTTAAGGGTGTCTGCCTTTTCCTGCGAAGCCTTTCCTTCTATGCTGATGCGCTCGTTTCCTGATACCAAGGCAAAGGTCTTTACGTCCAGGTCATTGTTCTTGTAGAAAAGTTCCGATGGTTCGAAGCTCCATTCCTTCGAGTTGAAACGTATTGAAGACGGCAGGAAGTCAAGCCCTATCCCGAGACCGTCTTCATCCCTCTCAAAGCTTCCGTGCAGGATTATCTCTCCGGAATTCTCCAGTTCTGTCTGATTGTCATAGTCCATTCTGATGCCGAGATGGTTGTCGTTGCCGTGAAGATTCAGGTGGCTGTCCTTGAGCGAAAGTGACGCAATCTTAAGCTCTGAACAGTTCAGACGGCCGTCCAGAGCATCGTCTGCGTTTCCGAAGTCAGCGTTCAGACCTTTGAGGTATTCCTTTTTGAAGGCTAGCCTGTTCGAATTAAGATGTGCCGAGAAACCTCCCTGCCTATCAAGATTGGCAGTCAGCTGTGTCCCTTCGTCGATGTAAAGTCCCGGCATGACGAAACTCAGCAGGTCCATCGAATTGTTGAACTTGAAGTCAATCCCGTATGAATTGCCGTTCCATACATATGTCGAGTCGGTAAATAGTGCCGGCAGTTCCTTTTTCAATGTTATGTCTCTGAGATCCTTTACGAATGTCAGGACAGGAGCGCTTCCTGAATACCTTCCGTTTGCGAACCGTGAGTCCAGACGGATGGTATATGTGTTGTCGCTGCTGTATGAATTGAGCTTTATGTCACCGATGTCATATCTTCCAGTACTGTTCTGAAGCACAATGTCACCGATGTCGATCTTTCCGCGGACGTCTCCGGTATTGATCTTGGTAAAGTCCGCGCTGGCACTGAGATTTACGCGCGACATGCCTCTCTTGTCGATGTTTATGGCATTCAGGTCAGCATGGCCCACATGAGTGACGAACTTGTATCTTGCATTCTGGGTCTTGGAGGAGAGTGCGAACGCTCCGTGAAGCATGAAGTTCAGGTTTGGGTCCTGGCAGACGATCGTTCCGTTGAATCCGTTTGAGGAAATGTTTCCTACAGCATTGATGTTGCTGTAGTCGTATCCGTTTGCATGGAGCCTGTTGACCTTGAGGGTGTCGATCCTGAGTTCGGCAGAGCTGTCTTCTTTGCCCAGATCGGCCTTCAGCGCAGTCTTCAGGGTAACAGGTCCAAGGAGGCCGATATTGAGGATCTTTCCTATGTCAAGGTCTTCGGTGTTGACGCTTCCTGATATTCCTGTCTTCTTGTCTGATGCTATGACATTGTCTATTCTAACGTCTGCAATTGCCTGACCGATAGAAGATCTTATAGATGCGTCTATGTCAAGCGCGTCGATCTTTCCGACTGCAGTTGCGTCCATCGAGAACTCGGTTCCTTTGGCAAAACGGTCTATGTCCAGTCCGTCCTTCTCTCTCATCCATTGTGCGAGAAAGTCGTCCAATCCTCCTGTGGTGAACCTGAAACCTTGAAGTCTGGCGTTCAGATATGTGCTTTCTAATTCCGGGAGTCCTGAGATTCTTCCGGATGCCATTCCTCTGAATCCTCCAGCCTTCGAGTTGAACCTGAGGCCGGAGAATGTGAAATCATCTACATATCCGGAAATGTTTCCCGATATGTCCGCCACCAGTCCGTTGCCCATGAGCTGCGGAGCAAAATATGAGATCGTCTTGAAATCCAGAAGGCTCTGCGCGACCTCGGCGTCGATCCTTACCTTGCCGATGAAGTCCTGGAATGCCTTGATGTTCTCATAGCTCATTATGTAGACAGGAAGGTTGAGGTCGGACCATGGGTCGATGATATGGAAGTCTTCTATGATTGTGCGTCCTCGTCCGACATCGGCCTTGCCGGTCATGCTGATGATCTCGTAACCGCTTTTTTCGCTGAAGGACAGTTCAGTAAGTTCTCCGGACATGATTCCTCCCTTGAACTGGAGTCCTTTCGCATTGAGATTGATCCCGCTTATGTCGAGGTCGTTCCAGTCTATCCCTCCTTCTTCATAAAGGTTCCTGTCGGCTAGATAGTTCTTCATCAGGAATCCCATGTCCCTGATCTCGACCTTGCGGATATGGAAGATCTCCTTTTCGCTTCTTTTAGGCTGCTCGGGCTTCTTGATGCGGAATATGCGGGAGAGGTTGTCTGTGCTTGTGTCTCCGTCTCCTTCGTCCTGTTTGTTCTCGATCACCAGGTTCATCTGTGCATTGTCGATGAATGCCTTTTTCAGATGGATGCCTTCATGCTTGAACAATCCGTTGTATGAGAACTTTGCGATGATGTATTCTGCACGGAAGAACGTGTCGATCTTTACGGATGCCGGATCTGTCAGGTCACAGGCAGGATGTCTGTCTATGATGCTGACATTCTTAAGGACTAGCGTGGTGAACGGCTTCAGATGGATCTTTTCGAAGGAGATGTCTCCGTCCAGCTTCTCCGAAAGCCTGTCTACGACCTGTCCTGTAACAAAAGTCTGCACCTGCGGCATCTGTATTACCAGTGCAGCCGCAAAGAGCAGGCATGACATCGCGACGATGATGCGCCAGAGTATTTTGATAGCCCTTTTGATGACCTTTTCCCTTTTTAATCTACAACTCGCAAAAATAGTAAAAATATCGGAGAAAATCCGTATTTTTGCCGATGGTATTTACATAAAGCGTACCTCATTTAATCTTGGAAATTTAATATGTCGGAAATCATACTTGGAATAGAGTCTTCATGCGACGATACGTCAGCTGCTGTCATACAGGACGGCTACCTTCTGTCCAATGTCCTGGCAAGCCAGGATGTGCATAAGGCCTACGGCGGCGTGATACCGGAACTGGCTTCCAGAGCACATCAGGTCAATATAGTGCCGGTCGTGAGCGAGGCGATAACCCGTGCGGGAATCAAGGCGGAAGACATCACTGCCATAGCATTTACGCGAGGTCCCGGCCTGCTGGGCTCCCTTCTTGTAGGAACCTCGTTTGCGAAGGGTCTGGCGATGTCCCTGGACAAGCCTCTTGTGGAGGTGAATCATCTTCAGGGACATATACTCGCGAATTTCATCAGGCAGCATGGCCAGGAAAACCGCCAGCCCGAGTTCCCTTATCTGTGTCTTCTTGTATCCGGAGGAAATTCGCAGATCGTCCGCGTAAACAGCCCTCTCGAATATGAGATTTTGGGGCAGACCATCGACGATGCTGTCGGAGAGGCGTTTGACAAATGCTCCAAGATGATGGGCCTGGGCTATCCGGGTGGTCCTATTGTGGACAGACTGGCGAAGGAAGGAGATCCGCTGAAATACAAGTTCTCCAAACCGCACATCCCAGGCCTGGACTACAGCTTCAGCGGAATAAAGACTTCGCTTCTTTACTTTGTGCGCGACCAGATGGCTCTAGATCCCGAATTCATGGAAAAGAACAAGGCCGACATATGTGCAAGCTTCCAGAAAGCCTTGATCGACATATTGATGGACAAGCTGATAAAGGCGGCCAAACAGACCGGAATAAAGCAGATCACCATAGGCGGAGGCGTGTCGGCAAACAGCGGCCTTCGTGCCCGCATAGAGGAAGAAGGCCGCAAGAGAGGCTGGACCACCTTCCTTCCTGAATTCAAGTTCACCACCGACAACGCGGCAATGATCGCTATCGCCGGATGGTTCCACTATCAGAACGGAGAGCGCTCGTCGCTTGATGTAGCTCCTGTGAGCAGACTCGCCGAATTCTAAATCAAAGACCTTATGAAAGAGATCGAAGTAACATGCAAGCTGGGTAAGGAACTCTCGGAAGACGAGATCCGTAATGCTGCCGTCAAGGCCCTGGGAATGTCCCCGAAGGCAAAGAACCAGGTCAGATACCGGATCATGCGCCGTTCCATCGATGCCCGCAACGACATATTGTACCGTTACAGGCTTGAAGTCTACAAGCCAGACGAAGTCATGCCGGAATACGTCCTTGACGAGTATCAGGACGTGTCTGCTGCGGAGCCGGTTGTCATCATCGGAGCCGGTCCTGCAGGAATGTTCGCAGCCCTCAAGCTCCTTATGCGCGGTTTCAGGCCAGTGATTCTCGAAAGGGGAAAGGATGTCCATGCACGCAAGTACGACATGGCGAAGCTTTCGAGGGAAGGCGTTGTGAACCCTGATTCCAACTACTGCTTCGGAGAAGGAGGTGCCGGCACATTCTCTGACGGAAAGCTATATACCCGTTCCTCAAAGAGGGGAGACATCCGTGAAGTCCTCCATCAGCTGGTGCTTTTCGGTGCTGACCCGTCGATCCTGATAGATGCCCATCCTCATATCGGAAGCGACAAGCTTCCTGTGGTTGTGGAGAATATCCGCAAATGCATCATCGAACATGGAGGAGAATACCATTTCGATTCCCGTGTCACAGATATCGTCAAGCGTCCGGACGGAGCTTTCGATGTTTCCGTATCCGGGGGTGAAGGAGCGTCGGAGACATACACATCCCGCAAGGTGATTCTTGCAACAGGCCACTCAGCCCGCGACATCTACGAGATGTTCGACCGCAAGGGCTGGGAGATACAGGCGAAGGGATTTGCCCTCGGAGTCCGAGTGGAGCATCCTCAGTCGCTTATCAACAAGATCCAGTACCACGGCAAGTACCAGCCGTATATGCCTACGGCAGAATACTCGTTCGTGACCCAGATTGAAGGCAGGGGAGTATTCTCGTTCTGTATGTGTCCGGGAGGCATTCTGGTGCCGGCAGCGACTGCCGAAGGCGAGCTGGTGCTGAACGGAATGTCGAATTCCGCACGCAACTCGAAGTGGGCGAATTCGGGCGTCGTGGTGCAGATCGAACCTGAAGATTTTCCTGAATATGCCCAGCATGGTCCTCTGGCACTTCTTCAGTTCCAGAAGGATGTCGAGAGAAAGATGTTCGAATATACCGGTTCGCTCAAGGCACCGGCACAGAGGATGATGGATTTCTGCCGCAGGATACCGTCGACGGGACTTCCTCAGACCTCGTACCATCCGGGTGCGGCCAACGCACCGCTTCACGAGCTGCTTCCTGAGCATGTATCGTTGAGGCTGAAATACGCATTCCCGGAAATCGGAAACAAGAAGATGCACGGATATTATACCAATGATGCCCTTCTTCTTGGAGTGGAGTCCCGCACGTCTTCACCGGTGCGCATCCCTCGTGATCCCGAAACTCTGGAACACATCCAGGTGTCAGGCCTGTATCCATGCGGCGAAGGCGCCGGTTACGCCGGCGGCATAGTTTCTTCCGCCCTTGACGGAATCAACTGCGCGGCCCGCATCTGAAACCACGAAATGTAATTATTTTGATGTACAATATCTTATATGAAGTGCGTGCCGTCAAAAGGGAGCACGTGCTTTGCGTAAGGAAGTAATGACTAGGGAGTTATGAAAAATGTTATTGCGGCGATTTTAATGTTCTTGTCGGTGTTTTCGTATGCTCAGGACAGGACTTTGAGAGTTGATTATATATTTTCCGGCACCGACAAGGCGCAGGAGATTTCTCTTGACGAGATGTCATGCTTCGACGGCTGGGCCGGACGCAGGGTCAACCTTGACAAGGCTCCGCTTCAGGGCAACGGACAGATAAGCCTTTCAGACCTGAAGACCGGAAAGGTCCTTTACCGCCAGAGCTTCTCGACCCTTTTCCAGGAATGGCAGACGACAGAGGAAGCAACGCGGGTGCGCAAGGCTTTCGAGAATGTCTTCCTGCTTCCGATGCCTTCAGCCCCTGCTTTGGTGAAAGTGGAACTCTACGATTTCCGTGGGGGAGTCTCAGCATCATTGTCGCATGTCGTGGATCCGTCAGACATTCTGATCCGCCGCATCGATCCTGTTCCGGCTCCTCACAGATATCTGCTTCAGAGCGGAAGTGCAGAAGACTGCATCGATGTCGCTATAGTAGCCGAGGGATATACTGCAGAAGAAACCGATAAGTTCTATGAAGATGCCATGACAGCGATGGATGCGATTCTGTCTCATGCTCCGTTCGGCGAATACAGAGACCGTTTCAATTTTGTGGCAGTTGCTCTTCAGTCCGAGGACAGCGGAGTCAGCGTGCCGGGCGAAGGCTTATGGAAGAAGACGGCACTGGGATCACATTTCAATACATTCTATATGGACCGTTATCTGACCACTCTGCGTCTTCGCCAGATGCATGACAGGCTTTGCGGCATACCATATGAACATATCGTAATCCTCGCAAATACAGATACTTATGGCGGAGGGGGAATCTTCAATTCATATACTCTGACGACAGCGGGCCACCCTTCTTTCGAACCGGTAGTCGTCCATGAATTCGGCCACAGCTTCGGAGGACTTGCCGACGAGTACTACTATGACGACCAGTTCGTGGAATACTATTATCCTGACTGCGAACCATGGGAGCAGAACATCACGACCCTCTATGATTTCAAGTCAAAGTGGGACGACATGCTTCCGAAGGTCATCGGCATCCCGACAGCTCCGGTGGAAGGAAACATCTGGGAGGCTTTCCGTGAAGGCAAGGACATGGACTCGATGATCGGCGTGTACGAAGGTGCAGGATATCAGTCGAAAGGAGTATATCGTCCGTTCCCGGACTGCCGCATGAAGACAAATGCGGCCGAAAGCTTCTGTCCTGTGTGCCAGAGAGCTATCGCCCGCATGATCGAATTCTATACTGAAGAGAAATAGGCTTTCCCTAGATAAACGAAAAAAGGGAAAGCTTGATACATCGCACCGCTACGACCTCCTACCCTTGCTGCGGTCAAGCCCTGGGGGAATTCGGAGGGAGCTGGTCGTGTATGACTTTCCCGAATGCAAAGGTAGTCATTTTTTGCAATTCAGCAAAAATAACTTCCGTTTTATCGTATCAGATGCTGTCGAAAATCAGAGGGAGAAGGTCGTCGACCTTGTCAAACTCCCAGATTCTGTCGGCTCCGACAAGCAGAATCTTCATCGGACGTCCGCTTTTTACCTGATATTGGGCCATCACCTGGCGGCAGGCTCCGCATGGGGTCGCCGGGGTGCCGCAGATCTCGCCATTCTGGCCTGCGGCTATGGCGAGAGCGGCCATAGCCTTGTCAGGCCTGCTTGCGCTGGCATAGAACAGGGCCGTTCTTTCCGCGCAGAGTCCTGATGGGTATGCAGCATTTTCCTGGTTCGATCCTTTGACTATCTCTCCGTCTTCAAACATAACGGCAGCACCTACGCTGAATCCCGAATATGGGGCGTACGCATTCTTCATCGCATCTATAGCGGCATCTGCCAGTTTCCTGTCTTCTGCCTCAAGCTGTTCAAGAGACTCATACTCCCTATATGCGATTTTTATTTCTTTGTTTGTCATAACAGATCAATTGAATTATCTTTGCAAACTTCACAAATATAATGCTTTTTGTCAAATAAGACTAAATATATGGCGGAAAATCAGAATGTTAAGGTGTGTATAGGCCTTTCCGGAGGCGTTGATTCGAGTGTTGCAGCCCTTTTGCTCAAGCAGCAGGGCTACGATGTCTTTGCATTGTTCATGCAGAACTGGCACGATGCATCAGCCACCCTCCACGGAGACTGCGAGTGGGAAGAGGACCGCTTTGTCGCCGAACTGGTGGCCCGCAAGATAGGCATACCTTTCTATTTTGTCGATTTGAGCAAGGAATATCGTCAGAGGGTTGTCGACTATATGTTCGACGAATACGAGAAGGGGCGCACTCCTAATCCTGACGTTCTCTGCAACAGGGAGATCAAGTTCGACGCATTCCTGAAATGTGCGGAAAAGCTTGGTGCAGACTATGTTGCGACCGGTCATTATTGCCGCAAGGAGACCGTTTCCGGACCTGATGGAACGACAGTGTATCGTATTCTGGCAGGAACGGACCCTAACAAGGACCAGAGCTATTTCCTCTGCCAGCTCTCGCAGGACCAGCTCTCGAAGGCGATGTTCCCGATCGGAGACATTTTGAAGCCGGAAGTACGCCGTATAGCCCATGAAGCCGATCTTCCGTCGGCTGACAAGAAGGATTCCCAGGGAATCTGCTTTGTCGGCAAAGTGGACCTTCCGACATTCCTTCAGCAGAAGCTGAAACCGTGCGAAGGCGATATCGTGGAGGTATTCGATGCCTATTATACTGACAATGAGCAGTATCGCTTCATCAGTGAGACTCTTTCATCGCTAATGTCGGATGGAGGACAGGCGAAGATGATAACTGATTATGTGTCAGAGGACAAGGCGACTCCGGTTTCGGACGGAGGATGTCCTTTCTCAATGGAAAAGATAGCCGGACTTTCAGACGAGGCCTTCCAGCGTCTTTCTGAGCCTGTGCGTTACGATATCAGATTCGAGACGGAGACATACCGCAGCGGCCGCAAGCATGTCAAGAAGACCAGATACAAGGAAAACCCTTTCGGAAAGATAGTAGGAAAGCACGACGGGGCCCAGTTCTACACTATCGGGCAGAGGAAGGGACTGAACGTAGGAGGACATAAGGATTCCATATTCGTAATAGAGACTGATATTCAGAACAATATCATATATGTAGGTGAAGGACATACCCATAAGGGACTCTCACGCAGCTGTCTTCGCGTTGCTCCGGATGAAATCCATTGGATCCGTCCGGATCTTGCCATGCTGCCGGGCGAAGTGCGCCGCTACCGCGTCCGCATCCGCTACCGCCAGCCTCTTCAGGATGCCACCCTCATCATGCGTGAAAACGGCCTCTTCATCCTCTTCGACACTCCTCAGCGCGGCATAACCCCTGGCCAGTTTGCGGTCTGGTACGACGGAGACGAGATGCTCGGCTCCGGAGTTATCTAGCGGCTGAAATACCCGCAAGATATCCTGTAGAGAAGGCTGTCTGGAGGTTGTAACCTCCTGTATCTGCGTCAAGGTCAAGCACTTCGCCTGCAAAGTACAGTCCCGGAACCAGTTTGGATTCCAGGGTCTTTGCTGTCACTTCGTCGAGACTGACTCCGCCGGCTGTAACCACGCATCTTTCGTATCCGACATATCCGGCAATATCCATCTTCCAGTTCTTGAGAGCCTTTGCCAGTGTCTTGTGGTCGGCGTTCGGGTTCATTCGGGTGAATGCCGGTATGAGGGACATAGGGAGGACCTTTGTGAGCAGGATCCTGAACCTGTCCTTATAGAGCTTGTTGACGTTTCTCTTGTCCTTTGATATCTCGTTCCATAGAGTCCCTATCCTGACATGGAGGTCTTCCTGGTCGACGGCAGGCTTGAGGTCTATTACGGCAGTGACCTTCGATCCGTTGATTATCGCGTTGACGCATTTCCTGCTTACCTTGAATCCTATTGGCCCTTCAATGCCTCCGTCGGTGAAGTCCAGGTCTCCGAATTCATTCTGTGCCTCGTTTCCGTCTACTATCAGGCTGAGCCCTACATTCTTAAGCTGGTTGCCGCATAGGCTCTTTCCTGTTTCCGAAAGCGGCAGACTCCTGTCTATATGCCCCTTTCCATCCTTGTATCCTTCGGGAACGATTGCAGTCAGCGAAGGGAAGAGAGGACGTATCGAATGGCCCATGTCTTCTGCCCATCCGTATCCGTCTCCGGTAGATCCGGTCTTGGGGTAGGAGAGGCCTCCGGTGCAGATTATGAGCTTGCTGCAGGAATATGACGCTCCGTCCTCGCATCTGACTGTGAACGATGGTTCATCTTCGTTTCTGGTAACCTGGCTTACAGATTTGCCGCATAGTATTTCTGCTCCCGCTTCTTTGGCAGCCTTTACCAGAGTGTCGATGACGTCGGATGCCAGATGTGATGCCGGAAAGGCCCTGTCTCCTCTCTCGACTACGGTCTCCAGACCATGGCTTTCAAGAAAATCCATCATCTTCTCGGATGTAAGGTTGTAGAACGACGGCTTGAGGAAGTTAGGCTTCGGGTGGATATGACCGGAAAACTCGTTCCACTGCTTCAGGTTAGTGAAATTGCAGCGTCCCTTACCTGTTATCATTATCTTTCTTCCCGGCCGTGGCATCTTCTCAAGTACTATGACTTTTCCCGACATGCCCTTTGACGCATAGGTCTGTGCCGCCCCCGCAGCAGCCATCAGGCCGGCCGCTCCTCCTCCGATTATGATGATGTCAGCAGAATGCATATGAATTTAGATCGATTTTCGGACGCAAATTTATCAAAATTATCTATATTTGCAGTCCCTTTGCATAAAGGAGTTTCGTTGCCACTTTAGCTTAGTCGGTAGAGCATCGCATTCGTAACGCGAAGGTCGTGGGTTCGAATCCCATAGGTGGCTCAAAAAAACCTGCTCAGTCGAGCAGGTTTTTCTGTATTTCGGTCTTCAGCTGTTCCTTGTTGCGGAGGCCGACGAGCATGAAGGGTTCGCCTTCGGTCGGGATGAAGAGCATGGCAGGGATCGAACTGATGTTGAATGCCTGCGCCAGGTCACGGCATTTGTCTACATCTACCTTATATATATCTACCTTACCCTTGTATTCGTTTGCGAGCTCTTCGAGGATAGGTGCCAGTCTCTGGCATGGGCCGCACCATGTCGCTGTGAAGTCCACAATGGCGGGCTTGTCTCCCAGGAAGACTGCCGTCTCCTTTGTGGTGTCGAATACTTTCGAGTTGAATGTTTCAGCCGTAAGCTCCACGACTGCCTTAGGTGCGTCTGCTGCCTTCTTCTTTTCTCTTGCCCCTGCATTTCCGCATGCGCTCATGCATATGATTGCGGCGAGGGCGATTGCCGCTGTCTTCAATGTCTTCATAGTCTATCGTATCAATTTAAAGTCGTAAATCGTGTTTTCGCAGTAGGTCGCGTTCAGGCGCAGCGCATCGGTTCTTTCCGATGCAAGCGGCCTGATGGCATCCAGCTCGACTGCAACATAGTCTCCTATGCGTACAGATGTCAGCTGTGACGCCCTGCAGATTGCGTCTTCTATCGCTCCCTTGTCGGCCGTCGCGCTGAAAACCGGCTCTCCGTCTCGCCATACCTCGTATCTGTTCTCCTCGTTCTCCATGACCACGCAGTTGTAGAGAGGCGAGGGGAGTATAGATGTATGGTCGGCGCATGATGCGAAGGCAATCTCTGTGCCGCAGTACAGCAGGGCTCCGAAATTGAAGGAGTCGTAATAGCGGGACGCGAATTTAGGACTGATGCATTTGCCCGCCTTGCTTATCCTTGCAAAGACGATTGGTGCCCAATGGAGTTCCCTGACGCTGTCCGGGATGTAGAAATCCTTGTTTTCCCTTTCCCAGGTCGTGTCGGGACGGCAGTAGCACAGATCGCTTCCGTATGGTTTTACAATGATGTTCATCTTCTAGTCCTTATCCTGTGAGAACAGATCGCCGAGGCTTTCGAAAGGTGTGTAGCCCTTTGTCCTAGGGATGCTTGTCGAAGACTTGCGTTCCTGGGAGGCCGCCTTTCTTTCGGCATCGAACTGCGCTTTCAGCAGTGCGAACTGACGCTTGGTGTCGAGGGTGAAGTCTCCGTTGTCTATCCATGCGAAGTATGACGGCTCGCTGAAATATACTTCGCGCGCTGTCTTGCCCTTATGCTTTCCGAAGCTGACGGTAGGTTCGTCCTTGTCGTTCAGGACAAGCCTTCCTGCATAGTCTACCGTCCTCTGCTTTGTCGAGAATCTGGCGAGCTTGTCGATGTTGTTCTCGATGCGAGGGTCGCCGGCATAGCGGTCGAGCTGGCCTTTCAGGACTTCGTATGTAGCAAGGGTGTCTGCTTCTGCTGCATGGGCGTCCACGAGGTCGCGGCCGCAGTAGAACATGTATGCGGCCTTGAGGGTGCGCGGCTCCATTGCGTGGAAGATGTTCTGTACGTCGACCATCTTCATCTGATGGAGGTCGATAGGAAGCTCGCGCTTGAGCCATCTGCGCACGCGTTCGATCTCTTCCGCGAGCAGCGGGAGGTCGAATTTCGCGGAGTTGAATCCTGCGAGGTCGCTGCCGGAGAGCCATTCCACTACTTCTTCGGCAATCTCGCTGAATGTAGGGCAGTCTGCAAGGTCTTCGGCTGAAATGCCGTGCACAGCTTGCGCCGACGGGTTGATAGGCCTCTGGCAGCCTCTTTCATAGTCCCATGGCTTCACGCGCCATGTCTTTACCCTCTGTTCCGAGCCGGGCAATATCTTGACAAAGCAGAGCTCAATTATCGAGTCTGAAGCGATATTGAGCCCTGTGCTTTCTATGTCAAAAAACAATAACGGTCTTTCGAGATTCAGTTCCATGTTTACGATATCATTATCGGCATGATGATTCCGCAGATCTTTTCGCTCTCTGCCTCGTCTTCAGCAGGAACCACAAGGGCTGCTCTCTTGCTGTCGAGGAACTTCATCACCACTTCGCCGCAGTTCATGTTCGAGAGGATCTCGATGATGAAAGGAGACTTGAATCCGATGGTCAGGTCGTCGCCGTCATACTGGCATGCCATGGTCTCATGTGCTGCGATCGAGAATCCGAGGTCCTGGGCTGAAACCATCATTGAGCCGCTCTTGAGGTCGAACTTGATGTGGTTTGACGCCTTGTTCGAGCATACGGATACTCGGCGTACGGTGTTGAGAAGCTGGACGCGGTTTATCCTCAGGATGTTTGAGTTGTTCTGCGGGATCACGTCGCGGTATTTAGGATATTTTCCTACGACGAGGCGGCAGATCACCATTGTGCTGCCGAAGCTGAATGTCGCGTTCTTCGAGTCGAAGGCGATCTCCACTGTCTCGGCATCCTTGCCGATGATGGCCTTCAGGATTGCTGCCGGCTTCTTGTGAAGGATGAATGATGCCTTTTCTGAAGCGTTCACGTCGTTTGTCGTGTAGCAGATCAGTTTGTGCGAGTCGGATGCCACGAGGGTTGTCGACGCTGTGTCTATGTCGAAGAGGATACCGTTCATTGCAGGACGGATCTCATCGTCGGCAGTAGCGTAGATTGTGCTTGAAATACCGTCTACAAGACTCTGTGCAGGGAACTGGAGGGTTACCGCTGTGTCGTCTGTACCGGTGATTTCAGGATAGTCTTCTGCAGGGAAGTAAGGGAGGGTCGATTCTCCGCTTGCCCAGCTGCATACGAAAGAGCTGTCGCTTGTCGTGCTGATTGTCAGCGGCTGGTCAGGAAGTTCCTTGAGGAGATCCATCATGTGCTTCGCAGGAACTGCAATCCTTCCTTCCTCCGATGTGCTCTCGACTTCCACCTGGGTCTTGAGGGTGAGCTCTGAATCCGAAGCGGTTATCTCCAGTACGTTTCCCTTGAGGTCGAAGAGGAAGTTTTCAAGGATAGGGAGCGGTGATTTTGCCGGAATGGCCTTGGCAACTGACATCACGGCCTTGAGCAGTTCTGAACTTGAAATGATTACCTTCATAATTGTATGGTTTTTAATATTTATTCCTTTGTCAGCATGCGGACACAATACCGCATATTAATTCAACAAATATAAGAATTTATTTTCAATGACGATGGCATATTTTTTGAAAAATGTGTTACAATATTCAAATTAACCGATATTATTTTATCAGAACAAACGAAATATTTATGAAAAGAGGCATTTTGATTACTTTGCTTTCCGCAATTGCAGGAGGCCTGACAGCCTATGCTGTCGTTAAGACCATGTCATCTGACAATATGTCTGTCGTGCAGACATCCCCTGACGGAGCGATGTACCGTACGGTGAATCTTTCGCAGGACAACTGGCCGGACTTCACATATGCGGCCGAGTCGGCTGTGGATGCAGTCGTATATGTCAAGGTGACATCGACCCAGACCATGCAGCAGGCTCCGAGCTCCATCTTCGACTACTTCTTCGGATTCCCGCAGGGCGGTGCGCCCCAGCAGAGGGAAAGGGTCGGCAGCGGTTCAGGAGTGATTATACGTGAAGACGGATATATCGTTACAAACAATCATGTGATCGACGGCGCGACAAAGATCGAGGTCACATTGAATAACAATCAGACCTATCCGGCTACCCTGGTGGGAACAGACCCGGCTACCGATGTGGCACTTCTCAAGGTAGAGGCTACAGGTCTTCCTATCATTCCGTTCGGAGATTCCGACAAGCTCCGTCTCGGCGAATGGGTGATCGCGATCGGATCGCCATACGATCTGCGCTCGACCATCACCGCCGGCATCGTGAGCGCCAAGGGGCGCTCGATGCCGAATTATTCGGGCGAGTTCAAGATCGAGTCGTTCATCCAGACAGATGCGGCAGTCAACCCTGGAAACAGCGGTGGCGCCCTTGTTGACAAGGCAGGCAATCTTGTAGGTATTAATACAGCGATCTACTCTCAGACCGGATCGTATGCCGGCTACTCTTTCGCAGTTCCTGTGAACATCGTCAAGAAGATCGCCTATGACCTGATGGATTTCGGCAGCGTCAAGAGAGCAGTGCTTGGCATCAAGATGGGACCTATTGACGATAAAATTGCTGAGGAATTGAAACTTTCTTCAAGAAACGGCGTATATATTAGCGAGGTTTCTGAAAGCAGTGCCGCAGATGAGGCCGGAATCAAGGTCGGAGACATCCTTCTGGCCATAGATTCGACCAAGGTGAACACCACACCTTCAGTTCAGGAAGCGGTGAGCAGATACTCTCCTGGAGACAAGGCGGTCGTTACCGTGCTTCGTGACGGAAAAGAGAAGAAGATTGAAGTCACATTCAAGGGAACAGCCCAGGAGAACGGCACTCTTACAAACGACGGATCGGTTGCCTTCTACGGATCTTCGATCAGGGAGGCAGACGAGAAGACCCTTCAGAAGTATGGTCTGAAGAACGGTGTTGAGATCGTCGAGCTGGGACCTGGCAAACTCATGGAGGCGGGAGCTACGGAAGGATTCATCATCCTTTATGTGAATGACCATCCGGTTAAGACTCCGCAGGACGTGATAGACATAGTCAAGAAGTCGAAAAGAACAGTATTCATTGAAGGCGTGACTCCTTCCGGCAGAACAGGTTATTTCGGCTTCGGCGTATAGAAGAAGAATTAACTTATTATATTTGGAATGAGACAGTTAAAGATTACAAAATCGATTACCAACCGTGAGAGTGCATCTCTTGACAAGTATCTTCAGGAGATCGGCAGGGAAGAACTTATCACAGTCGAGGAAGAGGTGGAGCTCGCCCAGAGGATCCGTAAGGGTGACCAGGCTGCTCTCGAGAAGCTGACAAGGGCAAACCTCCGATTCGTGGTCTCTGTTGCAAAGCAGTACCAGAATCAGGGCCTCAGCCTTCCGGACCTTATCAACGAGGGTAACCTCGGCCTCATCAAGGCTGCCGAGAAGTTCGATGAGACAAGAGGTTTCAAGTTCATCTCCTATGCCGTTTGGTGGATACGTCAGTCGATTCTCCAGGCTCTTGCAGAGCAGTCGAGAATCGTGAGGCTTCCTCTCAACCAGGTGGGATCGCTCAATAAGATCAACAAGGCTCTTCAGAAGTTCGAGCAGGAGAACGAGCGTATGCCATCAAGCGAGGAGCTGTCTGAAATGATCGATGTCCCTAAGGACAAGATCGCGGATACCCTCCGTGTTTCAGGCCGCCACGTTTCTGTGGATGCTCCTTTCGTGGAAGGTGAGGACAACAGCCTCCTCGACGTTCTCGTGAACAACGATTCGCCGAGCGCAGACCGCGGCCTTGTCAACGAGTCCCTCAACAAGGAGATCGAAAGGGCGCTCTCGACACTTGCCACTCGCGAGAGGGAGATCATCAAGTCGTTCTTCGGAATCGGATGTCAGGAAATGACTCTTGAGGAGATCGGCGAAAGATTCGGACTTACCAGGGAGCGTGTGCGTCAGATCAAGGAAAAGGCGATCCGCAAGCTCAAGAACAATTCAAGAAGCAAACTTTTGAAAAGCTATTTAGGATAATGACTCCAGAAACATTCATCATAGCTAAAGCGTCTGAAGCAATTCAGGCGCTTTACGGCGTTGATGTACCTGCTGCACAGCTTCAGGTACAGGTGACACGCAAGGAATTCGAGGGAGACTACACGCTGGTCGTATTTCCTCTTCTAAAGGTATCGAAGACGACTCCGGAGAATACCGGAAATGCGATAGGAGAGTGGCTCAAGGTCAATGTGCCTGAAATCGCGGGCTACAATACGGTGAAGGGATTCCTCAACATCTCCTTCTCGGAAGTGTATTGGAACAATGTGTTCGCAGAGATCGCTTCCGCTGAAGATTTCGGACAGCTTCCTCCTACAGGAAGGACCATCATGGTTGAGTACTCTTCGCCAAACACAAACAAGCCTCTCCACCTCGGACATATCCGCAACAACCTTCTCGGATGGTCGGTTGCAAAACTTCTTGAAGTGTGCGGACATAATGTGATGAAGGTCAATCTCGTGAACGACCGAGGCATCCATATCTGCAAGTCCATGTATGCATGGAAGGTGCTTGGAAACGGAGAGACTCCAGCTTCGAGCGGCAAGAAGGGAGACCACCTCGTCGGCGACTATTATGTAGCGTTCAACAACCTCTACAAGAAGGAAGTTGACGAGCTTGTTGCCGGCGGAATGTCGAAGGAAGAAGCAGAGAAGAACGCTCCTTCCCTCAAGGCTGCGCAGGAGATGCTCTTCAAGTGGGAGAACAACGATCCTGAAGTTGTCGGACTCTGGAAGACCATGAACGGATGGGTCTACGAAGGCTTCGACAAGACTTATGCAGATCTCGGCATCAGCTTCGACAGGACATATTACGAGTCTCAGACATACCTCTTCGGCAAAGCCCTTGTTCAGAAGGGACTTGAAGCAGGCATCTTCGAGACCCAGGAAGACGGATCTGTTTGGTGCGACCTTACTGCCGACGGCCTCGACAGGAAGCTTCTTCTCCGTGGTGACGGAACTTCCGTGTATATGACCCAGGACCTCGGAACTGCGGAGCAGCGTTTCGCTGAGTACAGTCTTGACGAGCATATCTATGTGGTGGGAAATGAGCAGAATTACCATTTCCAGGTCCTCAAGCTCATCCTCGGCAAGCTCGGATTCGACTGGGCTGACAGCATCTACCACCTCTCTTACGGTATGGTGGAGCTTCCTGAAGGAAAGATGAAGTCACGCGAAGGAACAGTCGTGGACGCGGATGACCTGATAGCAGCCATGTACAATACCGCGAAAGAGACTTCTCTCGAACTCGGAAAGATCGACAACCTCTCTGAAGAGGAGCAGGACGCTCTCTTCAAGATGATCAGCCTCGGAGCATTGAAGTATTTCATCCTTAAGGTCGATCCGCGCAAGACCATGCTCTTCGATCCGAAGGAATCCATCGACTTCAACGGAAACACCGGTCCTTTCATCCAGTACACCCATGCGCGTATCAAGTCGATACTCCGCAAGGCTGACGAAAGGGGACTGTCGCATGATGCTTCAGCTGTAAAGGCGGACTCTGCGCTTTCTGCGAAGGAAGTGCGTATCATCAAGATACTCAACACATTCCCTGCAAAGGTGGCCGAGGCAGGTGCGGCACATTCGCCGGCTGTCATAGCCAACTATGCATATGAGCTTGCGAAGGAGTTCAACCAGTATTATCATGACACTCCTATCCTTCGTGAAGAGAATACGGCTCTTCTCGAATACCGTCTTGTGCTCGTAGACACGATCGCCAAGGTCCTCACCAAGGCCATGTCGATACTCGGAATCACTCTTCCTGAAAGAATGTAATCATTGTACTTAGGCAAACAGCCTCAATCAATAAACAGCCGATAGCGGAGGATTCCTCGCTATCGGCTGTTTAATTTTGCCCTGAAATAAAAAATGGTTACATTTGCAGACCGAAAGTAAAACCCTTTACTATATAAGAGTGTACTAATTAATGAACCAAAGCAATATGAAATCATTCAACATTTCAGGAATCCAGCAGGTCGGTGTCGGAACCGTGGATTTCAGAAAGTCATGGAACTGGTATATCGAGATGTTCGGAACCGATGTGAAGATCCTTGAAGATGATACCGTTGCAGAGAGGATGCTCCCTTATACAGGAGGACAGCCGCATAAGCGTCATGCATGCATAGCGGTCAACCTTCAGGGTGGCGGCGGCTTCGAAATCTGGCAGTACTCCGTGAGGAAGCCGATTCCATGTCCTTTTGCCATATCTGCAGGTGACCTCGGAATCTTCGCGGCGAAGCTTAAATGCCGCGATGTGGATGCATTCCATGCGCAGATTTCTGCGAAATGGAACGACTGCAGCAAGCCTGAGCTTCTTCCTGACGGAACAAAGTGCTTCTACCTCAAGGACCTCTACGGAAACTGGTTCCAGATACTCGAAGACAAGTCAGTGTTCATCGACCAGAAGAAGTTTACCGGAGGAATGATAGGAGTAGTGGTCGGTGTTACCGATATGGATGCTTCCGTCCGTTTCTATAGTGAAGTTCTGGGATACAGCATCAAGAAGTGTGACTCAGTGGGAGTCTTCAGCGCAAATGCTTCCATGCCGCAGGCAGACAAGCAGTGCCGCCGTGTGATTCTTGCTTGCGAAAGGCGCCATGGAGCCTTCGCTGACCTCTTCGGCGACTCTACGATAGAGCTTGTCCAGGCTCTGGAACATACGCCACGCAAGATATACGAAGGACGTTTCTGGGGCGATCCGGGCTTCATCCAGGTATGCTTCGATGTTACCGGAATGGACGCATTGAAGCGCTTCTGCGCCGAGAAGGGCCATCCGTTTACAGTGGACAGCTGTCCTGACGGAGAGCGTTTCGATATGGGCGATGCTTCCGGACGCTTCGCATATATCGAAGACCCTGACGGAACACTGATCGAACTGGTGGAGACCAGCAAGGTTCCGGTCGTGAAGAAGTTCGGATGGTTCATCGACATGAACAAGAGGGATCCATACAAACCGCTTCCTAAATTCCTTTTCAGGATGATGGGAATCGTATCTAAAGAAACTATAAAATAATAAACCTTAACCGATATGTACACAGACATTTTTGACAGAATCAGACAATCTTCCGGCGGTCCTATCGGACAGTACCGTGAAAAGGCAGAAGGATATTTCGCTTTCCCAAAGCTTGAAGGCGAACTCGGCCCTCATATGAAGTTCAACGGACAGGATGTGCTCTGCTGGAGCCTCAACAACTATCTCGGCCTGGCCAACCACCCTGAAATCCGCCGCGTCGATGCTGAAGCGGCAGCAAAGTGGGGACTTGCATATCCTATGGGAAGCCGCATGATGACAGGACAGACCCATCTTCATGAAGAGCTCGAGCGTCGTCTCGCAGCTTTCGAGAAGAAGGAAGCCGCATTCGAATTCAATTTCGGATATCAGGGAATCGTGTCTACCATCGACTCTCTCGTCAACAGACATGACGTGATCGTATACGATGCTGAAGACCATGCATGCCTTCTCGACGGTATCCGCCTCCACATCGGAAGCAAATACAAGTTCCGTCATAACAACATCCAGGACTGCGAAAGAGTTCTCGCAAGGGCATGTGCTGAGGCAGAGCAGAAGGGCGGTGGAGTCCTCCTGATCACAGAAGGCGTATTCGGCATGACCGGCGCTCTCGGTATCCTCGACCAGATAGCAGCCCTCAAGAAGAAGTACAAGTTCCGCATCATGATCGACGATGCTCACGGATTTGGAGTGATGGGTCCTCACGGACGCGGTACTTCAGAGCATTTCGGCGTGATGGACGAGATCGACATCTATATCGGAGCATACGCGAAGTCGATGGCAATCATCGGAGGTTTCGTCGCTTCCGACAAGGATATCATCGATTACCTGAAGTACAACATGCGTTCGCAGATCTATGCGAAGTCTCTTCCTATGCCTATAGTAGAAGGCTGTCTGAAGCGTCTCGAAATCATCGACAGCCCTGAAGGGGATGCCCTCAGGTCACAGCTCTGGAAGGTTACACGCCGTCTCCAGGAAGGCTTCCGCGAGCTTGGCTTTGAGATCGGACCTGCAGAGGCATGCGTGACTCCGGTTCATGTAGAGGCCGGCGTAAATCAGGCTTCAAACATCGCAGTCGCTCTCCGCGAAGAGTATCATATCTTCTGCTCTGTGGTCATCTACCCTGTTATTCCTCCGGGAATGGTGATCTTCCGTGTCATCCCTACAGCTGCCCACAGCATGGAAGACGTCGAGAGGACCCTCGCTGCCTTCCGTGACATCAAGGAAAGGCTCGACCGTGGAGAATTCGACAAGGAAATGCCTAACATGTCACTCCTGAAGTAAGCCATGCTTACAGTATGGATCACCGGAGCATCATCCGGAATAGGCGAAGCCTGCGCATGCAGGTATGCGGAAGAAGGGGCAAAGCTCATACTTACCTCTTCTTCGGCTGAACGCCTTGAGGCTGTAGCTTCGAAATGCCGCGGACTTGGAGCTGCTGGAGTCGTGGCCCTGCCTTATGACCTGACATGCCTCGACGGCATAGATGACCTTTCGCAGAAGGCATGGGATTCCTTTGACGGGATTGATGTGGTCATGCTCAACGCAGGCATCAGCCAGAGGACGAATGTAGAGGATACTTCAATGGAGATGGTGCGCAAGATAATGGAAATCAATTATTTTGCACCTGTATCCATCGCAAAGTTCCTTCTTCCTAAAATGAAGGAAAGGAGCAAGGGCAGATTTGTCGTGACCACATCGATCGCCGGACGCTTCGGCTTTCCTCTGAGATGCGGCTACAGTTCTTCGAAGTTTGCTCTGTACGGCTTCTTCGAGACGCTGCAGGCGGAGTACCATGATGCAGGTATAGGAGTGACGATCATATGTCCGGGCCGTGTGTGCACGAACATCTCACGTTATGCTCTCGACAAGGGAGGCAAGCCTCATGGAACGCTTGATCCCGGCCAGAAGAACGGAATGTCGTCTGAAGCTGCAGCGAAGGTGATTACAAGAGCGATAGCAAAAGGGCGCAGGGAAGTGCTCGTCGGAAGGAAAGAGCTCCTGATGGTCTACATCAAGAGGTTCTTCCCTGGATTATGCGCGTGCCTTGCCCGTAAGATAAAACCAATGTAACACTATGAATTTCAAACCGACAAAATATTCGCTGGTCTGCTGTGCGACCGGACATAAGTTCGAGGATGCCGGATGGACCCTTGGCGATCCGCAGTGTGACTGCCCTAGCCTGATTCAGGCTGAATATGAAGAGAAGCAGTTCGTTCCCCGCGAAGACCTCGACGGAATATACAGATATGCAGACTGGCTTCCGATAAGCAGGACCCTGAAGCATTCGTGCGCTCCGGTGACTTACAAGTCAAAGGGACTTGCTTCCTTCCTTGGCCTGGAGAACCTTTACATCACCTTTTCAGGATGGAATCCCAGGATAGGTGCTAAGATGCGTACAGGATCGTTCAAGGAGACTGAGGCCTACAGCGTCCTTGCCAGGATGAATCCTGATGACAAGAGGATTCTGATAGTTCAGTCTGCCGGCAACACAGCCCGAGCCTTTGCGCAGGTATGCTCTGATAACCGTATTCCTATCGTTATCTGCGTACCGCAGGACAATCTTCATGACCTGTGGTTCCGCAAGCCTCTTCATAAGTGTGTGAAGCTTGTTGCCGCACCTCACGGCTGTGATTATTATGATGCCATCGCTTTGGGAGAGAAGCTCGCCACAGACCCTCGCTTCGTACTCGAAGGGGGAGCGAAGAATGTTGCCCGCAGGGACGGTATGGGTACGACCGTACTCAGCTGTGTGGAGAAGATGGGACGCATACCTGATGCATATTTCCAGGCTGTCGGTTCCGGTACAGGTGCCATCGCGG
This sequence comes from Bacteroidales bacterium, assembly GCA_017461285.1. The sequence goes on along the minus strand of JAFTYS010000038.1, from coordinate 11 downwards.
CATGGGAGAAT
>JAFTYS010000037.1 GCA_017461285.1 Bacteroidales bacterium | reverse complement strand
TCATCTTATCAAGAAAGCTTTGGATAATGGTATGGATTCAACCGCCTTCCGCAAATTCTACTATCGTAGAGCAATCCTGCACTCGGAATTATGTGGCACAGCAGACGGAATAACTCTTCTGAAGATGCTGATAAAGGAAAATCCAAAGTATGACAAATATCATATTGCTGTCCGCAACATCATTAGAAAGTACAAGAAATATCTAGAAACGGAAATCTCGGAAAGCAATACAATTATCTCTGCCATTCTCAATGATGAAATATCCGAAAGCGAGTATTTGGGCCTCCTGCATGATGCAATCAATGAAAATGGTCTCGCATGGCGACTATACCGTCGTTCCCTTTCAGACCTGGAATTCGGTATGACAGATGAAGCGGTCGCTTATCTGGAAGAGGAGATTGCTAACGCAGTTGTTGAATAAAAGCACATGCTTTTATAAATCAATAATCTTCAGTTCAAACTTAGGGCTTTCGGCGTCTATGGTTACCTCATACTCTTTGATGTTTTGGGAAAGAAGAGACTTCACGCTCTCAATGCATTCAGATTTGCATTTAGACTTGAACAGAGCGGAGTACTGCTGTGTGAAATAGTCCAGAAGCCTTTTGCGGCAAGCCTCGGCGTTGTCAGCAAGCAGTTCTATCCCATAGATGCTTGATATAGACTGCACGGCAGCCTGTTCATATTGCAACTGGGTGTACTGCTTTGCCTTCACGCGTCCTTCGCATATAGCGAGTTTCCGACGGAGAATCTCAATGAGAAAGTTCCCATCACCGCACACCGGCTCCAGGAAACGGGAATCGATCCTCTCCGTCTCCTGCTTCACAAGGTTGAGCATAGCATTCACCTCACGCTCTGAAGTAAACACCTCACCGTGAGTCGCTACCCTCTCCTTCGACTTGATCGGGTGGTTCATCCTGCGCTATTGGCATCGTGTGGGTACTATTTAGAACAACGGTCTACGAAAAATGCCCCATAGTACAATAAAGAAGCGTAGACTTCCTTACCATACTCTGAGGTATTTGGCGTAACCCGTAATTACGATAAGTCCAGCCCACGCTAAAGCGCAGGCGTTCACTGAACTTATTCGAATAATTACTTCTTTAAATCGCCAAATTTTCAGAGTATTCCGAATAAATAGCAAACGCTAATTAATATTATCAAATTCGTGACCAGATATCTCCAATCACTCTGCAAAGTTAGTAATCTTTTGATGTCTATAAATAGGAATATGTAAAATGATTATAATAGTTGTTTTAAATTATTATGACGATATGGATTTAATCTGTAATAATTCGTATATTTGTTTTCATTTTATATTATTGCTTATGAATATCCTTCATATCACAGATTTTCACTATTCTCAGAAGTCTATACAAGCTTCATCTACAGTTGTGAATGCTATAATTGCTGCCATTAAACGTGAGAATATTACAATTGACTTAATTATTTTCTCTGGTGATTTAGTAAATGATGGGTCTCAATATGAATCGTTTAATGATGCATCCAATACATTATTTACACCGCTATGTCGCGATTTGTCTGTAGATAGGAGGAATGTTGTTTTCTGTCCAGGAAATCATGATATTGACAGAACAATGATCCATTCGGCCGCTAAGTCTTTCTTTGATTCAAACATTGTTGATGTTGATTCATTGAATTCTTTTTATACGAATAAGTCGGATTCAATGTTTCTGGATTCCCTGAAACCTTTGAAGAATTATAAGCACTTTTTGTCTACCTATCATACAACAGGTAATGATGATGTTATTGAGGACCTGTACTCAATACATTATAGAACGGTTGATAATAATACAATTGCAATTGCTTGTTTAAATACATCCTGGGTATCTGCACTAGATAGGGAAGGTAGGAATGACAAAGGAAATTTGTTGGTGCCTCCGAAAGTATTGTCAGAAATAGTGGGACACTTAAAACAGGTATCTAATATTCATAAAAAGGTGATTGTATTACATCATCCATTATATTTCTTAAAGGAATATAATTTCTATGAACTTGAGAATCAGTTGTATAATGAGTTTGATGTAATGTTTACAGGCCATGTACATAAAATATTGTCTACATCTAGACATAGTGGGGTTAGTGGCATTTTTGAACATGTTTCTAAGGCTTCGCTTTCTTTGGGCGAATCACAAGGATGTTCAATAATTTCATTAGATCAGATAGAAGAGAATACTATCAGGGTTAGGGAAGTATCATTTATAAGCGATGTAAGCGAGTGTCATATTTCTCCCGAAGTAGTCCATACAATACCATGTGGAGAAGAAAAGATAAAAGCTATACAGTTTAGGAAGAAAATAGCTGATAAAATTAGTATAGAAAAAGAGAATGCAAATAAATTGCTTCTGATTCATGAGGATGAAGAAAGTCAGGATTTCATGTCTCTATATAGTCATCCTGTTATAAAAAGTGAGTCTGATGATGCATTAGGGTCTAACCAGTCTTATTTGTTAACTTTTTCAGAAATTGTCGAGAGTGAAGCCAATATACTTTTATTGGGAAAGGATAAGTGTGGTAAAACGTCATTGTTAAAAAGAATACAAATAGAATATTTACTAAATTACACTAAGTATGAAATTGTTCCGTTTTATTTAGATTGTAAAGAGTATGCTCAGAAAATTGATGATACCGTAGATTTAATATATGATATTAGGAACTATTATAGTGTTAATACTGAGAAAGCGAAGAGTATTGTATCGAACGGAAAATTTGTTTTACTCATAGATAACTATACCCCCAATACAGGTGCAGCAAATATTATAAATGATTTTCTTGCAGAATATGGTGTTAGATTTGTTGTTTGCTCTGAATATAATGTGTATCGTACTCCTGATAGTTATAACTTTTCAGATACAACATTTGATACATACTATTTCCATGATTTACGGAGAGTTGAGATTGTCAAGTATACAGAAAAGAGGTTGCAAAAACCCGAAAAATGTGCAAAGGCACAAGATAAAATTATTCAATTATGTCGTCAATTAGAACTTCCGTTAAATTATTGGACAATTTCCTTGTTGTTGTTGATTCATGAGAAGTCATCGGATGCATATTCAAAGAATCTGTTTTCAATATTAGACGTATGTATTGACGAGATTTTTGGAAAGAAAAGACTTGCAATATCTCATACAAAGATTAGTTTCACGCAGTTAAAGGCTGTATGTGCTAATTTATCTAAATTTCTATTTGTTGAGAAAATGGATAATGTGTTTAGCGCAACTCCAACTGAGATTGTCGGGAACATTAACGATTTTATTGCGGAAAATGATCGCATCTCAATGACGGCAGATGAAATTTTTAAATTTTTCGTTTTGTGTGGAATATTAAAACAAAAAGATGTCTCTAATAATTTATATGTATTTCGTCTAAATGGCTTCTTTGAGTATTTCTTGGCATATCAGATGACAAGAGACAAAGCGTTTATGGCAGATATACTAAAGGATGAAAGACTATATCTGGCTTTTAAGAATCAGTTGGAAATTTATAGCGGATTTAAGCGAGATGATGCAGATTTTTTAAAATGCATATTTGAAAAAACGTATGCCCAAACAAGTCCTGCGTTTGAGAAGTATGATGATAATAAGGACAAAGAACTGCTTGGTAAAATTCACAACATCTCAAGGTTAGAGGAAGCTTGTCGTAAGATTTCTATCGAGAAGTCTCTATCAGCAATTGAAAAGGCTGAATTTGAAGACATGGCCGATGAGTTGAGTGCTCACTCAGAAGTCCATCCATTGCAAGTATTTAATACGGAGACAATGAACCCAGATGTACTTGAAAGGTATCTCTCTATTTTGGGGCGCGTGTATCGTAATTTAGATGAAATAATGGGACACAAAGACCTAAAACAGGAGGTGTTTGATTATTTAATTGATTCTTATTGCGACTTGACGTTCTTTATCATTGATGAGATGGCGAGGATGGCTGAAGATGAGGCTTCTCAAAATGATTATAGTTTTAGTGAGGCACAAGAAATGGGTTTGTATAAGATTATGACGACTTTTAGTCCGTTATTGACGCAAGTGATGTTATTTGATAGTATAGGTCATTATAATATCGAAAATATTATCAAGACCGAAATCCAGAAGCTTGAGCAAAATCCAGCGGAGAACCAATATAAGTTATATGTATATTATTTCATACTAACAGATATCGACTTGGAGGGGAATATGGAATATATAGTTCGAGCATTGTCTAATATCACTATACCTGTGTTAAAATATATGTTGTTGTTGAAGTTAAACTATTATATGGCATTTAAGGGCGGTAATAATAAGAACCTTCAGAACAAATTATCGAGGCATATTCAATCGGCAAAAAAACTATTAGACTCCAAACTTGATGTAAATTCAATGCAAAAACAATTAACAGAACAGAGGAAAGGTGCAGATAGTATTTCACAGAAAGGTGCTTTATAAGGGATCAGTGTGCGCTAAAAGATGCTTGAAGTAAAATGTGGGTTAAACGTCTGGACTTGTTGCAAAAAATAGAACTTAATGATTTCTTCGGCGCTGAGGATACTCTGTTGCCGGTACAGAATGGGAATATAAAATTTAAGAGCCTTGAATTTATTTGGGAACTGTTTGGATATCTTCGGGTATCCTTTCAGAGAAGAGAATGTATGGATTATTCGATACACTTGCCGAGAATAGAATGTCAATTGCTCATGGACGAAAAGCCCCGCAGGAGGTAGGGAGAAGTTATTCTAAAAGTGACTTAGATGTTTTCTATACCTCGTTTAAAAATTATCTATCCTATCTGATATCTTCTTTTGAAGCATATGTCCAAAATCAGGAATATTTATTGTGATTTTGCAATATGGGGTTATAAGGATATTATTATTTGAATGGTAACTAACTTACTGATAATTTGCAAGTTGATTCTATATGAAGACAAAAAGAACGTTTATTATAATTTGTGAAGCAGTTAATCCAGACGATTTGAAAGTAATTCACAACTATGTGAAGTCCTTTGGGTATTGGGCACATATTACTAGCTCGACTTGGGCAGTTATGTCTGATGAATATTCGCCAGTGGATATTCGAAATAAAATTGCTGGAGTTCTTGAGACGGGCTCTAGAGTCCTAGTAGTCGAGTCCGCCAACGTCGCTGCTTGGCTGAATCCGATATGTTCTAATGAATGGTTGGAAAAGAATATTTGATATGGGAGAGTATGAAAATTATACAGAGTCTGAATTGTTAGAGGGCTCACCAGTACATTCAACAAGAAAACCCCATGATGCAACAGAAGGAGAGAGAATACCTGTTAGGCGTGGAGGAGTCACAGAAGTTTGCGTTTATGATGTTTTAGAGTATGAGTTAGAGACCTTAATTTCTGGGTCGGATGATAATATTTGGCTTAATTTTGCCATTGGTTTTGCTTCTATTTTTGTTTCTTTTCTGATATCACTTTTGACAACTACGATGTCTGATCGTTTGTTTACATTGTTTACAGTCATCACTGTTTGTTGTGCTATTGCAGCTTTTGTAACTTTTGTGATGTGGAGAAGGACGCATAAAAAGCATAGACAGTTTATTAATAAAATAAAAGGAAGGCTGAAAGTTGAGTAGATTTTGGTTTGACCTTATGAGTTAACAGATAGTTTCTATATATTCGTAGAAAGATTTATTTATATAGTTAATTTTTTTCATGTGGGGAAAATGTGGGGAAAGAAAACAGAGAAACCCTCGTAGAATGCACTCTACGAGGGTTTTGTGTACCCGGAGCCGGGATCGAACCGGCACGGATTGCTCCACTGGTGTTTGAGACCAGCGCGTCTACCGATTCCGCCATCCGGGCATTCGGCGCTTCTCACGCAGTCCCTGGTGGGACTGCATTTCTGTGATGGCTTTCGGGGGCCTTGCTATTGGCGGACAAAGCCGGCACATCTGTCAGAACTGAAAGAGAGCGCTTGGAAAGTAGACCTTCCGGTTAAGTGCGCAAAGGTAGATGTTTTTTCGGAAAATCCCAAATTTTCCTATCTTTGTAAGATATAAATCTGAGGTCATGGAACATATCAGCATATATTCGGGAGACAGGGTCATCAGCCGCATCATGGTGGAGCGTACGGCAGCGGCCCTGGAGCCGTGTCTGGAGAGGTACCAGCATGTGTTTACGGTCATGGATGCCAATGTGGCGATGAACTGTCCGGCGGCCATGCAGATAGCGGAGATAATGAACCGCAAGGGGGCGCCGGGCAAGCTTATAGACGCGTCCGAGGAGGACAAGTCGATGGACACTGTGATGGATATCTGCGGGTGGCTGCTGGATAACGGGGCGGACCGCGATGCCCTGGTTCTTGCGGTGGGCGGCGGAATCACGAGCGATATGGTCGGCTTTGCCGCGAGCATCTACAAGAGGGGAGTGCGATTCGCCTATGTGCCTACGACTCTTCTCGCACAGGTGGATGCGGCGATCGGAGGCAAGACCGGAGTGAATTTCGAGAGGTACAAGAACATGCTGGGGCTCGTGCGCCAGCCGGAGTTCACATATGTGTGCCCGGAGGTGCTGGAGAGCCTTCCGCACAGGGAGTTCACGGCAGGAGTCGCTGAGATGCTCAAGACGTTCATGATAGAGGATAACGGGAATTATCAGAAGGCGGTGGATGTGCTTACGGAGATGCTCCAGGGCTATTCGATACTTCCTCCTGAAAGCGCTGCAGATTATTGGACGGACTGCGTTTCCGCATATTCGGAAGAGCTTCTGTATCTGATTTCGGAGGCTGTCAGGGTCAAGGCGGGAGTGGTGTCGCGCGACCAGTACGAGCGCGGGGAGCGCCGCAAGCTGAATCTGGGACATACGTTCGCCCATGCGATCGAGACCTTGGCCCAGCGTGAGGAAAGGGACATTTCCCATGGCGAGGCTGTAGCTATGGGCCTGGTGCTGGCGGCACGTCTGTCGGACCGCGTGTTCCGCGGCGACATGGACACGCCGACCGCCCTTGAAGGAAGCGTGGCGATCGATCTGTGCGACTGCGGCCTTTATCCGGAATGTCCGTTCACTGTGGAGCAGATGGCTGAGATCATGGCCAAGGATAAGAAGGCGGAGGGTGGAAAGGTCCATTTCGTGCTTCTGAACGAGATAGGGGATGTTACGACATATGCCCTTACAGTCGATGAGGTGGTTAAGTTACTGAAGTGAGAAAATGATTTGTACAACCATACAGAACCGTAGTCTGGAGCAGATATATGAGGCTCTGGAGCAGTGTGAGATGGCGGAGATACGTCTGGACAGATGTGACCTCAGCCCGAAGGATATAGCGGAGCTCTTTACGAGCGACACGCCTCTGTTGGCGACCTGCCGCGTAGCGGAAGTCGCCGCGTCCGAGCCGTCCCTTCAGGGACAGGGGCTCACGGAGCAGAGCCGCGAAATAAAGGCCATGCAGATGGCCGAGAAGCGGCTCATAAGGGCGATAGAGGCAGGAGCCAGGTATGTGGATGTCGAGCTGGAAGCTCAGAAGCAGATGTCCAAGAGGGTCCGCAGCGCGGCCCACGAGAACGGTACGGTCTTCATCCGTTCGTACCACGATTTCGAGGGGACGGATTCCTTCGAGGCGTTGAAGGCTGTCGTGGAGAAATGCGTCTACCATGGCGCGGATATGGTCAAGATCGTGACCATGGCGCGCTCGCAGGCGGATGTGGACAAGGTCATGTCCCTGTATGCATGGTGCCGCGAGGAAAAGGCATCCGGCAACGGGAGGATAGGTGCATTGGCGGACGGCGGTCTGATCGCCTTCTGCATGGGCGAGGCTGGTCGCCAGTCGCGTCTGGATGCGCTCAGGCATGGTGCTCCTTATACCTATGCTGCCTTGACGGAGGAAGAATCGGCGGCTCCCGGCCAATGGGCGGCCTCAGATATGTCTTCGGCCGCCTACGGCAACTTCCCGTTCATAACCGCAGAAACCCCGCTGACGATGCCGGTTTCCAAGAGTTTCGCCCAGCGTGCCATCATAGCTGCGGCTCTTGCCGAAGGCACGTCGCAGCTCCATGGATATACCCCGTGCGGGGACAATGAATCCGCACTTGAGGTTGCGCGCAACCTGGGTGCTGAGGTGACTGTCGAAGGTTCTGAAGTGACGATAAAGGGCATCGCAGCGTCTGCCGCCAGTCTTGACGAGATGTCGGAGCTGCATGTCGGGGAGTCCGGCCTGCTTACCAGGATGATGATTCCGCTGATGTCGGAGATCTGTCCGGGTCCTGTCAGATTCACTGGGGAAAAGACCCTCATAGGTCGTCCTCTGACCGGAGCTAGGGAGATTCTGGAAACTTTTGAGGTAGAAACCGTTACAGACGATGCTTCTGCGCCTCTGCGTGTTCCGCTTTCTGTAAAGGGCCCTCTCAAGCCGGGACGTGCGGAAATCTCCGGAAAGCATGGGTCGCAGATAATCTCCGGCCTTCTCATGGCCCTTCCGTTTGCCGACAGAAACAGCTCGCTTATAGTCCATGAGCCGAAGAGCATCCCATATATGTTCATAACCCTCGAAGTCCTCAAGAAGTTCGGAATAAAGATCGGAAACGACATGCTCGGAGGCAGGGATTTCCTGGAGTCTGACGGCGACTGGTCGCTCTGTACCGAGATGGTCTTCAAGATCAAAGGCGGACAGAGGTACAAGGCTGCTGACATAGATCTGGAAGGGGACTGGAGCGCTGCGGCCAACTTCCTGGTGGCAGGCGCCATCTTCGGAAGCGCGGAGATCGCCGGTCTTGACACGACGTCCCTCCAGGCCGACCTTTCCATCATGGACATCCTGATGGACGCAGGTGCCAGCCTGTCCCAGCTGGACGGCGACAGGGGCAACATAACTGTCCAGAGAGCGCCTCTCAAGGCTTTCTCTGTCGATGCTTCAAACTGTCCTGACCTCTTCCCGGTAATATCTGTTCTGGCCGCATTCTGCCAGGGCACAAGCCGCCTGGCGGGCGTCGGCCGTCTGGCGAACAAGGAGAGCGACAGGGCGAAGGCCATCGTGGAGATGCTTTCGCAGATGGGTGTTGAAGTGGCCATAGAAGGGGATGAGATGGTCTTAGAAGGCCACAGTCTGGCGCAGAGGCTGCTTGCCGGCAACGGCCTGCTGAAGGGCGGCAGTTATACCTCCCATCATGACCACCGTATGGTCATGGCCCTTAAGGTAGCCTCCCTAGGCGCCGACAACCCGATAGTGATAGACGACGAAGCATGCGTTGCGAAGTCGTTTCCGCAGTTCAATGAACTTTTCAATAGTCTGATAAAGAATTAAATAGCATTATGAATACTTACGGTAGGAAATATAGAGTGAGCATTTTCGGTGAGTCTCACGGTGAACTTATAGGTGTGGTCCTTGACGGTGTTCCCGCAGGACTGGAGATTTCGGAGCAGGATTTCGTACAGGACATCCTTCGCAGAAAGAGCGGAGCAAAGGGCACGACTCCGCGTATAGAGGCGGACAAGCCGGAAATCGTGAGCGGAGTGTACGAGGGCCATACGACCGGCGCTCCTCTGACCATTGTTTTCCGTAACGGCAACACCCGTTCCGCTGATTACGGTCTTATCGCTGCCATGCCTCGTCCGGGCCACGCGGATCTTACCGCGGCCCTGAAGTGGGACGACTGCCAGGATCCGCGTGGCGGCGGCCATTTTTCGGGCCGCCTGACCCTTCCGATAGTCTCCGCCGGAGTAGTGGCGAAGAAGATCCTGGAGGATGCGACCATCCTTGACGAGACTCCTGTCACATCCGTGAATGCCCGTATCGTCGAGCTCGGAGGAACGCCGGTCGAAGACCCGGCTTCTCCGGAAGTGGCGGCCATGCTTGACGCCGCCATCAAGGAAGGGGACAGCCTTGGTGCAGTGGTGGAATGTGTCGTTCCTGACATCGATCCGGGATTCGGCGAGCCGTTCTGGGACAGCGTCGAGTCTGTTGTGGCTCATGCCGTGTTTGCAATACCTGGCGTCAGGGGAATAGAGTTCGGCGACGGATTCGCCGCAGCCCGCATGAAGGGCTCGGAACATAATGACCCGATAGGTCCGGACCTTCGTCCGACGAAGAATGGTGCGGGCGGAGTCAACGGAGGACTGACAAACGGCGCTCCGATAGCGTTTAAAGTCGCTTTCAAGCCGACTTCCAGCATCCGCAAGGCACAGACCACCTACAACTTCGAAACCGGCGAAATGGACGTCCTGGAGGTCCCTGGACGTCACGATGTATGCTTCGCCCTCCGTACTCCGGTAGTAGTCGAAGCCATGACCGCCATCGCCCTCGCCGACCTGGTGCTTCTGAAATGACATTAACCTCACAAGACTATGAAGACAAGACTCCTCACAGCGGCAGTCATCCTCCTTGCAGCGATATCTGCATCCGCTCAGCCCCATCCTCAGGACAAGGGCTACAACCATGTGCAGAACATATCCTATACGTCAGCAGACGAAACCGACGCATACAGGAAGGAGCGTTGCGTGATAAGTGCAGACATCAGAAAGCTCTGGAAAGAGTATTCTACTTCTTCTGCCCGATGACGGAGAGTCTGCTGATGTCCTTGACATCGAATCTTCCGATGATTTCCATGACGACGCTTTCCTCCGGACCGAGGATTGTCATGACGAATGACATGTCCTTTCTTTTATTGTCCGGTTTGTAGATGTAGAAGGTGGAAGTCCTTCCGTCGCCGGATATCGTTGATATACGGTCGTGACCGCCCCTGATGGCGGCCTGCACCTTGTCACACAAGGTGTCGGCCTGACCTTTATAGCTGATGATGCGTATGACCTTTATCCCGTCCAGTAGCGCCCGTACGTCTGATGAAGCGTTCTCCTTCATCATCGAAAGCATGGCCTTGCCGTAGTTCAGGCTCTGGTACTCCTTTCTGCCGGCATACTCGTCGAATATGCGGTCCAGAGACGAGCTTTGTGCAGACAATGCCAGAGGCAATGCAGTCAATACAAGTATTAGAAGTAATCGTTTCATTTCAATTTCCGTTTAGAATCCCAACCTGCATCCGAGAGAAATCGAATGTGCGTCGTTTCCAGTCCCTTCCTTGAAGACCGGCGTCAGTGAGTAGTCTATATAGAATCCGTAGCCATCCCAGTTCGTGCTGATGGAAACCCTGCTTCTGAACGGACTCAGTCCGTTTACCTGATACTTGGTCTTGCCAGGGTTCTTGTATTTTACGCTGGATCTGGTTAGGAGTTCCGCTGTTCCCTGGATCGTGAACATCATGCTGCTGACCTTGAAACCGAAACCCATGTTGAGTCCCCAGTAGTTTGCCTTGAGCCTTGTATACTTTATGTTACCGTCCAGACCGACCGGCATCAGACGGTCTTCATCGTCATTGACGAAGGTTATGTTCTTGCGGAAGCTGTATGAATCATACGAGTACAGCATTCCCACCTTGTAGTAGGCGCGCCCCCTTCTGTCCAGAGGAACAGTCCAGTTTACGAGCATCAGATCGATTCTTGTGCTGCTTGCAGGGTATATGTCCAGAAAGTCATTCTGACCTTCCCATGGCCCATAGTATGGGCTTGGGGTCAGGACCATGCCTCCCAGACTCAGCCCCAGAAAGTTGGTGGTTATCCGGTTCCTCCTTGCTTCGCTGAAGAATATCTCGTCTATCTTTGAGCCGCTTTCTGCATTTTCTCCAAGAGATATGCTGAATCCTCCGATGGAGATCCCCAGTTTGTCACCCTGGGTGTCGAATGTTACGAGAGAATCTGTCTGTGCATGCGCTGCGGCTGCCGTTGCGGCCAGCAGAGCGAATAGGGTTATGATACGTTTCATTGTCTATTTGTTTAGTTGTCGTTTTCCATTTCCGATGTGATCATCTGGGCTATGTCTATGCTGGTCTGCAGGTTGTCGAGGTAGGCCAGACATGAAGCTCCTTCCAGAGCGACCTGAGGATCGGTTATGATGTTTCCGTCTGCGTCATATCCGTACACTTCCTTTCTGAACAGACCGATGCACAAGGCTGCAGCGGCCGCTACGCTCGCTGCGGCCCAGACCAGCCTGCGGACTTTTCCCGGCTGCCTGCGTGCTGCGTCTGCAGGTCTGTATGTCATGGAAGCCGCTTCTCTGAATCCGCATATCATGACCTTCACGCTCTTGAGGTCTTCCGGTACATCGGCGGTCTGCAGGAAATATGATCTCAGGATCATCTCCTCTTCTGCAGAAGCTTCTCCGTCGAAATATCTTTCGCAGAGCTGCCTTATTTTCTTGATGTCATATTCCATATCCGAACTCCTTTTCAATTATTTCCTTCAGGGCCCTCCGGCCTCGTGACAGTATCGTCCTTACATTCGTTTCGTCCGTTTCGAGGATATCGGCCATTTCCTTTGTCGAGTAACCTTCTATATCCTTCAGGTGGACGGCCAGCCTCTGTTTTTCCGGAAGCATGCTCATGGCCTTGTGTATGATCTGCCTCTCATCCCATCTGTCCGGATTCTTTCCGTCAGGCACATCCGGTATCTTGGGCGTGGTGTCCTTTCTTCTTCTGATCCGGTCGATGCATGCGTTTCGGACTGAACGGGTCAGGAATGCATCGATGTTTGCTATCTCATGCCTGTCTTCGTGCCTGCGTAGGACCTTTTCGGCGACATCCTGCATGATATCTTCGGCCTCATCGATGCGTCCGAGTATGCTGCAGGCAAGTCTGAACATGAAATCCAGCCTCTTCTGTCCGAATATGTTTTTCCTGTTAAGTCCCATTTCTGCATATATGACGCACAAATGTACAAAACGTGTCATGAAAATTGAAATATTTACGGCCTCTGGTAGATACGAAGGCCGAAGTCGGGGGCGATCGTCATGATGTGGTCAAAGATGTCCGACTGTTTTCTTTCATATGCGGCCCATGCCTTCTCTTTTGTGAAGAAATAGACCTCGATCGGCAGTCCGTATGCTGTCGATTCCTTTTGGGTGACGATTATGTCGAGGGCCTGGTTGACGTCCGGATGATGCCACAGATAGCGCTCGATATAGAGACGGTAGAGCTGGACGTTCGTAAGGATTTCCCTGGCGTTGTCCTCCTTGTTGTCTGCCATCAGAGGAAGATCCTTCCTTATCTTTTCTATCATCTCATCGGTGCATACCATGAGGCTGTTCAGGTCCAGGAATATGCATTTGTCCGCCCTGCGGCCTCCGCTTTCCTGCATCCCCCTCCAATTCTTGAAGGCTGTGCTGACCAGGGTGTACGGAGGGATCATCGTGATGGTGTTGTCCCAGTTGCGTACCTTGACGGTGTTGAGGGTGATCTCCTCGACGGTGCCGTTCGCGCTGCCGTCCGGCATCTGTATCCAGTCTCCGATCCTGACCATGTTGTTCTGAGACAGCTGCACTCCGGCCACAAATCCCAGTATGCTGTCCTTGAATATGAGCATGAGGACGGCTGCCGAAGCTCCCAGACCGGTAAGAAGTACGGCAGGGGACTTGTCGATCAGGACTGCCACTATGATTATGCCTCCGATGAAATACAGGATGACCTGCAGGGCCTGCACCAGACCTTTCAGGGGATGCTTCTTGTTGGTGTCCGTAGTCGAATAGAAGTCTAGGAAGCAGTACATGACCGAATTCAGGATCATTATGATGATTACGATCATGTAGATTATGTCAGCCCTGTGGAGATAACGTATCATCGGGTCTTCTTTCTCATAGAAAAGGAGGGGGAGCATGTACATGATCATTCCCGGTATGAGAAGCAGCACATGCTGCCCCAGTTTCCTCTTTACCAGATATCCGTGCCAGCGGCCTCTCTTGGATTTCGTCCTCTTGCTCATTATCCATTTGAAGAGCCGCTGTATGCACCAGTTTATTCCGAATGACACAGCCACAATGGCCACGACGACGGTAGCTCCATAAAGGAAATCTCCGAAGTCCTCCGACAGCCCGCTTTTGAGCAAGGCGCTGTATTTCTTTCCTATCTCCAGCATGACGCCTCCTTTTTTCCATCCTTATTTTCAATATCCGTACTAGAAAGGATCCTGTCGATGTTATTATAAAAAAAACAGGCTGACCCGTTTGGATCAGCCTGATCTTAAATATGTATGATCTGTTAGAGATCTGCAAGATTCTTCTGCTGGTCAGCAGCTGGAGCAACCAGGATCTCCTGGAACTCCTTCTGGCCTGTACCTGCAGGGATAGGATGACCGCAGATGACATTCTCCTTAAGACCTTCGAGGGTGTCGACCCTACCGCGGATAGCAGCCTCGCTGAGCACCTTTGTAGTCTCCTGGAATGAAGCGGCTGAGATGAAGCTGTTGGTCTTCAACGCTGCCCTTGTGATACCCTGGAGAACCTGGCTTGCTGTTGCAGGCTTAGCCTCGCGGAGAACCATCATCTGACGTCCCTGACGCTCGAGTGAAGCGTTCTCGCTTCTCATCTCGCGTGCAGAGATGATGTCTCCCTCTGAATAAGTCTCGGAATCACCCTTCTCAAGCACGATGAACTTGCCGTAGATCGCGTTGTTGGTATCCATGAACAACCACTTGTCCACAAGCTCCTCAGGGAGGAATTCTGTGTCACCAGGATTGTTGATCTGTACCTTTCTCATCATCTGACGGACGATGATCTCGAAGTGCTTGTCGTTGATCTTCACACCCTGGAGACGGTATACCTCCTGGATCTCGTTCACGATATACTCCTGAACCTTGATAGGACCGAGGATACCGAGGATATCGGTTGGAGATACTGCACCGTCTGAAAGTCTTGTACCAGCCTTGACGTAGTCGTTCTCCTGAACGAGGATCTGCTTGGTAAGAGGAACAAGATAATGCTTCTCAAGACCTGACCTGTTCTTGATGATGATCTCGCGGTTACCTCTCTTGATCTTACCCATGATGACCTCACCGTTGATCTCGGATACGATCGCAGGGTTAGATGGGTTACGTGCCTCGAAGAGCTCTGTAACTCGTGGGAGACCTCCTGTGATATCGGATGCCTTACCGATAGCACGCGGGATCTTGATCACGATGTCTCCGACATTCACATCCTGGCCATCCTCTACCATTACATGCGCTCCTACAGGGAGGTTGAAATGCTTGAGGCTCTCGCCGTTCTCGTCTGTGATGATGATCGTAGGGTTCTTTGACTTGTCACGTGACTCGATGATGACCTTGTCTCTGTTGAGAGAGTATTCGTCAGCCATCTCCTCGCGGAATGTCACACCGTCGATCATGCTGTCGAAGCGTACCTTACCGGCAGTCTCGATGATTGTGATCGCGTTATATGCATCCCATTCGCAGATGAGGTCGCCCTTGGCAACGCTAGCTCCGTCGTTCTTGTAGAGGATAGATCCGTAAGGAACGTCGTACTGTGAGTATGTGATGCCGGTGTTCTCGTCTACGATGCGGACCTCAGTGGTACGGCTGACAACGACGTTCTGTACGCCTTCTTCCGTAACCCTCTCGATGGTCCTGAGCTCCTCGAATTCGAGCTTACCGTTGTATTTAGATACGATTGCAGTGTCAGCTGCAGTACTTGATGCTGTACCTCCGACGTGGAATGTACGGAGTGTAAGCTGTGTACCTGGCTCACCGATTGACTGTGCTGCGATCACGCCGACAACCTCTCCCTTCTCGACCATGCGGCCAGATGCGAGGTTACGTCCGTAACACTTTGCGCAGACTCCCTTGCGTGACTCACAAGTGAGTACGGAGCGGATTTCCACCTGCTCGATAGGGAGTGATTCGATGAGGTTTGCGATGTCCTCTGTGATCTCCTCGCCTGCAGGGATGATGAGCTCTCCTGTGAGCGGGTTGAACACGTCGTGTACCGATGTACGTCCGAGGATACGCTCGCCGAGCGATTCAACGACTTCGTCCTTGCTCTTGATTGCTGTCGCGATGAGTCCGCGGAGTGTGCCGCAGTCCTCCTCGTTGATGATCACGTCATGCGATACGTCCACAAGACGACGTGTAAGGTAACCTGCGTCGGCAGTCTTGAGGGCTGTATCGGCAAGACCCTTACGCGCACCGTGAGTAGAGATGAAGTACTCGAGCACTGACATACCTTCCTTCAGGTTCGAGATGATCGGGTTCTCGATGATCTCTGCACCCTGTCCGCCGGACTTCTGAGGCTTCGCCATCAATCCACGCATACCGCAAAGCTGCTTGATCTGCGCTGTCGAACCGCGGGCTCCTGAGTCGAGCATCATGTATACAGGGTTGAATCCCTGCTGGTCGCTCGAAATCTGCTGCTCCACGATGCTTGTGATCTTGTTGTCGATTGAAGACCAGAGGTCGATCACCTTGTTGTAACGCTCGTTGTTTGTGATGAAACCCATCGCGAAGTTTGCCTTGATCGACTCGACGGTGTTGTAACCGTTCTCGATAAGCTCCTTCTTCTCTTCCGGGATGATCACGTCTCCGAGGTTGAACGAGAGACCGCCCTTGAACGCCATTGTGTATCCGAGGTCCTTGATGTCGTCAAGGAACTGTGCTGTGCGTGCGACTCCGGTATACTTGATCACGTTCGAAATGATCTTTCTGAGTGACTTCTTACCGAGGACGTCGTTGATATATGGTACTTCGATAGGTGCAAGCTGGTTTACGATGATCCTACCAGGAGTAGTCTCTACGAGAACAGTTCCTGCCTCCGGATTCAGCTTGTCCTTAGGAAGTCTTACCTTTACCTTTGCGTGGATGTCGATCACCTTCTCGTTGAGCGCGATGATCACTTCCTCAGGTCCGTAGAAGCACATTCCCTCTCCCTTTACGCCCGGTCTTTCCTTTGTGATGTAGTAAAGTCCGAGCACCATGTCCTGTGAAGGGACGGTGATAGGGGTACCGTTTGCAGGGTTGAGGATGTTGTGCGAACCGAGCATGAGGAGCTGCGCCTCGAGGATCGCTGCATTGCCGAGAGGAAGGTGAACCGCCATCTGGTCACCGTCGAAGTCGGCGTTGAACGCTGTACATGCAAGCGGGTGGAGCTGGATTGCCTTACCCTCGATCATCTTTGGCTGGAATGCCTGGATACCGAGACGGTGGAGTGTAGGGGCACGGTTGAGAAGAACCGGATGACCCTTCATCACGTTCTCGAGGATGTCCCAGATGACAGCATC
>JAFTYS010000036.1 GCA_017461285.1 Bacteroidales bacterium | reverse complement strand
TGTAGAGAACATCTACGAAAAGTTCACCGGACTGGTTGCAGATGGACGTGGAATGACAGTTCCGGCCGTCGACGAAATAGCGCAGGGACGAGTATGGACCGGAGCTGACGCCCTTGAAATCGGCCTCGTTGACGAGATCGGCACCATCGAGGACGCCATCATCTACGCAGCATTCTGCATCAACGGCGTACAGAGCATGAATGACGTGCAGATAGCAGCATATCCGAAGCCGCTCAGCACAATCGACATGCTTCTCGAGTCCTTCGGAGGCGGAGAGAGCGTATTCGCTGACACTCCGTTTGAAAGCGTTGAGAATGCATTCAAGGACTGGAGCGCATCGGAAAGCGGAAAGGTCTATGCACGCATGCCATTTGAATTCAGCATCAGATAATGTACAGATTTGAAATATGCGCCAATTCTGTAGCGAGCTGCATAGCCGCACAGGAAGGCGGAGCAGACAGGGTGGAGCTTTGCGCCGGAATACCTGAGGGAGGCACCACCCCTTCTGTTGGCATGATAAGACAGGCGAGGGCAAGCATCAGCATTGGGCTCAACGTGATCATAAGGCCTCGCGGGGGTGACTTTCTTTACTCCGAGAGCGAAATCCAGGAGATGCTTTATGACATCAAGGCAGCCAAGGAACTTGGCGCCGACGGTCTGGTATTCGGATGTCTCCTGCCTGACGGAACCGTCGACATGGTCAATATGAAAAGACTCATGGATGCCGCCGGAGACACTCCTGTGACATTCCACAGGGCATTTGACCACACGTCAGATCCGCTCAAGGCTCTTGAAGACATCATAGAACTCGGCTGCGCCCGCATACTCACATCCGGATGCATGCCGACCGCCCTTGAGGGCGCTCCACTGCTGGCACAGCTTGTAGAAAAGTCTGCAGGCAGAATCATCATCATGCCAGGCTGTGGCGTAAAGGAAGGCAACATCGCTGAAACAGCAAGGCTCTCCGGCGCCAGAGAGTTCCATTTCTCTGCCAGAGAGCCCGTAGAAAGCGGCATGATCTTCCGCAACCCTCAGGTTGCCATGGGAAGCGAAGACGACCCATACGGCACCATGCAGACCACAGCCCGCCGGGTCGCCGCCACTATAGCGCCTTTGAAATAATTTATTCTACAATTCCGCCATTGATTCCATGATCTGCTTTTGAGGCAGTGAGCATGCTGTTAAATTCTGCATCCTGAAAAGCGTCCGGCAGAAAAATGACTGATTTTGTGACGGACGGTCCCCAAAACCGGGCAAAATGCACCGTTTCAGGGACCGTCCGACAGCTTTTCGGGCGATTTAGTGATGGACGGTATGGAAGAAGGTGATGCCCATTCTGCTCATTATGGGATCCCCGGTCGGAGCCGGGGATGACAGTGGGGTCGGAGCCGGGGATGACAGTGGGGGTCGGAGTCGGGGATGACGGAGGGCAGGAACCTCCTATAGCGCCTTTGAGGTCTTGACCAGGGATTCTCCCAGGCCTATGCTGTAGCCTTGAGAGAAGAAGACGACTCGGTTGAAGGTGTCGGCCAGCACGATAAGCGGCAGGCGGCCTCCCTTGTCGAGTTTCATCTCGGTTGCGATCATGTTCCTCATCTTTCCGTCGATGTCGACGCCGAAGTGCACTGTAGACGGAAGCTTGAAGTCCTGGGCACGGAACTTCCTGTAGTCATCTTCTGTAGCGAACACCACGAGGATCGGTCTGCCCCACGCCTCGAGCTCGGCAGCAGCGTCCGAGATGTCCATGAGGGCATGGTTGGTAGGCTCCGTGCCGTAGTCGACCAATGCTACTGCGAAGTAGCCGCGGCCTGTGGTTTCGAGGACGGAGAGATCCTCACGTCGGGCTCCGCCCTCCTCAGGATGACATGATGAGTATTTGATCTCCGAGTCGAAGCTTCCTATGACGCGAATCTGGTCTTTGATGTCACGCATCACAAGTTCGCGGACTGTAGTCTTTCCTTCCTCTACTGTGAAGAATTCCACATCTGCAAAGACATTTCCGCCGGACATTCTTGAACCGCTGACAAGCATGTAATATCCGCAGTCCATCTCCCTTGGCTGACGGAAAAGCTCTGCCCACGAACCATCATAGTTCTGGAGCTGAAACTCTCCGTCTACATACTTCGAGATGCTGAAATGCACTTCGTATTTAGGGTCATCAAGGAGAGGAATCTCAGTGTAGGTCAGCTGCAGCTTGCCCTTAGGGCCGACAATCTGCTCTTCAGCATCAAAGTCCACATCATATTCCTCGAATGTCTCCATATCGAAATATTTGACCACTCTGGTTACAGGATCCATCCACGCAGGAATCTCAAAGCTGCGGCATACCGCCACAAAGAATATCTCTCGCGATCCCTTGTCGGCAAGCCTTGTCTCCCACACACGCTTAGGATCCAGCTGCACATAACGCAGGCTGATGTCGTCATGCATCTGAAGGTTTTCCTTGCACCATTTCACGAAAAGCGCTGTGTTGTTAACCACTGTATCTGCAAGAGACTGAGGGATATTGGTCTGGAAATACTCACGATACGGCCTGAGGAGCTCTGTATCGACTCGTGGACATGCCACATGATCAAGTGAACACTCTCCTTCTACTCCGAAATAAAGGTGATCGTCCAGAACCGACTTCGGTGTATCACGGAGATCTTTCTGAGCCAATGTCTCAAGCAACTGATATGCACTCGAAAGTCGTCCCTTCTCGTCTGCCTCATGCAGGAAAGCAGTGATTTCATCATGGTTACCTCTTGAAGAAACAAGAAGGTCTGCAATGCGCTGATCCTGATCAGGGAAGTACTTTTTCTCGAACTTCCCTGCATATTCAAGACCGGTCTGAGAAGTGAAGAATGTCGCCACATACGCATTGCGGAGAGAATCTTCATACTCCATACGGCGGGTATTCTCCGCCCTCTGCTCATCTGTAACGTCCGGAAGCTGAGCGTTTTCCACCGGAGGAACAATCTCCATTTCCATATGCGGAATCTCCGAGCCTTCCTCATATTCAAGGACTATGGACACAGCCTCGTCCTTGCCGTATGTAACCTTTGCAAATCCGAAGCGGCCGTCCTTTGTTGCATAGACCATCATATCGCCAAGGCCGGCTGTGAGGGCGGTCTTTCCCTGAGCATCGGTGAGTTTGAACGCCACACTGTTGAACTCGGAATAGTTATAGATCTTATAGTCTACCTTCGCCGCCTCGACAGGAGCGCCATCTTTGTCCACAACGGTCACATCGACAACCG
>JAFTYS010000153.1 GCA_017461285.1 Bacteroidales bacterium | reverse complement strand
TTGAAAGACTGTTCCGGGGTAAGACGCATCTTGATGCATCCGAGGGCCATCACGAAACGCATGTTACCGCTCGGACTTGATCCCGGATTGTAATCCGATGCCAAGGCAACCGGCAGACCGGCCTCGATATATTCCTTTGCCCTTCCGTATGGCAGTCCGAGGAAGAATGAACATCCCGGAAGCATGGTCGGCATTGTGACGCTTCCGCGGAGAGTTTCGATTTCGGCATCGGTAGTCTTTTCAAGGTGGTCAACCGAGAGTGCACCGTGCTTGACTCCCACCTGTACTCCGCCCGAAACCTCAAGCTCGTTGGCATGTATCTTAGGTGTGATACCGTATTTTGCAGCCTCAGTGAGAATCCTGTCGGTTTCCTCCACTGTGAAGAAACCGGTGTCGCAGAACACATCCACAAAGTCGGCAAGCCCTTCTTCTGCCACTCGAGGCAGCATCTCGTTGCAGATAAGATCCACATATTCGCTCTGACGGCCTCTGTAAGCGCGCCCTACGGCATGCGCACCAAGGAAATTCGCCCTGACAGTAATAGGAGCAGTCTCCTTTATACGGCGTATTACACGCAGCATCTTGAGTTCATCCTCTACAGTGAGACCGTAGCCGCTCTTGATCTCAACCGCTCCGCTTCCCATGGCCATGATTTCGCGGACACGCACCATAGACTGCTCGTACAGGTCATCCTCCGAAGTCTCATGAAGAAGGTCTGCAGAATTCAGGATACCTCCGCCACGTGCAGCAATCTCTTCGTATGACAGTCCTGCGATCTTGTCTCTGAACTCCCCGTCGCGGCATCCTGCATATACGATATGGGTGTGGCTGTCGCAGAAGCAAGGCATAACGAAACCGCCTCCGGCATCAATATATTCAGTATCCGAGTGTGTGGGAATATTCACATCACAGTTGCCAGATTCGAGAGATGTTTCCGGTGCTGCGGATTCAGAAACCATGGCCGTCCGTGGCCTTGTGAACGGGAGGGGCCCACGAAGTGGGAGGGATTCAGTTTCTGAATCTGCATCACCGGAAACATCGGTACTTTCGGACCCGAAATCAACAATGACCCCGTCTTCAATGACCAGATAAGCATCATGCAGACACTCCACATGATTCATCTGCGCCCCTTCGAGCTTCCTCACATCAGCCGGCAGAATTCCCGCCAACGTACCTATATTATATATAATGGTTTTCATATCCTACCTCTGCGTTAACGATAGACAAAATATATTTATGTGGAATACCAGCGGTTTTCAAAACCATGGCCGCCCGTGGCCTTGTGAACGGGAGGGGCCCACGAAGTGGGAGGGATTCAGTTTTGAAAACCGCTGGTATCCTCATGCAATTATCTGATGAACTCCACAGACTTCTCGATCAACGGATGCATATAAGTGTCATCATCGATGAACGGCACCACCTTACGATAGCCTGCGAAAATCTTCTCTATCGTCCATGACGAGCGCAGAGGACGGCGGAACTCGAAGGCCTGAGCTGCATTGAACAGCTCGATCGCCAGCACACGCTCGGTGTTCTCCACCACGCGCACGAGCTTGGTTGCGGCATTCGCACCCATGCTCACATGATCCTCCTGACCCTGTGACGAAGGGATGGAATCTGCTGAAGCCGGCATGCAGAGTCCCTTGCTCTGGCTTACGATGGAAGCGGCGGTGTATTGAGGAATCATGAATCCGCTGTTGAGTCCCGGCTTTGCGACAAGGAAATTAGGAAGCCCCCTCTGTCCTGAAATGAGCTTGTATATACGACGTTCAGAGATGTTTGCAAGTTCCGAAAGTGCAAGAGTGAGCATGTCCATCGGAATAGCTATAGGCTGACCGTGGAAATTTCCTGCTGAAATGATTAGATCCTCGTCAGGGAAAACGGTAGGATTGTCGGTCGCGCTGTTGATTTCGATCTCTATCACAGACTTCACATAACGGATGGTATCCTTTGACGCTCCATGCACCTGAGGGATGCATCGGAATGAATAAGGGTCCTGCACATGTACCTTCTTCTGTCTGATGATCTCGCTGCCTTCAAGAAGTTCGCGGAAACGTGCTGCCGTCTCGATCTGACCCTGATGAGCACGCACTGCATGTACCTGATGGTAGAAAGGCTCGATGCGGCCGTCGAACGCCTCCAATGAAAGGGCTCCGATCTTGTCTGCCCAGTCCGAAAGCCTTTCCGCCTGTATGAGGGACCATACGGCATGAGCGCTCATGAACTGGGTACCGTTCAGAAGAGCGAGGCCTTCCTTCGATTTCAGCTTGACAGGTTCCCATCCGAGTTCCTTCCACAAGTCTGAGGACTGGCGCACTTTACCCTTATAGACAACTTCTCCAAGACCTATCAGAGGCAGGCACATATGGGCGAGGGGAGCGAGGTCGCCTGACGCACCGAGAGATCCCTGCTGATATACTACCGGAAGTACGTCATTGTTGAACATGTCGATCAGACGCTGCACTGTGATGAGCTGTACTCCCGAATAACCGTATGAAAGCGACTGGATCTTCAGAAGGAGCATGAGCTTCACGATTTCCGGACGAACGGTTTCGCCTGTGCCGCATGCATGTGACATCACGAGGTTGTGCTGGAGCTGAGACAAGTCCTCGGCCGGAATCGTTATGTTGCAGAGCGAACCGAATCCCGTGGTCACGCCATAGACAGGACGGCCGATGTCCTCCATCTTCCTGTCGAGGAAATTGCGGCATTTCACGATTGCAGCTTCCGCTTCCTTACCGAGCGACAGCCTGGTACCTTCTGCCATAAGGGCTTTCACATGGTCGATAGTGAGTCTCTTGTGAGAAATTATGTGGTCCATAGAGATTGTTTTTTGTAAATCATACAAATATATGAAATATATGGATTGTTAGTGTCGTTTCCCTGATTATAATTATCTTTGCAGTCTTAAGAAATGTGAAAGAATGCCTCTTTTCATATTTTACATAAACAAGGATTAAATGAAGAAATATATATTGATAATCAGCCTTCTCGCAGCCTGCGTGACAGCCGGTGCCAGGGGATGGAACGTGAAATGGAATGCCGACACATATATGCTCGCCGGCACGGGAGACTATCTGCCGTTCTGGTCCCGCACAGGACATGACGGCATACTTCCGTATTCGTCGGCCGGTGTAGTGGCTGGTGGGGCAGATGTCAGCTACAATGCTTCCAACGGTATCTTCTTCGAGGCAGGAGCAAACCTTGTGGGCAGCGTGGCAGCCCGCAATCCTTGGCAGAAAGATCAGGTGAACGGTCTGGTTGACAGACTATATGTCAGCGGAGGCTGGAAGATGCTGAGACTTGATGTCGGCATGATTCCGAGGGAGAAGTCGCTGGGAGACCTTTCCATCAGCGGAGGCGACATAATGTGGTCAGGCAATGCTCGCAACATCCCCGGTATAAACGCCTCGACCGACTGGATATATTTCGAGAAGGGACATTGGTTCGGATTCAAAGGAAATCTTGCTCATTATCAGCTGATTGACAACAGGTATGTCAAGGGCGCGATGATCCATAACAAGGAACTCTCGGTAAAGTTCGCACTTGGAAAGAAAGTTGACTTCATTGCAGGATTCGGACATTGGGCGCATTGGGGAGGAAATTCTCCGAAGTATGGCGAATATCCTGTGTCGATCATAGATTATTACAGGATATTCATGGCTCTCAGCGGCGGCGAGGATGCTTCTGTGTCTGATCAGGTGAATGTGCTGGGCAACCATCTTGGCCGTGAATATGTCCGCTTTGACTGGCGGGCTTCCGCATTCACAATGACCTTCCAGTATGACAAGCCTTTCGAGGATCGTTCAGGAATGAAGTACAAGAATGCTCCGGACGGAATATGGACACTCAAGTTCTCATTCAAGGACCGTGACGCACTTGTGACCGATGTGGTCTATGAACATATAAGGACCACATGGCAGACCGGTCCGTATCATGACCGTCCTGCAACTCCTGAAGAAATGGAGAAGCAGGATCCGAATGATTTTTATTATGGAAAAATAGTGCTCGGTGGTGGAGATAACTATTTCAGTAATAGAGAATATAAATCAGGTTGGACCAATTACGGACGTACGATAGGACTGCCACTGATACTTCCATACGCACCGGGGGAGGACGGAATGTGTCCCGGCATAGCCAGCAACCGTATCCGGGGACATCATATAGGTATCAGAGGAGTCGTTTTCGAATCTGTACCATATACGTTGAAGAGTACTTTCACTCGTAATTTCGGGAAATATCATCAGGAGGAGTCATCATTCTTCGCCACCACCCCATGGCAGCTTTCGCTTGCCCTTGAAATGGAGTTCGGCCGCAGCATCACCAACCTTCCGCTCAATCTTGCAGTAGGCGTCTATGGCGACATAGGAAAAGTCTATAAGAATTCAGCCGGGCTCACCCTCCGCATCTCATACCGCGACTTCCGCAGATTCTGATTCATTCAGTATATTCAAGCCTGCGTGATATCCAGTCGAAGATCCTCTTCCTGTCTTCAGGTGAAGCCTGATCGAGTGAGTTTATACATCCGAAACATGCATTCCGTGCCTTGTCGAAACGGGCCAGCTTGCGTGTGACATGGCTGCTGCTGCCGTGCGGCTTGAGATATATAAGGCGGCGCGAGGTAGGAATGACCTTCAGTCTGCCGGCCTTCAGTTCCGTGATATAGAAAAGTTCCTGGGAATTATATTGCCCGGCAGTTCGGAATCGGTCACGCAGATTGCGCAGAAGCACATCCTCGTTCCTGCTGAAGAAATCTTCATAGAAACTGCGCTTCAAGGCGCGAGGCGTGTGGGCAAGGTAGAGAAAACGGGGATGTCCGCCGAGGATATCTACCGCATTGATCATGGAACCCTTGAATGTTGCCTTCACGTGACCGTTCTTTACAGGTTTCATCTTCCTGAAAATCCTTTCCAGCCATGTCCATCTCCAGTCGGCATAGCAGACGGTCTTGCCGTCCCGGAAAAAGTCCGACGGACTCACGGGCCCTGCAAGGAAAAAATCGTCATTCATCAGCAGGAAGTGCTCGCTCAGGCCGGGTATCCTCCATATTACAGCCTCGATGGACCGGGAGTTGAACACAGGCAGATAATCTTCATAGCCTCTGAATATCACTTTGTGATCGACGATCTCCACAGGGATGTGTCCGCCGGGAAACCTTGAGGCCAGATGTTCTTCCAGATGAGGATCCTGACCGTCGGTAACTATGAATATCTTCCTGATGAAAGGAGCGAAGATATTGATTGAATCTATGCACCAGAATATCTCTCCCAGGTCGCTGAAACGAGTTGCCGCAGCTACGTCAGGCAGGCTTTCCTCATTTTTCCCGGTCAGGTATTGCCTGCGTCTGGCGGCCAGTGCCGGATCGTTACCGTCCACCCACGGAATCACTATGTCGATAGCTTCTGTCATTTTCTTTTTACAAGCCCCGCCGGGAAAAGGGCGGGGCCGATGGGTTATTTAAGGATATTTCGAATCATTTCCTCGTCAGCGAGGTTAGGAAGGGTCACCTTCAGGCCCGGTGTGCGCTCCATTTCGCGTCGGATGGCGTTCATGGCTCCCTCGTTGCGTGCCCAGCTGCGGCGCGCGATACCGTTGTTCACATCCCAGAGGAGCATCTCGCGGATATGCCTGTCCGAATCATCGCTACCGTCGATCACCATTCCGAATCCTCCGTTCATCACCTCGCCCCAGCCTACGCCGCCGCCGTTGTGGATCGATACCCATGTTGCGCCACGGAATCCGTCACCGATGACATTATGTACTGCCATGTCGGCGCAGAACTGCGAGCCGTCGTAGATGTTTGAAGTCTCGCGGAAAGGCGAGTCAGTTCCCGATACGTCGTGATGATCGCGTCCAAGGACGATAGGAGCGGTGATCTCACCCTTGCGGATGGCCTCATTGAATGCGAGGGCGATCTTTGTGCGGCCTTCACAGTCGGCGTAAAGGATACGGGCCTGCGAACCTACAACGAGATTGTTGCGTCCTGCCTCCTCGATCCAACGTATGTTGTCCATCATCTGTCCCTGGATCTCCTCCGGTGCCTCGGCCATGATTTCGCGCAGAACGCGTGCTGCGATAGCATCCGACTTCGCAAGATCCTCAGGCTTTTCCGACATGCAGACCCATCTGAACGGTCCGAATCCGTAGTCGAAGAAGAGAGGTCCCATGATGTCCTGAACGTATGAAGGATAGCGGAAACGTCCGTCTTCGCGAAGCACGTCGGCACCTGCACGTGATGCCTCAAGAAGGAAGGCGTTGCCATAGTCGAAGAAATACATTCCTCTGTCAGCCAGCTTGTTGACTGCAGCTGCATGCCTGCGAAGAGATTCCTGTACGCACTCCTTGAACCTTTCAGGCTCCTCGGCCATCATTCTGTTGGATTCCTCGTATGAGTAGCCCACAGGGTAATAGCCTCCCGCCCATGGGTTGTGGAGAGATGTCTGGTCGGAACCGAGATCGACATGGATATTCTCCTCGGCAAGTCTTTCCCAGAGATCGACTACGTTGCCCTGATATGCGATTGAAACTACTTCCTTGTCTGCAACGGCCTTGCGAATGCGTGGGATGAGCTCATCCAGGTCGTCATGGATCTCATCTACCCATCCCTGATCATGTCTCTTGTGTGCGGCATGAGGATTCACCTCGGCGCAGACGCTCACCACGCCCGAAATCACGCCGGCCTTAGGCTGCGCGCCAGACATTCCTCCGAGGCCGGCAGTCACGAAGAGCATTCCCTTCATGTTCTCCTCCGAGCCTTCGATGCCACGGGCCTTCAGCTGCTTGCGGGCGGCATTCATCACGGTGATGGTAGTGCCGTGCACGATGCCCTGAGGGCCGATGTACATATATGAGCCGGCAGTCATCTGACCGTACTGCGACACGCCGAGAGCATTGAATTTCTCCCAGTGGTCCGGCTTCGAATAGTTCGGAATCACCATTCCGTTTGTCACTATCACTCTCGGTGCGTCCTTGTGGCTGGGGAACAGTCCGAGAGGATGTCCCGAATACATGACGAGAGTCTGCTCGTCTTTCATCGTCGCGAGATACTGCATCACCAGACGGTACTGCGCCCAGTTCTGGAACACGGCTCCGTTGCCTCCGTAGGTGATGAGTTCGTGCGGATGCTGTGCCACGCGGTAGTCCAGATTGTTCTGGATCATCGCCATGATGGCAGCCGCCTGACGTGACTTCGCCGGATACTCGTCGATAGGACGCGCATACATCTCATAGTCAGGACGGAAACGGTACATATATATGCGTCCGTAGTCTTTCAGTTCCTGTGCGAACTCCTTGGCAAGCACGGCATGATGTTCGGCCGGGAAGTACCTGAGAGCGTTCTTTATGGCCAGCACCTTCTCCTCTGCGCTGAGGATTTCCTTACGCTTGGGAGCATGGTTGACGGTCGTGTCGTATGGCTTAGGCTCCGGAAGCACCGCCGGAATACCGCCTAAAATATCTTCGTGAAATGTCATAATATTCCTGTCGCTTAACGATTTGTCTGTCAATCCTTTGCTTGAAATTCGCTGCGGTATCCTGACGGCAGTGAATTATTAATAAGTTGTTGATAATCAGTGTTTTGGGTGCCAGTCTTTAGGCGATCTTCCCGTTGACAATTTCCAGAATCTCCGCCTCCTGTGCTACAGCCTTCGCCGCAATCTCCGCAGCCTCGGCGCAAAGCCTCTCTGCAGCCTCGCGGTCAGCAAGGCCTGCAGCGTTGATCCGCACATTCAGCTGGGCTCCAAGCACGGCGCTGCGTGTGGCAAGGGCACCCACACCCGCGTCAGAAACCGAATTCGGATTACCCTCGGCAGCCATGGCGCGCACGATAGGGAATACCTCGAACGCAGCCTTCATGGTCTTGAGAGGAACTTCCGTCGCGTAAAGAGTAGCAGCCTCAAGAGCCTCCGCGCGTGCCTTCTTCTCATCCTCGGAACCCTTCGGCATGCCGATGGCAGCCATGATCCTGTTGAATGCGGCAGTGTCTTCGTCAACGAGGGCGATAAGTTTTCCGAGCACTGCCTGACCCTTGTCAGCCCAGTCTGAGAACTCCTTCCAGCGGTCGTCCCAGCCCGGCTTGTGAGAAGAAAGATTGGCTACCATGGTGCCGAGAGCGGCACCGAGAGCGCCCATGTATGCGGAGATGGACCCGCCGCCGGGAGCAGGGGACTCCGAAGCTGTCTCGTATGCGAAATCCTTGCAGGTCATTCGCACAAGTCTCTCGCGAGCAGCAGCTTCCGCCTCGTCCTCGATCAGATATTCGATGACCTTCTCGGCAGGGTTGAACGGCTTGAGGTCGTCGAGTCCCATAGACTTCACCGCAATCTTCATGATCTCATCCTCGGCGATACCTGTAGAACGCTGCTGCTTCTCAAGGAAGTAGCGTCCTGCCTCGATGAGTGTGCGCTTAGGCACGAGACCCACGATCTCTGTACCGGTCACACGTACGCCACGTGCAGCAGCAGCCCTGCATACCTCATCGAATGCCACGTGGAGCGGAGTCTTGTTGATGTCAGTTATGTTCATCGACACCTGTGCGATGCCGTATTCGTCTATGAACCAGCCGATTGCCTTGCAGCCTTTCAGAGTGCCCGGAATCATCACGTTCTTTCCGTTTTCGTCCTTCACGATCTTTCCTGTGATAGGGTTGCCTTCTCTCTTCGGACGTCCTTTCTCGCGTACATCGAATGCGATAGCGTTGGCACGACGGGTCGAAGTCGTATTGAGGTTGTAGTTCACCGCGATCAGGAAGTCGCGTGCGCCGACATTTGTGGCACCTGCCTGTGCTGCACGCTCTGTGTAATGTCCGGGACCGAAGTCAGGCATGCGGTCAGGGTCGCCCATCTTCTCAGGAAGAGCCTCGTACTCACCGGCGCGGCAGACAGCAAGATTCTTGCGCTCAGGCTTCTGAGCTGCAGCCTCGTAGCAGTAGCAAGGGATTTCAAGCTCGTTGTAGATGCGCTCGGCCAGCTTTCTTGCGAGCTCTGCACACTCCTGCAGGGTCATGCCCGAGATAGGGATGAGAGGAAGCACGTCAGTGGCTCCCGAACGCGGGTGAGCACCATGATGCTGACGCATGTCGATGAGCTCGCCGGCTTTCTTTACACCCTGGAACGCAGCCTCCACGACCGCCTCCGGACTTCCTACAAACGTCACGACAGTACGGTTGGTAGCCTCGCCCGGATCCACATCCAGAACCTTTACTCCACCGGATTTCTCGATAGACGCAACGATGGCGTCGATAACTTCCCTGTTGCGGCCCTCACTGAAATTAGGCACGCATTCGATGATTCTTTCCATATAGGTTATGATAGTTTTATGTAATTTT
>JAFTYS010000035.1 GCA_017461285.1 Bacteroidales bacterium | reverse complement strand
GACCAATGAGGAGATTCTCGTAGCCATGTATGAGGAATACCAGACCAAGATGCAGCAGTATCAGCAGAAGGCAGAGTCTTGGACTCCGGCTATCCGCGAGAGCAAGGAGAAGGAGATAATGGAGATCCAGGCTCGTTTCGAACAGACTCAGCAGAGCCTCCAGCAGGAGATCCAGCAGCTCCAGCAGAGCCTTCAGGCTCCTATCTATGAGAAGGCGCAGAACACTGTGAATGAGCTTGCAAAGGCGAAGGGCGTGGCTCTCGTATTCGAGAAGGCTTCTCTTCTTTATCTTGATCCTGCACAGGGCATCGACCTTACTCCAGAAGCACGCACTGCTCTCAACATTCCGGCTGACAGGACTATTGAGACTCTCCAGGCAGAGCTTCAGGCAAAGGCTCAGGCAGCGGCTGCAGCAGCTCAGGGAATGTAATTCATTGAAAAAACATATCGTGCGGCGGACCATTTTCATGGTTCGCCGTTTTGTGTTGTAAAAAACTGAGGATTTATATTCACCGTATCGGAAATTTGTTTACATTTGTAGATAAATCTAACCATTTGATTTAAAAATCATAACACTAACTATGCAACATAAGGTAATTGATACTAAAGATGTTGTGATAAGATTTGCAGGAGATTCGGGAGATGGAATGCAGCTCACCGGGTCTCTTTTTGCAGATATGTCAGCCATCTTCGGTAACGAACTTTCGACATTCCCGGATTACCCTGCGGAGATCAGAGCTCCCCATGGTACCGTTTCCGGCGTATCTGGCTTCCAGGTTCATATCGGAAGCGAACACATCACCACCCCGGGTGACTTCTGCGACCTTCTTGTAGCTATGAACCCTGCTGCCTTGAAGGCAAATGCAAAATGGCTCAAGAGAACCGCCATGGTTCTCATCGACTCCGATACCTTCGACGAAGAAGGTCTTAAGAGGGCCGGCCTGAAGAGCGATCCTATCGCCGAGCTGTATATTGAAGACAGGACCATCATAGTGGCTCCGATCACTACCCTGACAGAAGAAAGCCTCAAGGACAGCGGTCTTGACAAGAAGACGATAGACAAGTGCAAGAACATGTTCACCCTCGGAATGGCCTGCTACATCTACAACCGTCCGATGGAATACATATTCCAGTATCTTGAGAAGAAGTTCGGAAAGAAGAAGCCGGAGATGATAGCTCCTAACAGGAAGGTCCTTCAGGACGGATACAATTATGCGGCAAATATCCAGGCCATCCCGAATACATACAACATCGAGCCGGCACATCAGGAAAAGGGACTTTACAGGAACATAACAGGAAATCAGGCGACTGCGTGGGGACTTCTTGCTGCAGCGGAAAAGGCAAACCTTCCGCTCTTCTGCGGATCTTATCCCATCACCCCTGCGACCGGCATTCTTGAAGAACTGGCCATCCATAAGAATCTTGGAGCAAAGACCGTTCAGGCAGAGGATGAGATCGCCGGCATATGTACTGCCATTGGAGCTGCATATGCAGGTAATCTTGCTGTGACCACGACTTCAGGACCAGGCCTTTCGCTCAAGTCTGAGGCCATGGGACTTGCAGTCATGACGGAACTGCCTCTGGTCATCGTAGATGTACAGAGAGCCGGCCCGTCGACAGGCATCCCTACAAAGACAGAGCAGACTGACCTTAATCAGGCTCTTTACGGCCGCAACGGAGAGTGCCCTATGGTAGTCATGGCGGCTCATTCTCCTGCAAACTGCTTCGATGCTGCATTCAATGCCGCAAAGATTGCAGTAGAGCATATGACCCCTGTGCTTCTTCTTACAGAAGGCTTCCTCGGAAACGGATCGGAGCCATGGCGTATTCCGTCAATGAAGGACTATCCTGTCATAAGGCCTCCTTTCGCACAGCCGAACGTTCCATACAAGCCTTTCGAGCGAGATGCCGAAACATATGTCCGCAAGTGGGCCGTTCCTGGAATGGCTGGTTGCGAGCATCGTGTCGGAGGACTTGAGAAGAATCATGCCGGCGTGCTTTCTTCCGACCCTCAGAACCATGCATTGATGGTGAATGAGCGTGAGCAGAAGATCCGGAAGGTTGCTGACTTCATCCCTGAGCTGGAAGTGAACGGCAATGAGAGCGGAAAGCTTCTTGTCGTGGGCTGGGGCGGAACATACGGCCACCTTCTTTCAGCTGTCCAGGAAGTCCGTGAATCAGGACTTGATGTAAGCTTCGTGAACTTCGACTACATCATGCCTCTTCCTCGCAATACGGAAGAAGTGTTCTCGAAGTTCGAGAATATCCTTGTGTGTGAGCTGAACAGCGGACAGTTCGTGAACTATCTCCGCGGAAAGCTCCCTCAGTTCAGCTATTCACAATATAATAAGGTACAGGGTCAGCCTTTCCTGGTTCAGGAAATCGTAGCTGCCATCCATGCCTGTCATCCTGAACGAAGTGAAGGATCTTTAAAATAGAAGAAACGTTATGCCAAGATATACATTCAAAGAATTCAAGAGCGACCAGGAAGTAAGGTGGTGTCCGGGATGCGGTGACCACGGTGTCCTGGCTGCATTGCAGAGAGCTCTCCCAGATGTTACTGAAGCGTTAGGCTACAGCAAGGAAAGATATGTAGTCGTATCCGGTATCGGATGCTCCTCACGTCTTCCATATTATATGAATACATATGGATTCCACAGCATCCACGGCCGTGCGACCGCCATTTCCACCGGTATCAAGGTGGCCAATCCGGACCTTGCCGTATGGCAGGCATGTGGAGATGGCGATGCCCTGGCTATCGGCGGCAACCATTTCATCCATGCCATCCGCAGGAATGTGGACATCAATATCGTCCTTTTCAACAACCAGATCTACGGTCTTACAAAGGGCCAGTATTCTCCGACTTCCCGTTTCGGAGCTATCTCGAAGACTTCTCCTTACGGAACCGTCGAGCATCCTTTCAATCCGGGAAGCCTTGTGCTCGGTGCAAAGGGAACCTTCTTTGCCAGAAGCCTTGATTCTGAACTTAAGCTGACATCGGAGATAATGCTTTCCGCAGCAAAACATGAAGGATGTTCAGTGATGGAGATGCTCACAAACTGCGTCATCTTCAATGACGGAGCCCACAAGATCATTTCAGACAGGGAGCATCGCGCGGACAGGACCATCGTCCTCCGCCATGGCGAGAAGATGATCTTCGGAAAGGAAAGGAACAAGGGAATCATCCTTGACGGCATGGGTCTCAAGGTTGTCACTATCGGAGAGAACGGAATCACGGAAGATGATATCCTTGTACATGACGCCCACTCGGAGAACGTCGGCATCCATATGATGCTTGCCGATATGAAATATCCTGATTTCCCTGTGGCTCTGGGAGTCATACGCGACGTGAAGGATGTGACATACGACGAGGGTGTCCGCAATCAGGTCGAGCAGGTCAAGGAGAAGTCGAAGATCAAGTGTGTGGACGACCTTCTTCGCAGCGGATCGACATGGGAAGTGAAATAGGCAATAACCACTAATAATACAATAATGAACACTAATGATCTGATGGCCAGGCTTCAGGCCAAGTACCCTTATGAGAAGGAATACCTTCAGGCGGTACACGAAGTATTGGAGTCTATAGAAGAAGTTTACAACCAGCATCCTGAATTCGAGGATGCAAAGATCGTTGAGCGCATCGTCGAGCCTGAGCGTATCCTTACATTCAAGGTAACATGGGTGGACGACAACGGAGAAGTCCAGACAAACACAGGCTACCGCGTGCAGTTCAACTCCGCAATCGGTCCGTACAAAGGAGGTATCCGCTTCCATCCTTCAGTGAATCTTTCGATCCTGAAGTTCCTCGGATTCGAGCAGACATTCAAGAATGCCCTCACAACCCTCCCTATGGGCGGCGGCAAGGGCGGTTCCGACTTCAACCCGAGAGGAAAATCAGATGCTGAGATCATGCGTTTCTGCCAGGCCTTCATGCTTGAGCTCTGGAAGGTGATCGGACCTGACCAGGATGTTCCTGCAGGAGATATCGGAGTAGGCGGACGCGAGATCGGATTCATGTACGGAATGTACAAGAAGCTCGCACAGCAATACAATACAGGAGTCCTCACAGGAAAGGGCATGACCTGGGGCGGTTCTATCCTCCGTCCTGAAGCAACAGGATTCGGTGCGGTATATTTCGTACAGCATATGCTCCAGATGGCCGGAAAGGACATCAAGGGCAAGACAGTCGCTCTCTCTGGCTTCGGTAATGTGGCATGGGGCGCTGCAACGAAGGCTACTGAGCTTGGCGCAAAGGTGATCGCGATCTCAGGTCCTGACGGAGCGATCTATGATCCGGAAGGAATGAATGCAGAGAAGATAGCGTACATGCTCGAGCTCCGCGCTTCGAACAACGATGTTGTCGCTCCTTTCGCAGAGAAGTTCCCTTCTGCTACATTCTATCCTGGAAAGAAGGCATGGAGCATCAAGTGCGACATCGCGATGCCTTGCGCATTCCAGAACGAGCTTACAGGTGCTGATGCAGAGGAACTCCTCGCAAACGGAACATGGCTTGCAGCCGAGGTCTCAAACATGGGATGTACTCCTGAGGCTATCGCAGCATTCCAGAAGGCAGGCATCATGTTCGCTCCTGGAAAGGCAGTGAACGCCGGTGGAGTTGCGACTTCGGGCCTAGAGATGACCCAGAACGCAATGCACATCAGCTGGAGTCCTGCAGAGGTGGACGAGAAGCTCCACGCGATCATGTCGAACATCCACGAGGCATGCGTGAAGTATGGTACGCAGCCTGACGGCTACATCAATTATGTGAAAGGTGCCAACATCGCCGGCTTCATGAAGGTGGCACAGGCAATGCTTGAGCAGGGTATCGTCTAAAGTTTTAGCACATATTTAGTTGCTTTATTATAAATAAAGACTAACTTTGCGCCCGTTTTTAACGGGCGTAATTTCTTTAAAGACAAATATAATGGGTACTAAAAAATTTTCAGTAAAGTATTGTGTACTGCTGCCATTGGTGCTGCTGATCACAATCTTCCTCCTTGCTGTCCCTACTACTTTCTTTGGTATTGAGGGACTTACAGTTCTGCAGCAGCGTACGATCGCTCTTTTTGTGTTTGCTGCTCTCATGTGGATCTTCGAAGTGATTCCAAGCTGGACGACATCTGTACTGGTTATCGTACTGGCTCTCCTTATGCTTTCCAACAAGGGACTCGGCTTCCTTATGGTGGATGAGTCAGGAGCTAAGCTCGAAGGTATAATGAATTACACCAAGATCATGTCTGCTTTTGCCGATCCTGTGGTGATGCTCTTCCTTGGTGGATTCTCACTTGCAATCATGGCTCAGAAATATGGTCTGGATGTCACTTTGGCGAGAGTCCTTCTGAAGCCGTTCGGTACAAACCCTAAGATGGTGCTCCTCGGCTTCCTGGTGGTAATCGCACTCTTCTCAATGTTCATGAGCAATACTGCTACAGCTGCCATGATGCTCGCGTTCCTGGCTCCGATACTTGCAACATTCCCTGAAGGAGACAAAGGTAAGATCGCGCTCGCGCTTTCAATCCCTGTATCTGCCAACATCGGTGGTATCGGAACAACAATCGGTACACCTCCTAACGGTACAGCGGTTTCCAACCTTGAGACTTATTTCGGCATGAGCATCTCATTCGGTGAGTGGGCTATCCATATGATTCCGTTTGTGCTTATCATGATTCTTGTAGCATGGGTCGTACTTCAGGTCATGTTCCCTTTCTCTACCAAGAAACTTGAGGTCAACATCCCTAAGAACGATAAGCCTACAACCTGGAGAACATATCTTGTGTGGATCACTTTTGCTGTGACCATCCTTCTCTGGGCTACAGAGAGTCTGACAGGAATCAGCTCAAACATCGTGGCTCTCATACCTCTTGCAGTATTTGTCTGCACAGGCACATTTGATAAGGAAGACATCAAGCAGATCGACTGGAGCGTTCTCTGGCTCGTTGCCGGAGGTTTTGCCCTCGGTTATGCAATGCTTGACATCTCCAAGGGAGGAACAGGACTTGGTGCTACTCTCGTGAATGCTATCCCATTCGGTGAAATGTCGATCATCCTGGTGTTCGTTGTTGCCGGCCTGGTATGCTACCTGCTTTCAAACTTCATCAGCAACTCGGCTACTGCCGCCCTCCTTATCCCTATCCTTTGCGCTGTATCATCAGGACTCTCTGCAAATCCTGCATTTGCAGGCTTCGGAGGAGAAAAGGCTATGATCTGTTTCGTGGCTACCTGTGCTTCGCTTGCGATGCTGATGCCTATCTCTACACCTCCTAATGCCATCGCATTCTCTACAGGTCTTATCAAGACCAAGGATATGCTCAAGGCTGGTGCTGTGATCGGCGTCATCGGACTTGTATTTGCCTTCTTCTGGCTCACCAAGATCTTCCCATTTGCGGCATAATTTCAAAAATACTATATTTGCGGGTCGCTTTAGGGCGACCCGTTTTTATAGAATGTTGAAACAGATGTATATATGAAACGTATCTATTTATTGCTTTCAGCTGCGCTTCTTTCGCTTTGCGCGCTGAATCTTTCTGCTGCTGAAAAGGAGCAGAAGGCCGAGCCAAAGAACAACCTCAAGTTCTATGGCTTCATCCGTAACTATTTCGCTTTCGACAGCCGTGAGAGCGTTTCCGGAACAGGAGACCTTTTCTACTATCTTCCGAAGGATGTGAAGATGGTGGACGGGATTGATGTAAATGACCAGCCGTCATTCGTATTCCTTGCCCTGACATCGCGTCTTGGTGTGGATGTGAGCGGATATTCCATAGACAATGTGCATTTCGGTGCAAAGCTTGAGGCTGACTTCTATTCCGGCCTTTCAAATTCATCGAATGCCAATGCGGGAGTATATTTCCCTGGAAATACAAAGATCTCAGGTACTGCGACATACCGTCTTCGCCAGGCCTATGCTACCATTACTTGGAAGGAGCTCGGCAAGGAACAGAAGAATTCAGTAGGCCTCAAGATCGGACAGGCATGGCATCCTATGGCTGCCGACCATCCGCATCTCTTCAGCCTTGAGGTCGGAGCACCTTTCGGACCGTTCTCACGTACTCCTCTCGTGCAGATGGATGCGAACCTCGGCAGCAACTGGATCGTTTCTGCAGCTGCGATATGGCAGATGCAGTATCAGTCTGCCGGCCCTGCAGGAGCTTCTGCAATGTATATGAAATATGGAATGACTCCGGAAATGTATGCGGCAGTGGCATATAAGAGCGGTGGTTTCCTCGTCAGGGGAGGTGTTGATATGGTAAGCATCAAGCCAAGGGTTCTCGGCGAGTATAATGACAAGACCGTGAGGGTGTCGGACCGCAAGACTTCTGTTCTCGGATATGTGTACACTCAGTACTCGCATAAGAAGTTTGCTGTAAAGGCAAAGACGACCTTCGGACAGGGCGGCGAACATATGAACCTCATGAGCGGATATGCAAAGGTAGGGATAGGTGATGGCGGAAGCTGGAAGTACGAGTCTCTCCGCAATTCATCATCATGGCTCTCGCTTTCTTACGGAAAGAAGTGGCAGGGTGTGCTCTTCCTCGGTTATGTGAAGAACCTTGGACTTGCCAAAGGTGTAGACGGCCTTTTGCCAAAGGAGGATGTATATTTCTGTGGCAACGGATTCTCGAACATCAACCAGATGTACCGTATCAATCCGCAGATCATATATAATATAGGTAAGCTCAATGTAGGCCTCGAGTATCAGTGGACTTCTGTCCAGTATGGAGAATATTACGAGGGTGGAAAGCTTAACTCGTTCGGTCTTGCTGATCAGGAACTCCATTGGGTTGGAAACAACCGTCTTAATATGATGGTGAAATACAATTTTTAATCCTTAACAAAATTGTAACAACTCGATAACGCTCGGACAATCAGATGATTATGATTGTCCGAGCGTATTTTTTCCAAAAATTGCTTAAAAATTTTCACAGAAAAATTTGGAGGTAAAGAAAAAATGTCTACCTTTGCAATCCCAAACGAAAAACGGGGTACACAAAAACCTCAAGTTTGGCTTAAGAAGTTCATTGAAAAGACTGTTTTACTGTACAAGAAGCAAGTACCGAGAAATACAATTTATCGAGAAGCGTTAATTTCTTTGTGAAATTATAAGTGTCAGGACAAGCTAAGAGAT
>JAFTYS010000152.1 GCA_017461285.1 Bacteroidales bacterium | reverse complement strand
TGGGCCGGCGAATTGACTTTGAGGTCATCCTCTTTTTATATCATATTGCCTCCGAGCAGGAGGCATTGCAAAAATAGACATCATTCCTGCTGATAAGCCCGGTTCATCCCATGCGGGTGCTGATCGCTGTCATCAATCTGTTGAAACCACAAAAACATATGGCACTTAATCGGATATAGTCCAGGCATAACACATTAAAATGCTGATAGACATTGATTTAAGTGCCAGCATTCTCGGCACGATAAAGCTGCCATGAATTATAGAGATTGTGCCAGATGCTGTAGAGGCCGCCTACTATGGCGGTTTCAGGGGTCATGAACGTATAGCCGAGCCAGATGGCGAAGACCGTGTTCTTCTGGCCGAGCGACTGGCCGGCAGTGACCGTACGGACCTTGCGTCCTCTCTCCTCCGCCATCCGGACAGAAGCACTCTGACTCTCGCTTCGGGAAATGCGTCGCGGGCGGTAGCGGCTTCCCACAAAACGTCCTGTCGCAAACTGGAAGATGCAGCAGACAAGGGAGATCAACGCTATCATAAGAAGCAGCCCGACATGCATGTCGCTCCGGACAATGGATTTGGTCGTCACAGCGATGGCAAGGGTCAGCGCCACAGCCCATAAGTAGAAAGCGAGGTCCGGATACTCAAGCAGACGCTTATGGACACCGGGGGCAAGATAGCGCACCAGCCAGGCGGCAAGGCAAGGCAGAATGAGCAGAGGGAATATCTTCGCCACTATGACGCAGAATGCAGTCCAGAAATCCATTCCCTGCATAGGCTGGATCAGTGGAACGATCAGAGGGACAAGGACAGCCGTCAGCAGATTTATAAGGACCGTGTAGGTCGTGATTCCTGCGACATCGCCACCGAGTTTGCGGGTCACCACAGCGGCTGCAGTAGCGGTCGGACAAATCAGGCAGAGCATGGCGCTTTCGATAAGCACTATCTTCCCGTGGCCTTCGCCCGGTATGGCATGGAGAAGCCAGTAGGCAAGAAGTCCGAGACCGGTGAAGAGGCCGCCCTGTATCAGCAGAAGCCACCAGTGCCATCGGTGCGGCTTCAGGTCCTTCGGCTCTATGCGGCAGAAGGTCAGGAAGAGCATGGCAAAGATCAGCAGGGGCTGGAGCACAGCAACAGCCCCGCTTAGAAACGGGCCGGCCGCATGCACAGGTTCCGGCATGAAATGGTATAAAAGATAAACGGATGCTCCCGTCACCATCGCGATGGGCAGCATCCATTCCCTTATTGTCTTCTTTATATCCACTCCCTACTCCTCGTACAGCTTCGTCGGATACTTGTGGTTGAAGCAGGCGAGGCAGAGGTCGTCGCGATGGCCGGCGGCGAGCATTCCTTCGTGAGAGAGGAATGCGAGCGAGTCGGCACCGATCATCTTGCAGACCTCGTCCACATCGTGGCTGTTGCTGATGAGTTCCTTCGGAGTATGGACATCGACTCCGTAATAGCATGTATACTTCAAAGGCGCACTGGCGATACGTACATGTATCTCTGCAGCACCGGCCTCGCGAAGCATGTTCACAATCTTCAGGGATGTCGTCCCTCGCACGATGGAGTCATCGACCAGCACCACTCTCTTTCCTTTCACAATCGTCTTTACAGGAGAAAGCTTCATCTTCACTCCCTTCTCCCTCAACTCCTGTGTAGGAAGGATGAATGTTCGTCCGATATATTTGTTCTTGATGAGTCCCATCTCATATGGCAGTCCGCTTGCTTCAGCATAACCCTGAGCGGCACTGAGGCTTGAGTCAGGCACTCCGATCACGATATCGGCATCTGCAGGAGCCTCCTGGAACAGGATCCTTCCGGATTCCTTTCTGTAATTGTGCACATTGCATCCCTCGATATCGCTGTCCGGACGTGCGAAATAAACATACTCCATGGCACACATGGCATGACGCTCCGGCTCTGAATAGAACTGGCTGCGGACTCCATGATGGTCGATGGTGACGATCTCACCCGGCTCCACATCACGTATATACTCTGCACCGAGCACATCGAATGCACAAGTCTCGCTTGCCACAACATATCCGTCTCCGAGCTTGCCGATTGCAAGAGGGTGGAATCCATATTTGTCCCTGCACGCATAGATACGGCGGCCGGTCATTATCAGGAATGCATAGGCACCGTCCATCTGATTCAGCGCATCCTTGATGGCAACGATTCGGGGAACATTGTTATATGCGCCCTGCTTCTTGATAAGATGGGCCAGAACCTCGGCATCGGAAGATGACTGGAAAAGGCTGCCCTTGTCTTCCAGCTCCATCCTCAGCTGCCTGTAATTGACGATGCTTCCGTTGTTTGCCATCGCAAAATCTCCGGAGTTATGATGGAAGAGGAACGGCTGGATGTTCTCCACACCCTTGCAGCCTGCATTGCTGTAACGGACGTGACCTATGGCCATGTTTCCGGTCAGAACCGACATCCTCTGCTCATTGAAGACTTCTGTCACCAGGCCGTCTCCCTTGACCCTATGGAACACTCCTTCAGAGTCTACCGATACGATTCCGCAGCCCTGCTGACCCCTATGCTGCAGAGCATGAAGACCATAGTATGCAAGATTGGCCGCATCCTGCACACCATAAATACCAAGCACACCACACTCATGATGCGGCTTGTCACTCATAAAATTATTACTACACATACACATATACTTTTCTAACTCTTACGCTGTATCAATAAACTGTCACAGTTCATCATCATGTGGAGAGGGTGGAAAAACCGTGGCCGCCCATGGCCCTCGTGAATGGGAGGGGCCCGCTCCGCAGGAGTGGGAGGGATTTAGTTTTTCCACCCTCTCCACATGATGTGCTATTGTACTATTCTCCTCTGAAATATGCTACCGCATTGTGGAACAAAGGCTGCTCGCGGGTATCGTCGTCAATATTCTTGAAGAGATTTTCCTCGAAACGTTCTGTATGTCCCATCTTGCCGAGAATCTGTCCGTTGCGGCTGATGATGCCCTCGATCGCATAGTATGAACCGTTCGGGTTATAAGGAGACTCCATCGTAGGCTCCTCTTCGAGAGGATCCACATATTGGAACGCCACCTGACCGTTCGCAAAGAGTTCACGTGCAAACTCCTCGTTCACTACGAACTTACCCTCACCGTGGCTCACCGCGATGGTATGGAGATCTCCAACCGAGAAGTCCTTGAGCCATGGAGAATTAGTCGTACCGACACGTGTTGTCACCATCTGCGAGATATGGCGGTTGATGTCGTTGCGGAAGAGGGTCGGGCTGTCCTTGGTCACCTGGCCGAGGCGACCGTACGGAAGGAGTCCGGACTTGACGAGAGCCTGGAATCCGTTGCAGATGCCGAGGATAAGGCCTCCACGGTCGATAAGAGCGTGGATGGCATCAGCTATTTCCTTGTTGTTGAGAACGTTGGCGATGAACTTACCGCTTCCGTCAGGCTCGTCACCGGCTGAGAATCCGCCGCAGAGCATCAGGATATGGCACTCATCGATGTTCTTCTTCATCTCTGCTATAGACCTGAAGATATCGTCTTCGGTAAGGTTGCAGAACACGCTCATGCGCACCTCTGCACCGGCATTGCGCCATGCCTTTGCCGAGTCATAGTCACAGTTCGTACCCGGGAATACAGGAAGATATGCTATAGGCTTCTCCACAGGCTCGCCCTTGTACTTCAGGTCAGCCTTCTTTGCCTTGAAAGGCTTCACGCCTTCCAGGCCGGCAGGAACCAGTTTCTTATGGTAAGCCTCTGCTGTATCAGGATAAACCTCTGCATATTTTGCACCGTTGACAGCCATGAGTTCGAAGATATCGAACTTCTTGCCGTTGATAGAGAGTTCGCTTTCCTCGCCGTCTGTAACTTCTCCGATGAGGATTGCATCAGGATAATCAAGTTCCTCTTCTGCCTCGACGAGGATCGAACCGTATCCGTAATTGAAGAGTTCCGCCTCGTCATACTTTATCTTCGCGTCAAGGGCGTTTCCGAACGACATCTTGCAGATCGCTTCCGCAAGTCCTCCGAATCCGAGGGCATAGCCGGAAACGATGTTCTCAGCCTGGATCTGCTCATGGACATAATTCCAGTTTGCCTTGAGCTGTTCGACATTCGGCATATGGTTCTCAAGCGGAGTATGTCTGATAAGGTAGAGCTTGTTGCCTTCATACTTGAGTTCAGGAGAGATCACCTGACCTGCGTCCACTGTAGTGATACCGAAAGCCATGAGCATAGGAGGCACGTTGATATTCTCGAATGTTCCGCTCATCGAGTCCTTTCCTCCGATCGAAGGAAGGCCGAGCTCCACCTGCATCTTGAGTGCGCCGAGAAGGGCCGAAAGCGGCTTGCCCCATGACCTGCGGTCGGTCATGCGCTCGAAATATTCCTGATATGAGAAACGCATCTTCTCATATGAAGCACCTGCCGCCACAACCTTTGCACAAGCCTCCACGACTGCGTATGCTGCACCATGGTATGGGCTCCAGCTGGCGATGAACGGGTTGTATCCGAACGCCATGATGGAAGCAGTATCAGTGTATCCGTCGGTAGGAAGCTTCTGTACAGAAACCTGGGTCTCTGTCGTCTGGAGCATGCCACCGAACGGCATGAGGACCGTAGAACGTCCGATAGTCGAGTCGAACATCTCGATAAGTCCCTTCTGGGAAGTCACGTTAGGGTCCTGAAGATTATGGAATACCTTGTCCTTGAGGGTATCTCCGGGAACCGTGCGCTCGAAAGGATTCTTCTGCTCCACAGCCCCTACTGTAGCCTTAGCGTAATGCTTCGCTCCGGCGCTGTCGATGAACTCGCGGGAGAGGT
Organism: Bacteroidales bacterium; assembly: GCA_017461285.1. The sequence continues at coordinate 17,045 of JAFTYS010000152.1, read as the reverse complement.
CCACGACAAGCCTGTCGCCGTTGAACATGCGCATGCGGCCTCTGTCGGTTACGTCTGCGACATGGGTCACCTCTACGTTCTCGCTGCGGCAGTACGCCATCATCTCCTCCTTGTCCTTTGCCTCGATGACGATGGACATACGCTCCTGCGATTCGCTGATCGCAAGTTCTGTAGAGTTGAGTCCGCTGTACTTTACAGGAACCCTGTCGAGGTATATGTCAAGACCGTCGGTAAGCTCTCCGATGGCAACGCTGACGCCACCGGCACCGAAGTCGTTCGATTTCTTGATGAGTCTGGTCACTTCAGGACGGCGGAAAAGCCTCTGGAGCTTTCTCTCTTCAGGAGCATTACCCTTCTGCACCTCGCTGCCGCAAGTCTCGAGAGACTCTTCTGTATGTTCCTTTGACGAACCTGTTGCGCCACCTACTCCGTCACGGCCTGTACGGCCTCCGAGAAGGAGAACGATGTCTCCTGGAGCCGGGCTTTCGCGGCGCACGCTGTCCGCCTTCACCGCACCGACAACCGCACCAACCTCAAGGCGCTTTGCCACATAACCCTCGTGATAGACCTCGCGGACATGTGTCGTCGCAAGTCCGATCTGGTTTCCGTAGCTTGAGTATCCGTGAGCTGCCTTGCGTGAGATGATGCTCTGCGGAAGCTTGCCCGGGATGGTGTCGGCAACAGGAAGCCAGATATCTCCGGCACCTGTCACACGCATCGCCTGGTATACATATGCACGACCTGAAAGCGGGTCGCGGATGGCTCCGCCGAGACATGTTGCGGCACCTCCGAACGGTTCGATTTCAGTAGGATGGTTGTGGGTCTCGTTCTTGAACTGGAGAAGCCACTTTTCCGTCGTCATCTCCCCTTCGTCGTCAACGATGTCCACATCCACATATATGCTGCATGCATTGTTCTCCTCGCTTACCTCCATGTCGTCAAGAAGTCCCTTCGACTTGAGATAACGCGCACCTACAGTCGCCATGTCCATGAGGTTCAGGCCCTTGTTCTCGCGTCCGAGGTCCTTGCGGATCTTCATGTAGAGATTGAGGGTTCCGTCGATCTCCTCCTTCATGAATGACTCCTCCACGTCGATCTCCTCGAGTTCGGTGGTGAATGTGGTATGGCGGCAATGGTCGCTCCAATATGTGTCAAGGATACGGAGCTCGGTCTCATACGGATCGCGTCCTTCAGCCTTGAAATAGTTCACAACTTCGCGGAGGTCATCCGCATTCATTGCAAGACCCATCTTCTTGCAGAACGGTGCCAGCTCCTCCTCAGTCAGGGCTGTAAGCCCTTCGAGCACATGGACAGGAACCACTTCCGGCTGCTCCATTGCAGTAAGTTTCGCAAGATCCTTCTCGCGCGACTCCACAGCATTGATGTAATACTTCTTTATCTTCTCCACCACCTCGTCGGAAGTTTCTCCCGGAAGGATGATGAGCTTCGAGCTCTTGATGCTTACCTTCGCTGCAGGATCGATCAGACGGACGCAGTCAACAGCCGAAGCCGCACGCTGGTCGAACTGACCCGGAAGGAACTCGACAGCTATATACTTTGTGCCGGTGAGGTCACACTCATCGGTAACGCTGTCTGTCACGATTTCACCGAAGACACTGTAACGGCTCTTCTCAAGGAGTTCCTCCGAGAAGCCGAAAAGGTCATATACATTAAGGAAACGCAGCGTTCCGAGGTCAAGCTGAAGATTTTCGTTCAGCTCACTCAGAAGGCTGCGTGCCTCTACCTGAAATTCAGGATATTTCTCTACGTAGATGCGATAGTTGTTCATATTTCTTATATCGTTGCGTCAAGTACTTTCTGTGTCTGCTCTTTTCTGAAGGCGTCCAGCTTCGCTGCAAGCGACTCATCCGTAAGGGCAAGGATCTGTGCCGCGAAAAGGCCTGCATTCTTTGCGCCGTTGATAGCCATCGTCGCCACAGGTATGCCTGCAGGCATCTGAACTATCGAAAGGAGGGAATCCATACCTCCGAGAGCCTTTGTCTGGATAGGAACTCCGATGACAGGGACAGTCGTCATGCCGGCAACAACTCCCGCCACATGGGCGGCTCCGCCTGCTCCGGCGATGATTGCGCCGATTCCCTGCGACTTCGCCGACTTCGCGAACTCGCACATGAGGTCAGGAGTCCTGTGTGCGCTGATTACCTTCTTGACAACTTCAACCCCGAATCCTTCGAGGACATTTATCGCCTGCGACATTATCTCAAGGTCGCTGGTCGAGCCCATGATGACTGCTACTTTCATACATTAAAAAATTAAGTGGCAAAGATAGATATTTTTATAATGACATCAAAGCACATAAATGCCCAAAACTTCCTTGAGGGCATATTCGTTTATCTGTGAATCGAACTTGGCAGACCGGACCATTTCCCCATCCATCTCAAAGCACTTTCCAAGGCATTCCTTGACATGGTCGTAGACGGTCTGTCCCGTTCCGTCGAGAACGGCCGCCTGCATCTCCCAGGACTCGTTCTCATACATTATGCAACAGGTCCTTGCGCGAAGATACCACATCATCGGATCGTCCTGCGGCATCCGGTCCAGAGTCTCCAGGGTATGATCTCCCACCTTAGCGGAGAGCATGTCCATCAGCACGGCATTCCTCAGCGAAGATTCTCTAAGAAGATTCCTAGAAGCATCGTCGGAAGGCACCTTGCCGGCCTTGCACAAGGCCACTTCACGCAGGCAGGCATATTCGTCAGGAAGCATGAGGGCAAGGTCCGCAGCCTTGGAGAACTCGTCCTGAAGCATGAGGGCGAGCACCTGATTAGCAACGATCTCCCTTCTGTTCATGACCGTCTCCTCAAAAGTCACAGGATCCTCGGTATTGATGTCGCATTCCAGAAGGGACGTATCGACAAAAGGCGCAAGAATGGCGGTTTCAGGCCTTCCCTGCCTGATGTAAAGGGCGGCCAGCTCATTGGCCGCATAATCCCATGAAGTGCCTTCCAGAATCTGGCGCTCTTCCATGGCCTGGAGGCAGAGGCGTTCCAGCCTCGCATCCTCCTTTGCGCGCCTGATCTGACGAAGATAGTCGTTTCGCGAGAACTGGCGTCCCGTGCGGAAGATGTATCTGTATGATACGTTGTCCTTATATAACGTATCAGGCGTGACCTGGGAAGTCTTGGTTATGCGCACATGGTCATTCATCTTGCCGGCAAAGGCAGCTCGAAGCTCCCTCATCACACCGGCGATCATAGTGTCTGCCAGGACTATGCACTCGTCATAAGCCTGCCTCTGGGCAACGGTAGCCTTGATATGAAGTTCATTGAGCACATATGACGAATCCTTCAGTATTTCAGGGACTTTTCCGTCATAGACTCCTTCCAGGACGAGCCTTCTGTTTACGGCACGGCGCTGTTCGGTCGTTTCTTCTATTTCAAACCTGTATGGGTCGAATCCATATTCCAGATACTTCAGAGGCTTGTCCACGCGGTTGGTCATCATGTAAAGGGTGTCGAGATGCCTGACCTCTCCCGCATGCTCCATGCTCACGAAATAGCCCAGCCGGAAGCATCTGTCCTTCCATGGCTCTGTGTCGATATGGTCAATCACCCTTATGCTGCTGGTGCTGTCGGTAAGGACAGGGTGGTCTCCCGCCAGTTCATAAAGGCTGTCGGCGATCTCGCCTTTCGCCATCATCTTGCGTCTGAGCTTATGGAACTTCTTGCCGTCCCTGGCCACCGGAACCGTCTTGGACAGGAGTTCTCCGGTCTCGAGGTCGACGATGCGCCTTTCCACAACCACCCGGGCATCCTTTCCTTTTTCTCCCGGAGCAGGGATGTATGCCTTGAAGTCCATGTCGAGGACAACCCCCTGCGGTCCTTTCTCACGGTACTTGCCTGTACCTTTTCCGTAATCTTCCCCAAGGAACTGTGAGATGTCGATATCCATCTTCCTTTCTGAAGGACGGCGGCCGCGGCTGATTTCGGAGCGTCCGGCTATCTCTTCGACAATGATCTCCTTCCTTTCCTTTAGATGAATGACCAGGACACCTGTGCTTCTGGCAGGAACCATATATCTTCCGGATTCGTCAGTCCTCGTCTCCACAACATCCCCCTTCAACTTGAGGGCCAGCGGATTACGGGACTTCGCCAGCGCATCTTCTCCCTTAAGCGCATCTTCCATATTGTCAAATGCATAGACCGCCACATTCTGATATGGAGTATTGGTAAGGGAATCCACTATATAGCCATACACCGGCCTGTATATGGTCTCGAAAGTCAGCTTGGCTTTCTTCTGGGCCCCTGCGGTCCAGGCAGACAAGGAAAGAAGGAATATGATGGATATGGAAAGGAGTCTTTTCATAATTTGGTGTCAGTCAGAAAAAATCGGTCAAAGGTACTAAATAATTCACTATATTTGCAGGTTGAGAATTGATTAATGTTATGAGAGAATTATATATCACCAATTCCCTTTCGAGAAAGAAAGAGTTGTTCAGGCCTCTTGAAGAGGGCCATGTGGGACTTTACGTATGCGGTCCTACAGTTTACGGCGATGCCCATCTGGGGCATGCCCGTCCGGGCGTCACATATGACGTTTTCGTCAAGCTTCTCAAGCATCTTGGCTACAAGGTGCGTTACGTCCGCAACATCACGGACGTAGGCCATCTGGAGCATGACGCCGACGAAGGAGAGGACAAGATCGCAAAGAAGGCGCGTCTGGAGCAGCTCGAACCGATGGAAGTGGTTCAGAGATGCACCCTCGCCTACCATGAGGCGATGCGCATGCTCAATGTGGCTCCGCCATCCATTGAGCCGCGCGCATCCGGACACATCATCGAGCAGATCGACCTTGTGAAGAAGATCCTGGAGGCCGGATATGCATACGAAAGCAACGGATCGATATATTTCGACGTCCTCAAATATGACAAGGACCATAAGTACGGCATCCTTTCGGGCCGTACGCTGGACGAAGTGAAGGAAGGAACACGCGACCTCGACGGCCAGCAGGACAAGAGGGCGTCATATGACTTCGCCCTCTGGAAGAAGGCATCGCCGGAGCACATCATGCGCTGGCCATCTCCTTGGAGCGACGGATTCCCGGGCTGGCACCTTGAGTGCTCTGCCATGAGCGAGAAGTATCTCGGAAGGGAGTTCGACATCCACGGCGGCGGAATGGACCTCCTCTTCCCTCATCATGAATGCGAGATCGCACAGAATACAGCCTCACGCGGATGCAGCGGAGTGAAGTACTGGATGCACAACAACATGATCACCATCGAAGGCAAGAAGATGGGCAAGTCACTCGGAAACTTCATCACCCTTCCGGAACTGTTTGCCGGCCGCCACGAGAAGCTGGCACAGGCATACACCCCGATGACCGTACGCTTCTTCATCCTTCAGGCACATTATCGCGGCACCCTCGACTTCAGCAACGAGGCGCTGCAGGCGGCTGAAAAGGGTCTGAAGAGGATCATGCAGGCGGCGAAGGACCTCAAGGGGCTTGCAGCCGCAGCCGGAGTGCAGGCGGCTCCCGCCCTCGCATACGGCGAGTTCGTTTCCGCCACAGCTCCTGACACGGTTTCCGCTTCAAACAAAGAGGTGCGCGAGCTGGTCGAGAAGGTTTACGAAGCACTCTGCGACGACCTCAACACCCCTATCGCCCTCTCATACATCTTTGACGCAGTACGCATCATCAACACTGCAAAGGACAAGAAGATCTCCCTCGACGCATCCGACTGGAAGGCTCTTACGGACCTCTTCGACAACATCGTGTTCGGAGTCCTCGGACTTCGCGACGAAGAAAGCGAAGGCGGAAAGGCCATGCAGACAATCGACGGTCTCGTGAACATGGTCCTCGAGCAGCGCAAGGCGGCCAAGGCAGCGAAAGACTGGGCGACCAGCGACCGCATCCGCGACGACCTCAAGTCCCTCGGCATCCAGATCAAGGACACCAAGGAAGGCACCGAATGGACACTCGAATAGCCTTCCCTCCAGCACTTTTAGCATAAAAACTCGCGGCACCCAGTATTTCGGGGTGCCGCGAGTTTTTTATGATTGCAGTCGGCGGCACGAAGCGCTGATACTGCTATTTGTGTTGTCTTCGTGACATCCAAGTAAAATTTGTATGATATTTTGTTAAATATACTTGATATTTAGAAAAACATATTTAACTTTGCGGCAGGAATTCCTGATAAGTTGAATATCAAAACGGATTTTTATGAAAAAGAATTACCTGCTTCCCCACAATTTCAAGATGATCGGACTGGTCATGCTTGTGCCATTCCTGGCCGCATGCATCTGGCTTTTGCTAGGACCTGGCGAGGCGGACTGGGTATTGGTCAAGGTACCTGCCCTGATGACCCTCGACCTGAACAGCACAAGCGAATGGTTCGGAATCACCCGGACGGATCCTGTAAATGAGATCTGCATGCTCGGACTTCTCGTATCATTGGTATTTCTCGCGCTGTCAAGAGAAAAGGACGAAGATGAGATGACTGCCGTCGTACGGATGCAGTCATTCGTATGGAGCTTCTGGTGCACTGCCATCGTTATGCTGATTGCCATTCTCTTTGTATATGACTTGGCATTCATGTACTTCGCATTCGCATCGGTGTTTGTATGCTTCATTGTGTACATCTGCAAATTCAACTATGAAATGATGATTATAAGGAGGACTGAAAATGAAAAATAAAACCTACATGCTCCCGAATAGATTCCGCAAATGCGGCTATGGACTGATCATAGCTTCTGTTCTGTCGCTTGTACTTGGCCTTCTTATGGCAAACGTATGGGAAATCATCCCGCAGACACATACAAGGTTCATTTCCATGGTGATGTATCTTCTCTTCTTCCTCGGTATCTTCGTCATTGTGATGACAGAAGAAAAGGATGAAGATGAAATGATCGATTCCATCAGACGAAGGTCCATCGCCACTACGGCATTCATCGCCTTCGGATTCTTCATGGTCATAAACCTGGTGATGGCCTTCCTGCACGGATTCAGAAGTCTGGAATCGATGTCATTAGTGACGTCTCTGGTTACCGTCCTCACAGGGACCGGACTTACAAGCGTCAACACATATATCATCCTATATCTGTTCATATTCCGCATATCCATCTGGAAGATGAGACGCCAATGTAAGGAGGATGCAGAATGAAGAACACTGTTAAGGTAGAAAGGGCGATCAAGAACATCACCCAGCAGGAGCTGGCGGATGCTGTCGGAGTGTCAAGGCAGACGATCAATTTCATCGAGACCGGCCGATATATGCCCTCGACGGTAGTCGCTCTGAAGATTGCCAGATATTTCGGCAGACACGCAGACGAGATCTTCCAGCTGGAAGATAATGACTAGGCCAAGCGCACTTTCACCATAAAACGCGCGCAGTGCCCTAATATTTTAGTTATATTTGCCCAAAGATAACATTGACAAATATGTATAAATTCATTTCATGGAATGTGAACGGCCTGAGGGCTGTGTGCGGAAAGGGGTTTGCGGACATCTTCGAGGAACTGGATGCTGACTTCTTCTGCCTTCAGGAGACCAAGCTTCAGGAAGGTCAGATCGACCTCGAGTTCCTGGGCTACAGGTCCTACTGGAACTATGCGGACAAGAAAGGATACTCCGGAACCGCAATATATACAAGGCATGAACCTATAAACGTCACATACGGTATAGGGATCGACGAGCATGACCACGAAGGCCGCGTCATCACGCTGGAGATGGAGGATTTCTTCCTTGTATGTGTGTACACTCCGAATTCGCAGGACGGTCTGAAGAGGCTGGACTACAGGATGAAGTGGGAGGATGACTTCAGGGCCTATCTGAAAGGGCTTGCCGGGCGCAAGGGCGTAATAGTATGCGGAGACCTCAACGTCGCCCATAAGGAAATCGACCTGAAGAATCCGAAGAGCAACAGGATGAACGCCGGATTCACAGATCAGGAGCGCGCCCAGTTCACGAATCTCCTTGATGCCGGATTCATCGACACCTTCCGCTATTTCTACCCTGACCAGACGGACATCTACTCATGGTGGTCATACCGTTTCCAGGCACGCCAGAAGAACGCAGGGTGGCGTATCGACTATTTCGTGACATCGGAAAATCTTAAAGGCCGTCTCGCCGGAGCAAAGATACACACCGAAATATTCGGCTCCGACCACTGTCCTGTCGAGCTGACGCTCGCCTGACAGCTGCATGATATGCCACGGGCCCGGAAGCATTTCCCTAAAGATTTCTGCTTCCGGGCCCGTGGCATATCATGCGGCCAACCGCATCAGGCCTGATGCTTAGGCAAGGTAACCATGAACGAAGCTCCGCCCAGGGCAAACGACTTCTGATAGCTGATCTCGCCCTCACACTTCTCGATGATGTTGCGGCAGATGGCCAGTCCCAGTCCGGTGCCGGAACTCTTGGTCGTGAAGTTTGGAGTAAAGAGCTTGTCAAGGTTCTCCTCGCTCACACCGGAACCGTTGTCATCCACAACGACATCATAATATCCGTCCCTGATGCTGTTCCTCAAGCATATGAGGACCTTTCCGCGACCTGAGTCCTCACCCTTCTCCGCTGCTTCCTTCTGATATATCTCCACAGCCTGGACAGCATTGGTTATGAGGTTGACGAACACACGTATCAGCTGAGGCTTCGGCGCCATGACGAATGCGCCTTCCATGCCGATATAGCTGATGTCTATGTTATCCTTGTTGTCAAAGATCACAAGCTGGTCCTTTAAGGTCTTGTCCAGATCGATAAGTACCGGATCCTCGCTGTAGAGCTTTGCAAAAGTCGAGAATTCATTGGCTGTTTCGGTCAGGATGTCGATATGCTCCAGAATCACCGCAGACACTTCGTCAAACCTTTCCTCCCACTTCGGATTGTTGTTCTCCTTCAGCCTTATCAGCCTCTGGAGCTGGAGCTTGATAGGTGTCAGAGGGTTCTTGATCTCATGGGCCACCTGACGTGCCATCTGGCTCCAGGCCTTGTCCCTCTCCGCCTGCGCAAGCTGGCGGGTCGAATCCGACAGGTCGCGGACCATTCGGTTATAGGCTTCCACCAGCGACGATATCTCATCCTCTCTCTTGTATATGATGTATTCCAGATTATGTACATCGGCAACGTTCATCTTGTTTCCCATCTCGATCAGAGGCGAGAACATCGAGTTCACTTCCCTTGTGCTGAAAAGCAGGGATGCGATGAGCAGGAGGATGAAGAGGTTGAAGATCAGGGCCGCATGGAAGAAGGCTTCCCTTCTGAAGTCATAGTTCCTTTCGGTATACGGCGAACTGATTATGGCGATCATGTCTCCTTTGTCATTGAACACCGGAGCATACATCGACCAATAGCTGTAGTCGTCGATCGTCTCCCTCTGAATGAAGAACCTCTGGTTCTCATGGCATATGCTGTGGAAGGCATCCTGGTCTATCCTGCTTCCGAGGATCATCTTTTCGAACACTTCAGGAGTCGTTGAAAGAAAGACCTTTCCGTCAGGAGAATACAGGGTTATGTCTGACTTCGTGGTATTTCCAATTATCTCCAGAGAAGCGGAAAAATCCTGTCCGCGAAGCTCCTGCCACGAGGTGTTCTGCCTCACCCTGTTTGTGATCAGGGCCTGGATGGTGGAAATCTTTGTAGACATGAGGTCATGCATGTTCGCTTCATTTCGCTTGTATACGAAAACCACACTGATGACGGTCATGCTGGCCAGAATCATGAATGAGGAAATGAACAGGATCGTATTGATCCTTGTCCTGAAATAGTTCCTCTTGAAGCCCTTCTTCTTGTCGTCATTCTTCGAGAAGACATACAGGAGGGCACAGAGTCCGAGGAACAGATACGAGAACGATGTAAAGTACACCATAGCCCCGCGCTGAGACCTCGAGATGATTATGATCTCATCTTCTCCCATCATATGGTGGAAGTGGACATGCCCGTTGGAGCGGACCACTTCCTGCTTCTTGTCCTTCATTCTCGCAGTGCTCTCGAAATAAAGGGTAGGATAAGGATAATTCCCCTTATATGAAGTCAGCTTGTCGGAAGAATATTTCGCATAGGAATATAATGCCGGTATATTGATGTCACCCGGATTCGAGAACCGGCCCAGAATGCTGTAATATCCTCTGTCTTCACGGTTGGATTCCGGCTCCAGCTCTACCAGCATCCTGGTAAGTCCGTCTTCGGCAGAATAAAACGCGAACATGCCCACATAACGGCTCCTTCCATTGGCATCCGTAATGAACATGAAGTTCGAACCGGCTGCAATAGGGGTTCCGTTGCGGAGAATGTTGTTGAAATAGACAACTCCGTTCCTGTCATTGTCCCTGAACACCATCACGCTTGTATTGTATCCCTGTCTTGTACGGGACAGATAGTACTCGGACAGCCTGTTCAGAATCATTTCCTGCGTATTGTCCAGTCTGCTAAGGGTCGCGATAAGCTGGTCTGAAGCGATGGATTCCTCAACGCTCCTGAGCTGAATCTCCAGTCCGAGGTCTCTTTCAACAGCAAGCCTGTTCGCCCATACGGTAACCCTGTCCTGTTCCTTTCTGAAGCCAAGGATAGCCGCCGTCACTGTAAAATAAAGGGAGCAAAGGAAGGCGAACACCGCCAGATTCTTCACCTTGAAAAGGTTGTAACGCACGCCTATGGTCTCTCTGACAATTGGCTGCATAGACTGCAGAAGAAGTACCAGACAGAAAAGGATTCCGGTATACGACACATACACCAGGACCGTATAATGGACAAGGTTGTTTCCTCTGTACAGCTCCATGCTGATGTTGGAATTCAGTATGAGGCTCTGGAGGGTCAGATGGGTATAGACAAGGGTGCCGGCAGCTGCAAGCGCACACAGAATCCCATATATGACAAGCCTGCGCGGCCTGAGACGTTTGTCCTCTCTGATGTACTCCGCAATCTTCTCCCTCATCATATACGTACACACATACAGCAGCATGATGTACGTGTTTATAAGAATCAGCGCACCCAGAGAGAAAAGCACCTGTCCGTCTGCATACAGGGTCGGCGAGAAGAATTCATATGAGTTGCTCATCTGCCCGCCCCAGGCGAAGGCAACAATGATAAGCGCTGTGAGAGATCCGACTACAGCAATATAAACCTTCAGACTCCGATGGCCGAAAAGATAGAGCAGGGTTGCGACCGCAAGAAGCACCAGACCGGTCCACCTCAGCAGAGAGTTGTCAAAGAAATAGGACATCTGGTCCGTATCGAAGAGAACCTTGAAAAGCGGCTTGCCATCGATCATGACAGGAGAGCCGCTGCTTGCCGATATCGGTTCCACCGTATATCTGCCGGATATCTTCAGATGGGGGTTCGTTCCGTTCTCCGAAGTGCTCAGCTCTTCGATAAGACTGTTCTTGACCTCTATTCCGGCGATCACCCGGACAGTCGCACTGTCCGTAAACGCCTTCACGACATACCATTTAGGGCCAAGGTTCATGTATGAGACCTCCTCGGTCACTTCCGACAAAGGAGAGAATATGCGGTTGCTGTAGCTTGTGAGCCTCTGGACGGTCAGCCTCCTGCTGATGTCGTCATTTATTATCGGGAACTGGTTGCTCCAGAATTTGAGCGAATCATTCTCATATTTATATATGACCATGTCATCCGGCATACCATCCAGACATCCGTCCTCGTGACTATGTACAGCTTTCGAGGCATACGTCTCCAGCCTGGCAAGCCTTTTTTCAAGCCTTGCCGCCGTCTTTTCCGCAATTCCCGTAGTTTCGTTCTCGCCGCTGTTTCCAACCATCGAAAGCATGAACAGGACAAAAGCGATGAAGAGTATCAGCAGAGGAAGACGCTTCCTTATGAAAACGCTGTTTCTCATTTTATTCGTGATGATATGGTTCGCCTCTCATAATAGTGAAGGCCCGGTAAATCTGCTCGACAAAGATCGCCCTTACCATCTGGTGAGAGAAAGTCATCCGCGACAGGGACATCTTCGAGTCCGCCCTCTGATAGACCGCATCCGAAAAGCCGTATGCACCTCCTATCACATACACGATATCCTTTCCCACATACGAGATCTTGTCCTGAATCACCTTTGCCAGCTCGACCGAAGTATACTCCTTCCCTCTTTCGTCAAGAAGCACAAGATCGTCCGTCGGTCTGATGTTCTTCAGAATGAGCTCGCCTTCGCGCGTCTTTATCTGGTCCTTGGTCAGCGCCGAGACATTCTTCAGTTCGGGAATCTCGACGACTGAAAACGGGATATAATGCTTCAGCCTGGAAACGTATATATCCATGCCCTGCCTGACCCAGTCCTTGTCCGTCTTTCCTACAGTAAGTAATGTGATCTTCATGAGTACCTGCAATAATCATACAAATATAGTGAAAGTCACGGACAGAGGATGCAAAAGAAATCTATTTTTGCACGGCGCGGAATTTGCAGTATATTTGCATCTGATTTCAAGGTCGATTTATGATAAGAGAAAGAATAATTGGAATAATGGCTGCGGCTGTCGCCATGTTCTCCTGCGCGGACGCTTCTGCCCAGGACAGCAGTTACGATGTATTCAATCCTATTTCGAAATACATTGCATGCGGAGATGCGGACAAGCTTTCCGCATGGTTCTCGGACAATCTGGAAGTCACCATATTCTCAAACTCGAACGACTCCAGCCGCAATCAGGCACGCCAGATCATGAAATCCTTCTTCCGCTCATACACCCCGCGCTCGTTCGAAATCACCCACAAGGCGGGACGTTCCAACAAGAAATATGCTTTAGGGACGCTGAATGCGGGCGGCGAGATGTTCGTCGTGACGATATTCGTCAACTACACCGAAACTGACTATCGCATCCAGCATCTGAAGATAGAAAGGGTGAACTAGAGCACGTATGCCCTTACATCCGAAGCTGTGATCCTGCTTCCGGAAAGGATGAGCAGACGCTCGACTACATTGCGGAGCTCACGTATGTTTCCGGTCCATGACTTGCCGACAAGCAGCTGCATCGCGTCATCATCGACCTCGCGGGGCTGCATTCCCGTTTCAGAACATATCTGTCCTATGAAATAGTCCACAAGAAGAGGAATGTCCGACTTGCGCTCATCAAGCGTCGGCATGTTTATCACTATGACGCTAAGACGATGGTACAGGTCTTCCCTGAACCTGCCGTTCTCGATTTCATCCTTCAGATTCTTGTTTGTAGCGGCAATGACCCTTACATCCACAACGATGTCCTTGTCGCTTCCCACACGCGAGAGTTTCCTTTCCTGAAGCACCCTGAGGACCTTTGCCTGGGCAGCAAGAGACATGTCTCCTATCTCATCAAGGAAAAGGGTTCCGCCGTCTGCCTGCTCGAACTTTCCCTTATGCTGCTTGATCGCAGAGGTGAAGGCTCCCTTCTCATGTCCGAAGAGTTCGCTTTCGATAAGTTCCGAAGGTATGGCAGCGCAGTTCACCTCGACATAAGGAGCTGCCGAGCGCGGGCTCTTCTGGTGGAGGTTACGGGCTACCAGTTCCTTTCCCGTACCGTTCGCTCCCACAACCAGAACCCTTGCATCGGTCGGTGCGACCTTGTCTATCATGTCCTTGACATGTATGAGGGCAGGCGACTCGCCCACCATCTCCTGTCCGTAGACCTTCTTCTTGAGGATCTTCGTCTCCTTGACCAGAGAAACCTTTTCCGTGGCGTTCTTGATAGTGATCAGAATACGGTTCAGGTCAAGAGGTTTCTGGATGAAATCGAACGCGCCCTTCTTGATGCACTCGACTGCCGTATCGATGTCACCATGGCCCGAAATCATTATGACCGCGGAATCGACCCCCATCTGGGCCAGACGGTCGAGGACCTCCATTCCGTCCATCTCCGGCATCTTTATGTCACAGAAAATCACACTGTATTTTTCCTTATCCACCATCGCACAGCCCTGTGCGCCGTTTTCCGCCACATCCACATCGTAGCCTTCGTCTGCAAGAATCTCCTTAAGGGAATTACGGATAGACCTTTCGTCGTCAATTATCAGAATCTTCATGACCATCAAGTTTATAGTTCTACAAATATCGACATTTTTGGGAGTTTACACAATATTTTATATTTTTGCTTGGTTTTAGAGTTTTACGTGTACTAATGCAGATACCTGACATCATCATCGCCATCGACGGATACTCGTCCACCGGCAAAAGTTCATTTGCAAAAATAATCGCAAACGAGTTCTCCTTCCTGTATCTCGACTCCGGTGCCCTTTACAGGGGCGTCACCCTTTTCGCCATCGAAAACGGACACATCGGGGACGACAATACAATTAATGTGCCTGAACTAGCGAAGGCGCTGGACAATCTTGACCTCCACTTCGGTCCGGAAGGCACATACATCGGAGGGAGGTGCATAGAAAAGGAGATCAGGTCCATGGAAGTCGCAGGCAAGGTAAGCCCGATAGCGGCTGTGGCCGAGGTCAGGGCATACGTCGACAGAAAGCTCAGGGAGTTCGGAAAGAACGGAAGGATCGTGATGGACGGCCGTGACATCGGAACGACCGTCTTTCCAGAAGCCGAGCTCAAGCTGTTCATGACTGCTGACCCTATGGTCAGGGCACAGAGAAGGGCAGATGAAATGAAGGCAAAGGGAATGGAAGCTGACATCCTGGAAGTGCTGAAGAACCTCCAGGAGAGAGACTACATCGACTCACACAGGGATGTGTCCCCTCTTACCCAGGCGGAGGACGCGATAGTGCTCGACAACTCGCACATGACCATGGATGAGCAGGTCGTGTGGCTGAAGGACATCATCAAGGAACGTTTCGGACTCTGAGCATATGATTACAGTTGACATAGACAAGAATTCAGGATTCTGCGCAGGAGTCATCAGAGCGATCGGCAAGGCCGAGGAGTTTCTGGACAGCGGAGACGGCAGGCGTCTCTACTCACTGGGAGCGATAGTGCATAACGACTCCGAGCTTGAAAGACTTTCCGGCAAGGGACTGGTCACAATCGACAAGGACGATTTCGACGAGATGGTCAATGCTGAAGGCGAGGTACTTCTTATCAGAGCCCATGGAGAACCGCCTCAGACATATGAAAGAGCAGCTGCCTTAGGATTCCAGGTAATAGACTGTACATGTCCGGTGGTGCTCAAGCTCCAGCAGCGCATCAAGGAATCATACTTGAAGCAGAAGGAAAACGGCAGCGGGCAGATCATCATCTTCGGCAAGATCGGACATGCCGAAGTCCTCGGCCTCATAGGCCAGACAGACGGCACCGCGATCGTCGTCGAAGACATTCCGATGATGGAAGAGGCTATTGCCGCAGGGAAGATAAGGCTGGATGTTCCTACCGAAGTGTTCAGCCAGACCACCAAGAGCCCGGCAGAATACAAGAGCCTTTGCTCAAGACTGGAGGAAGACATGGCAAGATTCAACGAGCTGTCTGTAGAACGGTTCAAGGGACGTGAAATGCTTTCAGTCAATGACACCATCTGCTCGCAGGTGGCGACAAGACACGAAAGGCTCTCGAAGTTTGCGATGGAACACGACCTGATAATATTCGTCGCCGGCAAGGCAAGCTCAAACGGCAAGGTCCTCTGCGACCTCTGCAAGTCCCTGAACATACGCACCTACCACATAGACTCGCCTAGCGAGATCAAGAGAGAGTGGTTCAGAGCGGATGACAGGGTGGGAATCTGCGGCGCTACATCGACCCCGAAATGGCTTCTGGAAGAGACCGCCGCACATGTGCTCGAGTTCAACAAATACGTGCCGGAGTGGGAAGAGACATTTAAAATTTGGTAAGATAGATACATTTTTATATTTTTGCAGCCGATTTTTAAAGACTAATAATTTAATACTTATATTTTTATGGCAACAACAGCTGATTTCAAGAACGGACTTTACCTGAACTACAACGGAAAGCCATGCCAGATCGTATGGTTCCAGCATGTAAAGCCAGGCAAGGGTCCTGCATTCGTAAAGACAAAGCTCAGAAACCTCGAGAACGGACGTATCCTCGAGAACACATTCACAGCAGGTGCAAAGATCGAGACCATCAATGTGGAGAGAAGACCTTACCAGTTCCTTTACAAGGATGAGGACGGTTTCAACTTCATGCATGAGGAGACTTATGAGCAGATCCACCTCGACACAGAGCTCGTGGACAACGCTGACCTCATGAAGGAAGGACAGCATGTAGAGATGATGTTCCTCGCTGACGAGGAGCGCTGCCTCACCTGCGAGCTCCCTACATACGTAGAGCTCGAAGTGACCTACACAGAGCCTGCAGTAAAGGGTGATACAGCATCTACAAACGCACAGAAGGAGGTTACTCTCGAGACTGGAGCCATCATCATGGCACCTCTCTTCATCAACATCGGAGAGAGAATCCGCGTAAACACAACTGACCGTTCATACGGCGAGCGTGTGAAGTAATCAGACACACCTATACAGACAGCGACCTGCTGATTCTGGACGACATTGGATCCCGAAAAGGGAAGGGGCCCACGAAGTGGGAAGGATCGTCGGAATCAGCAGGTCGCTGTCTGTATGTATTACTCAGCCTGTTCTTCAGATGACGTTGCTGCGGCATCGTGTTCGGCCTGGGTGTTTATGCGCTGAGGACCGCCTTTTTCGGCACGGAGGAAGGCGGCGGAGCGCTTCAGGACGAAGTTTGAACCCAGGTACTTCGTACGCACCTCGTCATCCGCGGCAAGGGCTTCCGGAGTGCCGCTCTGAAGGATGGAACCTTCATAAAGCAGATATGCACGGTCTATGATGGCAAGAGTCTCGCCCACATTATGGTCAGTGATGATGACTCCGATGTTCTTGTATTTGAGCTTGGCGATGATGTACTGGATATCCTCCACCGCAATAGGGTCGACACCGGCGAACGGCTCGTCGAGAAGGATGAACTTCGGGTCGATAGCCAAGGCACGCGCGATCTCGCATCTGCGTCGCTCGCCACCGGAGAGCTGTATGCCCTTGCTCTTGCGGACCTTATGGAGATTGAACTCGTCGAGCAGATCCTCAAGACGCTGCTTCCTTTCCTCCTTCGTGAACTGCTTCGACATCTCCATCACGGACATGATGTTGTCCTCCACGCTCATGTGGCGGAATACAGACGCCTCCTGGGCAAG
>JAFTYS010000151.1 GCA_017461285.1 Bacteroidales bacterium | reverse complement strand
GTCATCAGGGAGTGAAACCCGGTGTCGAGTATATGATATACGCATACGGACTTAAAGAAGATGGTACCAAAGATGGTGCTGTAACTACAAGTTTCCAGTACATCACATTTACAAGTCCTACAGAATAATTCAGATAAACCGGGTGCGGTTTTGTAGTGAAAGTGCTCGTGATACCATCTTTTTCAGGGGTATCGCGAGCACTTTGACTATGTTTTTGCACTTGATGCCTATGTCAGGGTGCGGAGGATCAGGCCAGATCGGCGAGGGTGAGGGCGGTGAAATCGGGGATCACCTTGTCGCAGAGAGGGGCTATGGTGTCTGCAGGAAAGGTGGTGGCGAGTCCTATCACTCTGGCTCCTGCTGCACGGGCTGCGGCGATTCCGTGAAGGGAATCTTCAAAGACTACTGTCTCGGACGGCTTGCCTCCAAGGAGTTCCATGCCTTTGAGGAAGCATTCGGGATCTGGTTTGGAATTCCTGAAATGTTCGCTCGTCAGAATCATATCGACCATACCGGAGAGTTCAGGATGAGCCTGATGAACATTTGCCATCTTCTTTTCATTGGAGCTTGTGACAATGGCGGTCCGGATTCCTGCCGAACGCAGTGCATTCAGGAAGTCTGCAGCACCGGGAAGGAAGTCATATGACATGTTCCGCTCAAACTCGTCAAGCAGCGGGGTGATCTTCTCCTGGAGATCAGGTGAAGGAAAAAATCTGGCATAAGTATCCTTGAGCGTCTGTCCCTTGATGGTCCAGCCGAAATTCTCGATTCCCAGGAAATCGAGACCTATGCGGTCCCAGAATCGGGAATATTGGGTTTCAGTATCGATGAGGACACCGTCGAAATCGAATAATACTATCATAATCCTGCTTCGGTCATGCTCAGTGCACCTGAGCGTCCAAAAGGGTTTATATCAGACCGCGAGAGGCTTGGTGAGCGCCTCCTTCAACTGGTCATCGTAACGCAGACGCACCTTGATTCCGGCTTCCTGGAACCAGTAGCGCACCGCAAGTTCCTCCTCGATGAACGGGATTATCTCATCCTTCTTGAGTCGGATGAACCTTTCCTTATCCATCTCCAGAGCATTTTCCAGGGCAGCAAGTTCCTCAGACATAGCTTCTGCCAGGCCGTCCCTTTCGAGTTCCTTCTTCATCTGATCATAAAGAGTCCTGGCACTGCTGCGGTAATCGAATTCCTGAGTCTTGGCGAATCTGATGAAGTCCTCGAAGTCCTCGTCCGAGAAATAGAAATCATCCACTGCAGGAATCGAGTCGTGTCTGCGGACATAATCCAGAGCATACTGATCGATCACTCCTCCAAGGACAAGAGAATACACAAGTCTGCTGTACTGAGGAACATCCACATCGACATCAGGAGTGATTCCACCGCCATCACGTACGATTCTGCCCGAGGCCGTCTTGAATTCGCGTGTCAGCGAATCAGGAATATGTCCCACACTGCCGTCCTCGTTCCTGTTGGAATAGTCTATGGCCTGGACACAGCGTCCGCTCGGCGTATAATATTTGGCGGTAGTGATCTTCATCTGTCCGTCATAGGCAAGCGGGATAATCGACTGCACAAGTCCCTTTCCATAACTTCTCTTGCCCATTATCGTCGCACGGTCCATATCCTGGAGGGCTCCGGAAACGATTTCCGAAGACGAAGCGGAACCGGAATCAATAAGCACTATTATCGGCATCTCCGTATCGACAGGCTCTGATGAGGTCTTGTATTCACGTACGGCACCCGGTCCTTTGGAAGTGACGACAAGTGAACCTTTCGGGACGAAAAGCGAAACTATCTCCACAGCTTCATTCATAAGTCCGCCGCCGTTTCCGCGGAGATCGAGCACAAAGCGCTTCATGCCGCGTTCCTTGAGCGAAAGGAAGTTCCTGCGGACATCTGCTGCCACACCTTCCGTGAATCCGGTCTGAAGGACATATCCGGTCGTGTCATCCAGCATGCCTGCATACTCCACATCGGGCAGATGGATCCTCTCGCGCACGACAGGCACATCGAGCGTGTCGCCGGTGCGCACCTTCCTGACCTTGAACACGACGGTGGTGCCCGGCTTGCCCTTCATCCTGTCGCTGCATTCCTTGCTTTCAAGTCCCTTGACCGAAAGTCCGTCAATTTCAAGAATCTCGTCACCGCATACAAGACCGTACTTCTGCGCCGGCGAACCCGCATACGGCTCATTGATTATCACATTTTCTTCCTTCTTCTTGTGGATTATGGCTCCTATTCCGCCATAGGTGTTGTTGAGCATCCACTGAAGGTCCTCGTTCTCCTCTTCCGGAATATAAATCGTATATGGGTCGAGTTCCTCGAGCATGGCATCGATTCCTGCCCTCATTATTCTGTCAAGCGGGAGTGAATCGACATAAGACCGGTTGAGTTCCATGATTATGGAATTATGGATCTCGGCCCACTGGCCTAACTTGAAGTTCTTGGTCTGAGCAGAAGCATTCTGCACCGGGAATGACAGGGCGGCCGCCACTGTCAGGAGTATGATAAGGTATCGTTTCATCATTGCATAAATTTTGCAGCGAGGCTGTCGCTGCACATACAGTGCCACAAAATTACAAAATAATTTATACCTTTGCAGCGGTTTTTAGTAGTTAATGATATGAAGATTATTTTTGCAACGGGCAACAGCGGAAAATTACGTGAAGCGTCAGAAATCTTAGGCGAGGGATTCGAGCTCGTTACCCCCGCTCAAGTCGGAATTACAGAGGATATTCCGGAGACAGGTAAGACATTAAGAGCCAATTCATTACAGAAGGCTCAATACTTATTCGAAAGGTGTGGCTGCGACTGCTTCGCAGATGACACGGGACTGGAAATCGATGCTCTCGGTGGAGAGCCCGGAGTACATACGGCACGATATGCCGGTGAGGACAAGGACTTCAACCGCAATATGGACAAGGTGCTTTATGAGCTAAGCGTCCTCGAATCATCAGGAAAGATGGCCCAGGAATATGGTCTCCAGACCAGACCGGCATCAAGGAAGGCACGCTTCAAGAGCGTCATCACATTGATATTCAAAGGTGAAACCCACTTGTTCGAAGGAACTCTCGAAGGAGAGATCTCACGGGCAAAATCCGGAAACGGAGGCTTCGGCTATGACCCGATTTTCATTCCGGACGAATATCCGGGCAAGACACTTGCGGACATCACTGAAGAACAGAAGAACGAAATATCCCACAGGGGCAAGGCTCTCAGGGCAATGGCCAAGTGGCTGAAGGAGAACGCCTGACCAACTGAGGATCAAAACATCCTGACATGACGACAAACACCGAATTGATCGTTCTGCATACCACCAAGTTCGGCGAGAATTCGGTTGTGCTTCATACTCTGAGCAAGGAGTATGGAAGGCGTGGATTTTTAGTGCGGGGAATCGGCAGAAAGCCGATGGCCTCGCTTTTTCTTCCTCTCACCATACTTGAGGCCGACATAACGGAAACCTCTAAATCAAGACTTTACACAGCAAGGAACCTCACTCCGAAGTATCCTCTGAACGGGATCAGGAGCAACATGTTCAAGAACACCATGACCCTGTTCATGAGCGAAGTCCTCTACAGGGTGGTAAAGGAAGGAGGCAATGAGCAGGGACTGTATGAATGGTGCGAAAAGAGCATTCAGCTCCTGGATTCGATGGAAAGCGATTTCAGCAATTTCCACATCAGGTTCCTGCTGGAACTTGCCGTGTCTCTGGGATTCAGTCCCGAATCACAGGACATGAGACCGTTCACAGGAGAGCACCACAGGACAGTGGAAAGATTCATGCAGGAATCTTTTGCCGGATCAATGCTGATCCCTCTTTCCGGAGCGGTAAGGAATGAAATAGCAGAGGGTATCCTAAGATACATAGAATTCCACAGCGAATCTGCAGTCAACATCAATTCCCTCAAGGTATTGCGCGAACTGTTCAGCTGATTGACAGCAAAACCGGCTCTACCCTCACAGGCAGAGCCGGTCGCGTTCTAACCGTATTACTAACCTATAATCTGTTCAATTCCGTATCGAGCCATTCGAGACGGTCGGAATAGAAGTCCTTAAGATATTCGAGTTCCTTTTCATAAGATCCGAGTGAAGGGAAATTCACCCAGTCAACGGACTCGTTTATGTTCCATTTTTCGAAATTGCGCTTGCGGGCAGGTTCAAGGCGGAATGCCTGGTCATCGATGAACTCAGGAATCTTTTCAAATTCAGGCATCAGCTCGTTCCATCTTTTCTGAACGGCATCGATAAAGGCCGGGTCCTCGAAAAGTCTGTGGAACCATCCCTTGCCATATACTCCTTTGGAGTTGAAGTCCCTGATCCAGAATCCTTCAGGACCGTTTCCGACACGTCCGTCAAAATAGCCGCAGTTACCGAGGGTGAGATCGAAGTCCCAGAGGTGATACATTTCCATCTTCCCTCCCCTCTCGATGGTAATGAAGGAACTCTTGCGCATATTGCCGTCAATATTCTTGGTCAGTTCCTGCACAATGTAAAAATCGATGAAAGAATCCACGTCGATATAGGCATGGTATCCCTCCGACGGATCTGCGAAGGAAGAACTCTGAAGCACCTGTTCGAACTCTTCGAAAAGGCCTGTGACATATACATACTGTGCAGGGGTCGGCTCCTCAGGATCGCTGAACATCATCGGTACTTCCATTCCCGTCCACCAGCATGTCGTTTCGTCCTGATTTTCCTCTATCTCGAGGTAATAGCCGCCTGTAACTGCCTCTGCATCATTGTCATTTTCACCGGCCACATCTATGTTCACACGGTCCTTGGAGACCTTCTTGTGCTCACAGAGAGTATATACGCCCTGATACTTGTCGTTAAGATAGACCTCTACACTGCGCATGCGGGGTGTCCATGAGAAGCCGCATATCTCGGAAAGTTTCATGGCCACTATGTTGCGCAGAAGGGTCCTGTCTGAATAATTTGCCAACAGAGCCCACTCCTTGTCAGCCGGCATGCCGAGAAGCGATGCCTTCTCGTCGAGCTTCACCTTCCAAGGCTTCTTCGGCCATCCCCATGTGGAATTGCCGCGCCCGCGAATGCCCATGTCGGCGGTGAATTCGGTCACATCGCTGTACATCTTCTCAGGGTCAGTGATGGTGATCGTACCGTCAACATAGTTCTTCTTGTCATATATTCCGGCTCCCCCGGCCGTAGTTATACGTACCACCGGGATGTTCTGCAGCTTCGCATTCTCCTTTTCCTGTTCATCCTGCTCTTTCATAGCTACGCTCGGGAACTTCAGGATTTCTCCGTTGCTGGCATGTACATAGAGAGTCATGGAATCGAAATAGACATAGACAGGAAAGGATTGCGATGCAGGAACTCCATCGAGTACTTCTATCGGGAAGGTCACGCCGCCCACACACCACCAGCCTCCGTTCCTGCTCACCACAGACGGATTGGAGGATGTGCAGTCATGAATCCGGAATGCCGTTTCTGCAATATTCAGGACCGTACCGTCATCGAATGACAGGGCGCATGCGCCGGAAGCATGCTTCGAAGATGAAAACACCTTGCCGGCCTCATATGCCTCAACGAGTTCCACAAAACCTTCGGGCTGCAGCTTTTCAGCCTCCTTCATTTCTTCTTCACATGAAAGGAATAGAGAAATGAAGGAGACCAGAATGATATATGACATGACTTTCTTCATATTTGTTACCTGACTGCAAAGTCAACAGGATTTCCGGAAGCCGAGTCACCTGCCACCCAAAGTCTGAAGTCACCCGGCTCGACTACATATTCCATATCGAAGTTCCAGAATGCAAGCTCGGCCACAGGAAGTTCGAAAGTCACGGTCTTTGTCTCGCCCGGAGCAAGCTCCACACGCTCGAATCTCTTGAGTTCCTTCACAGGGCGTACAACCGAACCCACACAGTCCTGGACATAGAGCTGAGCCACTTCAGTCGCCGCTCTCTTTCCTGTGTTCTTAAGGTCGAAGCTGACTTTGAGGACATCCGACTTTCCGAGTTCGGACTTCTCAAGCACAGGAGTGCCATACTCGAATGTGGTGTAGCTGAGGCCGTATCCGAACGGGAAGAGAGGGCCGTATCCCGTGTCAAGATAATAGGATGTACATCCGAGGGATGTCTGACCCGCTGCAATAGGAATGTCATCAAGAAGAGTCTCTGTACCGTTGCAAGGACGTCCTGAATTGTTATGATTGTAATAGAAAGGCGCCTGTCCCGCATCGCGGAGGAATGTCATAGGAGACTTTCCTGAAGGAACGGCCTTGCCCTTGATCAGGTCTGCAATGGCCGGACCTCCCATCGTGCCCGGATGATATGAGTAAAGCATTGCGTCGCAGTTCGCGAGATCACGCTCGATTGTGAGCGGACGACCTGCCATAACCACCACGACAACAGGCTTTCCTGCCTTCTTTGCCTCGGCAATGAGCTCGCTCTGAGCACCCTGAAGGTTGAGATCCGAGAGTGAATGGGCTTCACCTGAAAGTATGGCCTCTTCTCCGACCACAACAACCACCGCATCAGCTCTTGAAGCGGCAGAACGCACCTTAGCGAACTGAGCCTTCGACTTGTCACGGCTGTAGTCCAGACCCGGAACCCAGATGACATTGTACTCCTCGCGAAGAGCCGCGAGCGGAGTCACGGTGCGTTCCTTCTGGCCGTCGAACGCCCAGGTTCCCATCTGCTCATACGGAGCATCGGCAAGAGGTCCGGTCACAAGAATGGTCCTTGCCTTGTCGAGAGGAAGCACGCCACCGTCATTCTTGAGAAGGATTGCAGACTCGAGAGCCGCCTGCTTCGCTGCGGCAAGATGCTCAGGTGCATAGTCAACCTTCGCCGAAAGGGTCTCGTCAACATAAGGATTCTCGAAGAGACCGAGTTCGAACTTGAGCTTGAGGATATTGCGAACCGCACGGTCGATCTCCTTCTCGGACACCTTGCCTTCCCTTACAAGTTCTTCGGCATACTGGATGAAGCCGTATGACATCATATCCATATCGACACCTGCATTGATAGCCTGCTCTGCGGTGTGCTTAAGGTCACGCGAGAATCCGTGCGCGATCATCTCTCCGGCGGAATTCCAGTCGGTCACGACCATTCCGGCCCATCCCCACTCATCGCGGAGAACGTCCTTGAGAAGCCATCTGTTGCCCGTTGAAGGGATGCCGTCAATCTCGTTGAACGAAGTCATGAGAGTAGCTGCACCTATCTCTGCTGTCGCCTTGAACGCAGGGAAATATGTATTGCGGAGCATGCGTTCTGTTATCACCGTTGTGTTGTAGTCTCGGCCGCCTTCAGCCGCACCGTAGCCTACAAAATGCTTGATGCAGGCTGCGAGGGCTGTAGGGTCTCCGAGGTCATCGCCCTGATAGCCACGCACCATCGCAAGACCCATCTGCACATCGAGATACGGATCTTCTCCCGAGCCTTCTGCCACACGGCCCCAACGTGGATCGCGTGCCACGTCAAGCATAGGAGAGAATGTCCACCTCACGCCGCTTGCAGTAGCTTCCACGGCAGCGACACGCGCCCCCTGCTCCACAACATCAGGGTTGAAGGTTGCGGCAAGGCCGAGAGGGATAGGGAACATCGTGTGGAATCCGTGGATGACATCTCGTGCCACCAATACCGGGATTCCGAGACGGCTCCGCTCCACCGCTGCCTTCTGCACCGCATTGATCTCTGCAGGATCCACGCAGTTGAGGATGGATCCGACTTCTCCCTTCGCAGCCTGGTCCGCCACCCATGCACCGCCCGAAAGCTGGTTCATCTGGCCGATCTTCTCGCGAAGGGTCATCTGTTTCAGGAGGTCATCGACCTTCCTGTCAATTTCGCTTTTGGGAGTGCAGGATGCTGCCACAAGCATAGCCAAGGCTCCCATGATCATATTCTTTATCTTCATTTTAAAGCTTATTCAGGTTTTTGGAATACACGTACATAGTCGATCTCGTAAGTAGCCGGCAGACAGCTCTCATCGACTCCATACATTCCGCCCCAGTCGCCGCCCCATGCGAGATTGAGCTTGAGCTGGAAAGGCTTGTTGAACGGCCAGGTCTTTTCATTCCTGCCTGCAGGATACCTGTCCGGATTGTATTCGAAGAGAAGTTCACCGTCAACATAGGTCCTGATGTACTCAGGAGTCCACTCGAGAGCATAGACATGGAACTCTTCCATCACGCTTGCGATCTTGCGTGCGGCTGTCTTCTGAGTGCCGATGGCATGGTAGTATTGCTTGCAGTGGATTGAAGAGGAAACCTCCGTAGGCACGCAGCCGACATGTTCCATGATGTCGATCTCACCTCCGTCAGGCCATCCGGACCATACCGTAGGCATCATCCAGAATGCAGGCCATGTTCCCTTGCCTTCAGGGAGCTTGAGACTTGCCTCGAACCATCCGTAGGTCCATCCTTCATGTGTGTTCACTCTGGCAGAATATACTCTGTCACCATCCTTGATCGCACGGATCTTGAGGGTTCCGTTGCTTACGTCAGCAGTGACGATATCACCTTTGCGACCGGCGATATAAGTCTGAAGTTCGTTGTTCACCCAACCCGGCTCGGCTGTCTCGTACCACCATTTTTCCGTATCGGGAAGTCCGGTTTCGGAAGCATTGAACTCCTCCTGCCATACCAGAGTGTAACCTGCAGGAGTCGATATTTCCGGCTCCACATACTCGGCAGTATCAGGTTTTGAAAATCCCTTCGGAGCCTCGAAGAGAGTCCACACATAGATCTTCGCAAGATCAGGATTGCCGGTGGCATCCATGGTCTCGAGTCCTACCTGATGCATGAGATCCAGTTCCGTGAGTCTGTTGCCTGAGCAGTCGAGATATTTCAGTTTCGCCATGCCTGTCAGGTCAAGTACGGTAAGTTCATTGTCCGAACAGTCAAGATAAGTGATGTCCTTGAATGTCGTGTTCAGCTCCGGCATGGCCTTGATCCCGCAGCCGGGCACCTTGATCTCTGTGATCACTGCCGCCTCCTTGGTGCTGAGAATTCCGTCTCCGTCGGCGTCATATTCCCTGACAAGAGCCGCCTTGAAGCCGGCATCGGATATGGCGACCTCGTCGATCTTGTAGTTCTGTCTGACAGGAACCGACATCTTGGCGGAAGCAGTTCTGAATATGAGCTCCGTCTCGCGGATATCCCCGGTCTTGTTTTCATCGATCTTTACCGTGACATCGGAAGTACCGGATCCGCCTCCTCCGGGTGAAACATTGACCCATGTCTTGTCCTGCGACGAAACGCCCCAGTCACCGTCTGAAGTGACAGAGATGACTACCTCTGCCGCTTCGTACTGAACGGAAACCGCCTCGACGTTCAGAGTCAGGGATGTTTCAGGATTATCCACAGGTTCCGGCTCCTTACAGCCGTTAAGGGCCATAAACGAGAATAAAAGTCCAAGTATGATCTTCATCATGAAGTGCAATTATAAAAAAGGCAGGGGCAAAGCCCGGTACTGACTTTTGTCCCTGCCATAGATTAACAGATATTATTCAGCACGATGCTCCTGGATAATGATGTCGTAGTACTCGAGAGTCGAACCTCCCACAGCACCTCCGAAGTCAAAGACTAACTGGACATCATCCATGTCTATGCCGGGAACATTGTCAAGACGGTAAACATATTCCTCATCAGCCTTGACAGCGTGCTTGTCAGCACAGTAGTATGTGTTGTCGTCGCCTTCCTTGACAAGCTTGATGGTGATGCTCGGATGATCCTCATTGGAGAGAATCTTCACCTGGAAATCATAATTCTTTGAAGCACTTGTCGCAAATCCGAGAGTCTTGTACTTGACCTGGCACTGCCACTGCAATGAACCCACCTCAGCCGGGAAGGTCAAGGTATAATGGTTGCCGTCGGCTACATACTCAGGATTGGCATTCGGGCTCCACGCATCTGTAAGAGCAGAATAGAACTCCATGTTTGTCTGGTTTGCCGTAAGCCAGAGGTTTGATGCAGCAGCCGGATCCCAGACGGTCTGAGCCATCTTGGTGACTGTCATGTCAAGAGTTCCGTCGTTGTCAACTACTGTGAATGTATAGTAGCCTGCAGGTGAGTCTGTATGATAGATGTTACCATCATCACCGTCAGTACCGTTACCGAGCTTGAAGAGGCCGTTTCCGTTGAATGTGCCGTAGTTTGCACTCTTCCACTCAACACCCCAGTCTGACTGACCGAATACCTTCACAGATCCGCCTTCTCCCTTCATTGCAAGAGTGATCTGGTATGTGTTCTCACCAGTCTTTGCAAATGGAAGAGGAGCCTCTCCTGTATTCCAGCCGACAAGATTGTCAACTGTAGGCTTTCCACCACCATCACCGATGATCCAGAGAGCCTTTCCTGTGTCATAAGTAGCCTTGTTGCCGCTTACCATAGGGACAACCTTGATCCACTTAGCGTTCTTGTCATACTGGAACTGATAGTCACCGTCAACTGCCTTGAACTTGAGACCTGCACCCGAAACCTCAAAGAAGTCAGGGTCAACCCAGATGTCAGCAGGGGTGATGTTGCCGAGAGCAAGTACCTCATTCTGCTTCACAGAAAGTTCTACAGGAAGCTCGGAACCGTTGATTGTAGGACCTGAAGGAGCCTTCACGTCACGAGCCTTGAAGATCATCTGCCAGTAGCAGCCAGGATTCTCGGCTACAACGACGAGAGTAGTCTCAGTAAGCTCTGTCACATGGAATACCGGAGTTCCCCATACAAGGTCAGAAGGGACATATACCATAGGAGTGTTCGCTCCGAGGGTGATGGTCTCGCCGTCGAATGTGAATGTTGACTCGACGTCTGCCTGCTCGATATCGATATCAGGCTCTGCACCAGGGTTAGGACCGATTGCAGTCACACCCCAGTTGATGTACATCTTGCCGTCCTCACCTGAGTCATAGACATACTTGCCGTCAGAGAAGAATGTCACTGCATCGTCATACATACCAGTGCCGGCCTTCTCGTTTGCATTTGCAGACCACCATCCTGCAGGATTCTCTACAGACTCTCCGCAGCCGAGGTGACCCTTGGCCTCCGAATCCATGATCCATACCTTGCCGTTGCCGTCTGTTCCTGCGAGAAGTTCCATAGGAGAAGCACCTGCAGTCACGAAGTTATAGAGCCATGAGATTGTACCGTCACCGTTAGGTGCATTCATTGCAGACAGCTTCACTTCCTTGGAAGAGAGTTCTGTGATGAGGAAGCGAGGAGTGTCATATACGGTCTGGTTTGGAATGTAGGAGAGGTTCTTCTGTGCAGGAAGCTCAAGCCAGATTTCCTCGATACCTGCATCGTTCCAGTTGTTCTCTACCTTATAAGTAGTCTCGTATGCAGGGATCTCCACACAGAAGTCAGCTCCGTCAGGAGATGTTCCGAGAGCAGTGAAACCCGCATTGACATACACGAGGTTATCCTTGCCAGGGTCGAAGCTGTATTTTCCGTCAACCGTGAAAGTCATGACGTCGTCATAGATACCCCAGTCAGCCTTCTCATTAGCCTTTGCAGACCACCACGAAGCTGGATCACCTGTATCAGGACCACATCCGAAGTGACCGTCCTTCTCGAAGTTCCACTGCCATCTGTTGGCCAGCTTCTTCATATAAGGAGCAGCATCGAAAGGATCGCGATATGTGTTCTCGAGAGAATACTCCACGATCTTCGAACCTACTGAGACACCGTTTGCATTGTAAGCCTTCACCTCTACCTGATGAGTACCTGCATCACGGACGCGAAGCTTAAGGCCGTTTACTGTATATGCGTATTTCTTTGTAGCCTTTCCGTCATCGACCTTGTCCTCGGTACCGAAGATCCACATAGGCACGACACCTTCGTTGGTCACGGTGAAGGTCACGTAGTTAGTTGCCTGATCCACATCGATCACGACCTCCAGATTCTCAGCTGAAGGAAGCTGATTCTGATCCGGTGCCAGGATCTCTGGATAACAGCCGAGTGCCAGCAGTGATGTTGCGAGGGCAACGGCTATATATTTGAAAATATTCTTCATAATCAATTCATTGATATAGCATTACTGCTGTTAGTAATTATTCTGTACAAGTGCCGGATCCTTGTCGATTTCCGACTGAGGGATAGGCCAGTACTTCTTATCGACAGTCCAGTCTGTTTCACGATACTCATGATTTGCAGCCTTGAGAACCTCTGCAGCCTTTCCTGAACGCACGAGATCCCAGTAACGCTTGCCCTCACCGAGGAACTCCCTGCGGCGCTCTTCGAGAATCGAATCGCGGTCATTGCCCTCATAGCTTGCACCTGCACGGTCACGTACCTGCTTGAGATAAGCGGAACCGTCACCTCCTGTCAGAACCGCAAGCTCGGCAGCATTGAGGAGAGTCTCCGCATAACGATATACGCGATAGTTGTTGCAGTGTGCAAGGTTACCGTCACCGAGCGCGTCATGGTTACCGTTCAGTCTCGCGATTGTCTTTCTGTTGAAGTAACCTGTTGACTGCCAGCGGCCGTTGTTGATATTGAATCCGTATTCACCTACGACTTCAAGATGGTTGTAGATACCGCCGTCACGACGCTGGTCACCTTCTGCATACATTTCATAGGCATGTGCTGCAATAGGACCGAATCCCCAACCGTCAACGAACTCGCTTGTTCCTCCTGGGATTCCGCAAAGTACAGGAAGTACTGAACCACCGGCAGCAATCGACTGTCCGCCGTCCCATCCTCTGTTTGCACCAACAGATGTATAGTTGATCTCCCAGATTGACTCAGGGCCCCATTCACCGGTCTCTTCCCACATTCCCTTGAAGTCAGAAACGAGAGAATAACGGCCTGAATCGATGATTTCCTTCATATAATTGAGAGCGGTAGAGTAACGGCTTTCGTCGTTCTGATACATCACGACCTCCGCGTAAAGCATGTAGGCCATATCCTTGGTCACACGGCCCTTCTGGGAAGCAACGGCAGGAAGTGCATTCATTGCGATAGCCTCCTCGATCTTGGTTACGATCCTGGTATAGACTTCGTCAGCCGGGAGCTGAGGAGCTGTATATGGAGCTGTAAGGTTGACATCATAGTAAGGGATGTTGCCCCAGAATTTCCAGAGAAGAGTATAGTACCATGCCTTGAGGACGGTAGCCTCAGCCTTATAGAGAGCCTTGGTCTCTTCTGACATTCCTGGAACTCCGTCAACATACTCGAGAACCACACAGCTGCGGTTCACACCCGAATATGCCGCTGTCCAGATACCGCCGCAATGCTCGATCGGAGTCGCGGTGTAGAAGTGTGTCTTTACCAATGTTATCTGGTCACTTGCATTCGATCCGCCACAGTAAACGTCATCAGCCATGATGTCGGAAACTAGTCTGAGATCATTGTAAGCACCGAAACAATAGTCGAACCAGCCGAGAGGATGGTATGCAGCAACCAGAGACTCGTACATTCTTGACTCATCTATGAAATAAGCATCCATCGGTTCTGCTGAATTATGCTGCACCGTAACGAAGTCTTTTGTACAAGAAGACATCAGAAGGACAGCCAATGCGCTTATTGCAATAATTATCTTTTTCATAATATCATCCTGTTAAATTAGAAAGTAAGATTGACACCTACAGAGAAGGTACGGTTCTGTGGATATACACCACGGTCGATACCGGCCTCTGTTCCATATGATCCGCCACCAGAAACTTCCGGATCGCAACCGGTGTATCTTGTGAGGGTGAAGAGGTTCTCAGCCTGAGCATACACTCTGAGACGCTGAACGAAGAACTTCTTTGTAAGGCTCTGCGGAAGAGTATATCCGAGCTGTACGTTACGTGCGCGGAGGAATGAAGCATCCTCTACCCATACGTCTGAAACAAGAAGGTTGCCGTTTTCAGACTCGAACTCGAACTTAGGATACTTGTTTGAAGTACCCTCGCCTGTCCAACGTCGAAGGATGGTCTTAGGAAGGTTGATATAATAAAGGTCCGTACGACGGGTCACGTTGAATGCCTGTGCACCGAGCTGGCCCTGGAGGAGCATGTTGAAGTCGATTCCCTTCCATTCGAAGCCGAGATTGAGACCGAATGTCCAGTCCGGCATTCCCTTGCCTATGTATGTACGGTCATCGTCATCGATCTTTCCATCACCGCTCACGTCAACGAAACGGAGGTCTCCAGGAGTTGCATTTGGCTGGATGAGACCGCCCTCAGCATTTGTATATGCGGCAACTTCTTCAGGATTCTGGAATACGCCGTCAGTCTTGTAGCCGAAGTAGTATGGGAAAGGCATTCCTACCACACCGCGGCTCAAGGTACCGAGCTTGTGTGTCGAAACAGTAAGATATGAAGAGTCGTCACCAAGATATGTGAGAGTGTTCTTGTTATAAGTGGCATTTGCAGAAATATGCCAGTTGAAGTCACCGTATGTGTCACGGAATCCGAGGTCGATCTCAACTCCGCTGTTGACCATGTCACCGAGGTTACCTGTAGGTGATGATTCACCTGTATAGCCCGGTACAGGAAGCGAGAGAAGCATACCTGTAGTCTTCTTCTGATACCAGTCAGCGACGAAAGTAAGACGGTTGCCGAAGAATGCGGCATCGAGTCCTATGTCGGTCTGAGCTGTCTGCTCCCACTTCACATCAGGGTTAGCAAGACCGGATGGCTTCGATCCCGGAGTAATGCTCTCTGTGCCGTTGGCACCTGAACCGAACACATAGTTGTTGCCTGAGTTCATATAGACTGCATAGGTGAAGTTACCGATGTTGTCGTTACCGTTGATACCCCATGATGCACGGAGCTTGAGGCCTGAAAGCCAGCTTACATCCTTGAGGAATGACTCGTTCTTGATGTTCCATCCGATGGATGCCGATGGGAAGGTACCCCACTTGTTGTTGTCACCGAAGCGGCTTGATGCATCACGACGTACTGTAACCTCGGCCATGTAACGCTCGCCGTAGTTGTAGGAGATACGTCCGAAGTAAGATGCGAGTCTGTAAGGGATCGAGTTCCATGAACCCCAGCCGTTACGATGTCCGTCCTCCAGCTTTCCGTATGTGTTGTTGACGGAAATCATATAATCGTCATAGAGATACTTCACGCCCTGTGCGGATGCACCGACATTCGATGAAGATGATGACAGAGCAGACTGTCCGAGGATTACAGAGATCGAGTTCTGTCCGAAAGTCTTGTCATAAGAAAGGATATTCTCGACCTGCCATGAAAGCGAGCGGTTCATTTCCTGGGAAGCTCCTGAACCGTAGTCTGTCTTTGTTACAGAAGAAACGACCTTCTTGCAGTCAGGACAGGTAGCCTCTGTGATTGAAAGCTTGTCGTAGTTGTAGTTCTTTGAAGAAAGGAAATATGGCTCGTTATGACCATGATTGCCCCAGAACGCCATATCTATACCCACCTGAGTACGGAACTTGAGACCGTCCCAGATCTGGAGTTCGAGATTGCCGTTTGCAACGAACTTGTCTGTAAAATACTTCGTACCCGGCTGTTCGAGCATGGCAAGAGGGTTGTTCTGCTCGTTGTAGGTCACACCGTCAACGACAGTATAGTAACGGCCCTGTGAATCCTTGATGAGATATGGAAGGATGTCGATGTCTGTACCGTCACCGTTCTTACCTTTATATAATTCTCTGTAAAGCTGCACCTGCTCGTCGGTTGCATAAATGCTTTCGATAGGCGACATGCCGAGTGCCGAACCGAGAGGAGAACCGAACTCCGAGTTGTTTGAGATACCGGTAGCATTGATGTGCGCGTAAGAGACGCTTGTCTGCATTGTGGCCTTGTTGAGCCAGCTGCGGTCGTTGCTGTTGTCGAAAAGTGTAGCGTTCACTGCCTGACGGAGAGTGAAACGGTCGTAGTTCGAACGGCCGAAATTACCTCCGATGGTACCCTCGCGTGAGAGGAAGCCGGCTGAAGTGGAATACTGTACGCGGTCATTACCTCCGTTGATGTTGAGGTCGTGTTTCATGACAGGTGCATTGTCATTGAAGATTGCAGCCACCCAGTCGGTTCCCTCACCGAATGAATAAGGATCTTCATATCTCAGGCCCTCACCTGCATTGATAGAGCCTTCGTTCATCATGATCGCATACTCTGTCGCATTGAGCACCTGAGGCTTGCGCCAAGGATTCTGCCATCCGTATGAGAAGTCATAGTTTACAGATGTCTTGCCGGCCTTGCCCTGACGGGTTGTCACGAGGATGACGCCGTTTGCCGCACGAGCACCATAGACTGCACCGGAAGCCGCATCCTTGAGGACCTCGATACGCTCGATGTCGGCAGGGTTGAGATAGTCGATGCCACCTACAGGCATACCGTCAACAATATAAAGAGGATCAGAATTGTGGATCGTACCGACACCGCGGATACGTACCTGCGACCCAGCATCAGGAGCACCTGATGATGTGGTTACGGTCACACCGGAAGTCATACCCTGAAGGAGGTTGTCGATACGGGTGTTTGACTGTGATTTGAGATCATCAGATGTGATTGAAGAAATCGCTGCAGTCACGACGCTCTTCTTCTGGACGCCGTAACCGATTACGACAGTCTCATCGAGCATCTGTGTATCTTCTTCAAGAACGATGTTAAGGTTGCCCCCCCCTACAGGAATCCTGGCAGTCTTGTAACCGATTGAAGAAACAACGAGGATGGCGTCTGAAGGCACTGCTTCATTGAAAGCGAATGCACCATCCAGGTCAACTGTTGTACCGATGGAAGTTCCTTCCACGATGACGGCGGCGCCGATCACCGGATAGCCGGAAGCATCCGTAACTGTACCTTTCACTTGCTGAGCGAACGCACTGGCGCAGCTCAATGCCATTGCCACGAAGGCCATGACGAGTTTACGAGTAAGGTGTTTCATGGGTTAGTATTTGTGTGTTAATGTATATGTGGACGAAATCATGTTTCGCATTCCAAAATTAAAAAGATTTTTCATTAACTGAGCCGAGGGCACGCCAGGGCGGCTCAACAAAGTGGACAAACATAGCCAATAACACTGAATATCAAATACTTACAACACCGGAAAGGGGTTAAAAAGTGGATAAAGGGAATACCTGTCCGAGGCAGACGGGACTGCTACAAAAAACAAAGTGGATTCCGATGTATATCAACATATTGATTTACAACGGAATCCACAATCTCAACCGTTTTAAAAAAGTGGATTTTACAACCTCTTCGAGCCTATTTTCCGGACAGATTCTTCGAAATTTTCTCTATCAGACAGGGCTGCGTTCTTGACCTGTGCCCTGTAATTATAAATGGTGTTTACCGAGTACCTCAGAAGAGACGCAATATGGGAGGATTGTGTTATTCCGAGCTTGATCAGGGCGAAGATGCGAAGCTCCGTATTGAGCATTTCCCCGTCCTTGAGGTGTATGCGTTCCGATTCCCTCAGGAGTGCATTGAACTCATCGACGAATGTAGGATACAGCTGGAGGAAGGAGGTGTCGAAAGTGTTGTAGAATTTCTTGAGCTCCTCCTCGTACTGCTCCCTGCCCAAAGCCTTCTTCAGCTTGTCGAGATACCTTGAGCACATCGAAAGGAAAAGGCCGAGATATTCTTCCTTCGCGGCATTTGCCTCGACTAATTCCAGATTGGTTTCCTTGAGGCCGTTCTCTGCAGCCTCCATGGACTTGTAGTATGCTGCAAGCTGCTCGTTCTTCTTTTCTATCTCACGCGCACCCGACCTGGCCTTGATGAAGAGTCTCACGGCATAGATGAAGAGGAGCAGAAGAAGCAGAGCGATCGCGGAAATCCAGTTGAGAAGAGTCTTTCTCTCTCTGTCCCTCTCCAGCTTGCTGTCTGTATAGGCCTTCTCGATCATAGGAAAGACCGATGCGATCTGCACCTTGCGGAGCTTGGCGTTATAGAACACGGCGTCATCGAGACTGAAACGTATATATCTGAACGCACGGTCGGTATCCTGAGGTGAAATGAGTTTCTGGGCAAGAGAGGCCAGCGAAGCATTATCCTTGATCGCTCCCTTGATGTCACAGACCGCTGACTCGGTCCACCAGTGGACAGCTCCGAGGGTATTGCCCTGAAGGTCACAGATTGCACCTTGCCAATATGCCCTGATCGCGTATTCGCGTGAATTGACGTTCATATTCTCAAGCACCTGGCCGTTAAGCGCCAGAGCCTTGTCATAATCTCCCTGGCTGATGAGCCTGAGCACGCGTATGTTGTGATTCTCCGGAGAGGAATCAGGAGTCTCTGCAAGTATCCTGTCCTGATAATACTGCACCTTTTCCACTCCTTTGACCTTGACACCCGAACTGCGGACATACTCGTCATAATCGGACAGATACTTCTGTCTGACATTACACCACTCTATCTGCTGTCCCTTGTCGAAGGCGAGGGTGTCCATCTGCCCGAATATGTTCTCCGTTTCGAGATACAGACCTGCATTGATGTAGAGAAGAGCCTTGTCAAGCAATGCATCATTCACAAGGGAAATATTGCCGAGACGCCTGGCAATTTCTTCCTGATGCTCCAGCATTTCCTTTGCCTTATCGAACTGATATGCCGCATACTCCTGGAACAGCTGGCCGTAGATATGGTATTTCTGAAGGTCGGCCACGCCGCGCGAATTCAGCATATTCTCTATGGTGCTGATCTTCTGTGACTTGGCATGCTGATACTCTTCCGACATGTCCAAGGCTTCATCCAGTCTCCGAAGGTCATCTTCGAAGGGACTCTGATGAATGATATTGCAGGATGCCAGGGAAATGAGGGTCGAAAGGACGATTATGTTACGATAAACGGAAGCGGACATATAAATATTATTTGTTGAGACTGCTGCTTTCTCATCAGTATGTCATGTGTCTTTTCGGAAAACACATCATGTCATTTCTGATGATAAAATTCATAAACTGTTTCTTGAACGGTTTCTTACAAATTAAGTCATTTTTTCAAAAAAGGTCAAGATTTTGTTCCGATATGCGCAAAAATAAGTAAGTTTGTAAAACAAGTTAAAAGAACATATATGAATCTGAAGCATATCGCAGCTGTCCTGATCTTAATGTCAGCATCATCCTGTGAAGACAATCCTTACGGAGCCACCGGCCATGTTCCCGACAACGGGAAAGATGAAAACGTAATCGAAAAGGGAGAATTCGCCAAAGGAGCGGACATCAGCTGGGTCACACAGATGGAAGATGACGGAGTGAAGTTCCGCGACGCAGATGGCGCAGAGACCGAATGCACGGCCCTGATGAAGGAAATCGGGATGAATTCCATCAGGCTGCGCGTATGGGTCGATCCTGAGGGAGGCTGGTGCGGAAAGGAGGACGTGCTGGTCAAGGCCGGAAGGGCACAGAAACTCGGAATGAGGATCATGATAGACTTCCATTACAGCGATTCATGGGCGGATCCATCGAAGCAGGTCAAGCCTGCATCATGGTCCGGTCTCACGGAACAAGAACTTGCCGAAGCTGTTGCCGGCCACACTTCTCAGGTGCTGCAGTTGCTGAAGGACAACGGCATCGACGTGGAATGGGTGCAGGTCGGGAATGAGGTCAACAACGGAATGCTGCATCCCGAAGGTAATATCGACAAAGAAGAGAACCGGCTCAACTTCCTTAAATTCTTCAATGCCGGATACGATGCAGTAAAGAGCATCTATCCGAAGGCGAAGGTGATCCTGCACAGAAGCAACGGTCATCAGACAGATGAATTCGACTGGTTTCTGAGCCGGATGAAGGGATTGAATCTGAAATATGACATCATAGGCATGTCGCTGTACCCGTCCTGGTGGGAAAACGGAGGATGGAGCGACTGGCGCGGCACCGCTGAAGCCTGCCTGACGAACATCGCATCTTTCAGCGACAGATACGGAAAGCCTGTAATCATATGCGAGACCGGCATGCCTGTGAGCGAGCCTCAGATGGCAAAGGAGGCGATGCAGTATATTCTTGACGGAGCGCGAAAGATCAAGGACTGCCACGGTGTATTCTACTGGGAACCGCAGACCGACGGCAAGTGGAAGCCTTCGAGCTATGCGGCACTCGGATGGAATGCATATTCGCTTGGGGCATTCGCAGACGGACGGCCTACTGCCGCCTTGGATCCGTTTGGTAAATGAAAAGAAACAACCATATGAAAAGAATAATCTTGCTTTTGGCGGCAGCAAGCTGCACCATTTCAGCATCCGCGCAGAGCGTACGGAGCGAAACCCTCCTTAAGGAATGGGAATTCCGAAGAGGTCATGACATCGAAGCGACGGAAGGATGGGAAAAGGTCACTGTCCCTCACGACTGGGCGATTTACGGGCCTTTTGACCGCGGCAATGACCTTCAGAAGGTAGCTGTCGTACAGAACGGAGAAAAGACGGCGACTGAAAAGACCGGACGGACGGGAGGCCTTCCGTATATGGGCAAAGGCGCATACAGGAGAAACCTTGAAATAGCTCAGGGCACGCTGGACGGACGCCGCCACATCCTCCTTTTCGACGGAGCGATGAGCGAGGCGCAGGTATTCGTGAACGGCGAGAAGGTCTGCTTCTGGCCATACGGCTACAATTCTTTCTCCGTGGATATCACCGGCAGCCTGAAGGACGGTGCCAACGAGATTGCCGTACTTCTTGAGAACAGGCCGCAGTCGAGCCGCTGGTATCCGGGAGCCGGACTCTATAGAAAGGTACGTCATCTGACAATGCCTGCAGTGCATGTACCTGTCTGGGGGACATATATAACCACTCCTTATGTAGGAAAGGACTATGCAAGCGTAAGCGTCAGGACCACAGTCGAGGGAGCGGAAGATGGTTCGGTGATGACTCTCAAGACCCGCATCATCGACGCGGAAGGAAAGACCGTAGCCGAGAGGACAGACACACGCAGACTCATCAATGGAGAGGTGGAGCAGATCATCACAGTCGATGACCCTCAGCTATGGTCACCGGAGAATCCTGTATTATATCATGCTGAAACTGAAATATATACAGGAGGGAGCATAGACACAGACTGGGATATGGCAAGACCGGCCATCAGCATAAAGGCAGGAACAGAGCCTTTGGACAAGGTCAGCACCCGCTTCGGAATCAGGACCATAGAGATACGCCCGGACAAAGGCTTCTTCCTCAACGGAGAAATGCGCAAGTTCCGCGGAGTCTGCCTGCATCACGATCTCGGTCCCCTCGGTGCAGCAGTCAGCAAGGCAGCCCTGCGCCGCCAGCTTACGATGCTCAAGGATATGGGATGCGATGCAGTCCGCACGTCCCATAACATGCCTGCTGAGGAACTTGTCGAACTCTGTGACGAGATGGGAATCATGCTCATGGTCGAGAATTTCGACGAATGGGACGCGGCCAAATGCGAGAACGGCTATCACCGTTTCTTCAACGAAGACAGCGGAGACGGAATGATATGGGCGGAAAAGGATATGATAAACATGCTCCGGCATTTCCGCAACAACGCTTCCGTCGTGATGTGGAGCATAGGCAACGAAGTGCCGTCGCAATGGGCAGAGGGTGGTCTTGAAGTGGCCGCATGGCTGCAGGACATCTGCCACAGGCTCGACCCTACAAGGCCTGTGACCTGCGGAATGGACCAGTACAATGCAGTTGTGGAAAACGGATTCGCAGCGCAGCTTGACGTGGTCGGATTCAATTACAAGGTTGACAGATACATCCCTGCATACAATCTTCTTCCTCAGAGAATAATCCTCGGAAGCGAGACGGCTTCTACCGTAAGTTCACGAGGAGTCTATCATTTCCCTGTAACCTTGGGCAACGACATCCTCAACGAGGACCATCAGTCCTCTTCATACGACACGGAGTACTGTTTCTGGTCCAATATTCCGGACAACGACTTCGCTGCCGACGAGGATTACGACTGGTGCATCGGCCAGTTCGTATGGACAGGATTCGACTATCTCGGCGAACCTTCGCCATATGACACGGATGCGTGGCCGAACCATTCTTCCGTTTTCGGAATCATCGACCTCGCCTCGATTCCAAAGGACAGATACTACCTCTACAGAAGCGTATGGAACAGAGATGACGAGACCCTGCACGTCCTGCCGCACTGGAACTGGGAAGGCCGCGAAGGCGAAGTGACACCTGTATTCGTCTATACCTCTTATCCTTCGGCCGAACTTTTCGTGAACGGTATTTCACAGGGAATACGTACAAAGAAAACTTCGGACGGCAACACACCGTGTCTGGGACGTGCGGCGATGGAACGCTACCGCCTCATGTGGGACGAGGTGACCTACCAGCCGGGTGAGATAAGGGTCGTGGCATATGACGCTGAAGGCAATGCCGTTGCCGAGAAAATTGTCCGCACCGCAGGAAAGGCCGCCGCAATCAAGCTCACTCCGGACCGCACGGAACTTTCAGCTGACGGAGAGGATTTATGCTATGTGAATGTAAGTCTCATCGACAAGGACGGCAATCCTGTTCCATGCGACAACAGGCTCGTGAAGGTGAAAGTCAGCGGTGCAGGCTCTTTCAAGGCCATCGCCAACGGCGATCCTACATGTCTTGAACCGTTCCAGCAGCCTCAGATGCACCTTTTCAGCGGACAGCTGACCGTTCTGGTTCAAAGCTGCACGGAGGCAGGTGACATCATCGTGGAAGTATCCGGAAAGGGAGTAAAGAAATCCGGAATTACAATCAGGACCAGATAAGCATCTGAAAAGCCGGATTACTTGTTGCGCATGCTGAATTCGCAGCCGCAGTACTGCTGGTTGTAGAAATCATATTCCTTGATAATCTGAAGGCGACGTTCCTGAAGGCCGCCTTTTTTCCAATTATATGGCCACCAGACAGGTCCGTCGTTCGTTTTGTCCACGGAAACAGGGGTTTCGGTGGATAAGTGGCGGGAATTGTGAGGGTTATCCACGGAAACGGAGGTTTCGGTGGATAAGTAGCGGTTGGTGACCTGATCACAGGCCCAGAAGCCGGCTTCATTGATCTGGTCGAGGGATTTCCAGCGGGAAGAAGCGAGAGTGGTGGTGATAACCTTGATACCATGGTCACGCGCATACTCAGCCGTGCGAAGAAGCCTGAACTTGAAACATTTGAGGCATCTCCCTCCCCTCTCCGGCTCATCTTCAAGTCCCTTCATCTGAAGGAGCCAGTTGTCATGGTCATAGTCGGCATCAACGATTTCAAGGCCGAGGGCCTCTGCATATCGCTTACACTCGTTCTTTCTTATCTCATACTCTTCCACAGGATAGATGTTGGGATTGCAATAATAAATAACGGGAGTGATCCCGTTCTTCATCATGGCCTCGATGATTGCGCTCGAGCACGGTGCGCAGCAGGTGTGGAGAAGAACTTTTGTTTCTCCCAAAGGCGCTTCTATGATATTCTTCTGCTTCTTCATGATTATTGTCTGCAAAGATAGGCGAAATTATGTAACTTTGCGCCCGACTTGACAAATAGCATCTTCGCGAAACTTAAACAGACATGGGAATAATTCCTGATAAATATATGAAGGAATGGTCCGCCGGCCTTCTGAGAAAAAAGGCGGAATATGATGCCAGACCCCTCAACGGATGGCTGGCCCTCAGTCCGCTCATCGTGTTTCTATGCGTATATCTGATTTCTTCGATAATAGCGCATGATTTCTACAAGATACCGATCTCAGCAGCCTTCCTCTTAGCTTCTGTCTATGCAATAGCCATCTGCAGAGGCAGGAGCATCGAGCAGCGGATCGCGATATTTTCCGAAGGTGCAGGCAACAAGAACGTCCTCCTGATGATCTGGATATTCGTTCTTGCAGGGGCCTTCGCATCCACAGCCGAAGCCATCGGAGCCATCGATGCCACGGTAAACCTCGCCCTCCGCATTCTTCCCGGCAACCTCATATATGCAGGACTTTTCCTTGCTTCATGCTTCATATCGATGTCCATAGGAACAAGCGTCGGAACCATCGTCGCACTCGTTCCTGTCGCTGCAGGAATTGCTGAAGAGCTGGCCTCCGGCGGCTTTTCAGGCTCATTATCCAGTCCTTCCTTCATCACGGCCATCATAGTGGGAGGCGCATTCTTCGGTGACAATCTTTCTTTCATTTCAGACACGACCATCGCCGCGACCCGCACCCAGGGCTGTTCGATGGCGGACAAGTTCAAGGTCAACGTAAGGATTGTCGGGCCGGCAGCAATAATCGTGACCGCTCTTTATGTAGTGCTCGGATCTTCGGTCAACGTCACTCCGGAGACAGGTCATATACAATGGATTCTGCTCATTCCTTATATATTGGTCATAGCCCTGGCCATTTCGGGGATGGATGTGACTGCTGTGCTTACAATCGGA
The DNA here is from genome assembly GCA_017461285.1 of Bacteroidales bacterium. The sequence goes on along the minus strand of JAFTYS010000151.1, from coordinate 12,392 downwards.
CTTGCCGTAAATGCCTTGATAGGATTTTCAACGGGAAGTCTCGGCTGGAGCGGCTGGCTTGAAAGCATAGGAAGCGGCATCAGCGGTATGGGCGATCTGATCATCGTCACAATGCTTGCCGGAGGTATGCTGGAACTGATAAAGGTGAACGGCGGACTCGACTTCATCGTGAACGGAATGACACGCAGGGTAAGCGGCAGGCGCGGGGCCGAATTCAGCATAGCGGGACTTGTTTCATTGGCCAATCTATGTACCGCCAACAACACCATAGCCATCATCACGAGTGGCACGATAGCACGGGACATCACTGAAAGATTCGGGCTGGACCCTCGAAAGACAGCCAGTCTGCTTGATACATTCTCATGTCTGATCCAGGGATTCATCCCTTACGGCGCACAGATGCTCATGGCCGCAGGGCTTGCGGGCGTTCCGTCGATTTCCATCATCGGGTATCTTTACTACCCTTTCGTGATGGGACTCTTTGCCATCGGGGCGATCCTGTTCAGACTTCCGCGGAAATATTCCTGATCACTCCAGCTCGATCGAATTGGAATCGATAAGATTGTGAAGAAGGGCATACACAGTGAGGCCGGCCACGGTCTTGATGCCTGTCTTTCGTGTTATGTTCTTTCTGTGGGTGATGACCGTGTGGATCGACAGATTGCATACATCCGCAATTTCCTTGTTGAGCATACCCTTGGCTACACAGACCAGGATTTCCTTCTCTCTTGCAGACAGGTCATGACTCTCGGCATCAGGATTCTCATGATGGGACGAGCATGCCTCACGCAGCTTTCTGACAACAGTGACAGGGTCATCGAAAATGTTTACCGTCCCGTCATAGGGCTTGAAGTCCTCGGCATTCATCGGAATGGTCTGGAGTGCCACCACTGCTGCATCGGAATATTCAGCGATTCTGCTGCGGCCGCTTCCGCGCGAAACATAATCAAATACACATGGGTCGATGATGATGACATCCACGTCCATATTCTTCAGATGAGACTCACTGGTGCGGGACAGATCGGTCAGAATACCTTCCACACGGAACTCGCCGAGCTCGCCAAGCACGGACTCAATGCCTCTCGCAACTATCTTGGAAGGCATGATGAGCAAGACTTTCTTTAAAGCAGACTTCATCGTTCCTCCATTTTATTTACAATCGGGATCAGCACGGTATCCTCTATAATAGTGTGCTTGGCAAGATCGGCCTCAAGACTGAACAGCTTGTAAAGGACCTCATTGCGAAGAACCGTATCACAGGTCTCCGGAAGATACTTCATCACAATGTTCTTGAGATCATTGAGAGTCTCATCGATATTGCTATGGTTTTCCTCGAACTGCTCGATGGCATAACTCTCCTGCACCTCTCCTCTTACAAGAGCACGTACATACGGGAATACCACATCCTCTTCGTATGCGAAGTGGTTCTCTACCTGCTTCTTGTATCCTTTGAAGAATTTCTCCACAATCTTCTTCTGCGTGGAATCACACGGCTCCACCATCGCTTTCAGATTTCTTTCCAATGAGGCGAATTCCTTGTCAAGATAGAAGGCGTGGGAATTATGAAGATAATCCACGAGGGTCGAAGGGTCTGCCGTAGCAAGAATTTCCTTTGACGGTACGAAATCGTCATAGGTATAGACATCACATATCAGCAGGAAGGAATCTTTGTCTATCCCCTGACTTTCACACACTTCATTGATGGTAAGTTCACCGAAACCGAGGCCAATGCCCATACGTGACAGAACATTCAGAAGCTGATAGTTGGCTCCTATCAGGTCCGCCAGCTTCATCGTCCCGGAGAATACTATTCTTTCGTTATCTGTACTCATTTTTCATGATATTTGTCTGTTCAAGCCGCCTTCTGCTCTTAATCCGGCTGAAGTCAGCCCTCAAAGATAATGATTATTTTAACTAATTGTCATTCTGCTTGCTTCGTCCAACGAAAAAGAGGTGTTCCATCGCGGAAGACCTCTTCTGAATACAACAATTAAAAGGATTTGCTATTTCTATAACTATAATGGCTTATTTCTAATCTTCAGGTGCAAAGATACCGCGTATTTCCCTTTCCCGCAATCCCTATATGTTGGTATATTGCGGACCCACTGGCAGCCAAATCCCTAACCATCAACAACTTACACTAAATTCGCTGCCGGCAGAAGGCAGCAGCGAATTATCATAAAAGACTGAGTGACAGACATTTAGCTGCCAGCGTCACTAAAGGAAGAGCGAAGCGAGACGGAAGGTGATGAAGGCGGCTACCCAGGCGAGAAGGATGGTATAGACCGCGGTGATGATGGCCCATTTCCAGCCGCCGCTTTCGTTCTTTATGGCTACGAAGGTAGCTATGCACGGGAAGTAGAGCAGGATGAACACCATATAGGCAAGGGCCGCCGCAGGGGTAACGGTCTTTACCAACGCACGCTGCAGACGTGTATCGGCGCCGGAACTGTCCGTCGCATCAGGAACGGGCACTACGGTCTCATCGGCGATATCCGTTCCGGCATCACCGCTCACAGCAGTTCCTCCGTCGGCAGCTCCTCCGGCAAAACCATCACCGGCAGACACCGGTTCCTCGACAGCATACATCACACCGAGAGTACTGACTACCAGTTCCTTGGCACCCACACCGGCCACAATGCCGACACCCATCCTCCAGTCAAATCCGAGAGGCTCGAGCACCGGTTCCATGGTCTTGCCGATATAGCCGATGAATGAATTTTCCTGCTGTTCCTGCACTGAATCATATGCATTATGGTCAGGGAAATATCCGAGGAACCAGATCGCGATCGAACAGATCAGGATGATGCCGCTCATCTTCTGAAGATACTGACGTCCCTTCTCCCATGTGTGTCTGAACACGGATTTTCCGGTCGGGATGCGGTATGGAGGAAGCTCCATCACGAAAGGAAGATCGTCATCCTTGAAGAAACGGCTCATGATCCTTGCAGCAATGATGGCAAAGATGATTCCGAGGGCATAGAGTCCCACAAGCACCAGACCGGCTCCTTTCGGGAAGAATGCCCCTGCTATGAGGACAAACACCGGAAGTCGCCCCGCACATGACATCAGCGGGATGATGAGCATGGTGATTAGACGGCTCTTGCGGCTCTCGATGGTCCTTGTGGCCATTATGGCCGGCACGTTGCAGCCGAATCCCATGATCATGGGGATGAAGGATTTTCCGTGAAGGCCTATCTTATGCATGAGCCTGTCCATGATGAATGCGGCACGGGCCATATATCCGGAATCTTCCAGAAGGGATATGAACAGATATAGTATCAGAATGTTGGGCAGGAATACAAGGACACTTCCCACACCGCCAATGATTCCATCTACGACAAGATCCTTCAGCCATCCGTCCGGCATGACCGAGGCGATGAATGCCCCGAAATGCCCGACCACCCATTCTATCCACCGCATAGGATATTCACCTATGACAAAGGTAGCGTCAAAGACGAGGTAGAGCATGAGGAAGAATATAGGGAATGCCGCCCACTTGTTCGTCACGACCGCATCGATCTTGTCGGTCAGAGAACTGCGTTTCTTCTTTCCCTGATATGGCATGTATGTCTCGGCCAGAGCTCCCTGCACGAAGGCATATTTGGCATCGACTATGGCAGACTCGATTCCCGAACCGAGAATACCGTTGATCCTCCTGTTCTCCTCGAAGCGTGCCGCGATGATCTCATCACGGTCAGGAAGCGTTTCCACCACCGATTCTATCTCCTTGTCATTTTCCAGATATTTGATCGCAAGATAACGTGTGGAGTATTTATATCTGATGTCCGTATTCTTCCGGATCAGCAGCTTGATCCTGTCGATGCTGTGCTCAAGTTCGGCTCCATGATTGATGTGGATATGACGGGACAGGTGCGGATCGCTCTTCTCATAGATCTGTATCACTGTGTCAAAAAGCCGGTCTATGCCCTCGCCCGTACGGCTGACGGTCGGGACAACAGGCATTCCGAGAAGATAGCCCAACTGCCTGATGTCCAATCTGTCACCCTTTTCCTGAAGCTCGTCATACATGTTCAGGGCCATGACGGTGCGGAGGTTCATATCGATGAGCTGGGTGGTAAGGTAGAGATTGCGCTGAAGATTGGATGCGTCAACCACATTCACCACGACGTCCGGCATCTCCTCCACAAGGTTGCGACGGACATACAGTTCTTCAGGGCTATATGCCGACAACGAATATGTACCCGGCAGATCGACCAGAAGGAATCTGTAACCACCGTATTCGAATGTGCCTTCCTTTGCATCCACCGTCACGCCACTGTAATTGCCGACATGCTCATGGCCGCCGGAAGCTATGTTGAAAAGCGAGGTCTTTCCGCAGTTCGGATTACCTACGAGAGCAACCCTGATCTGCTTGCGACGCTCCTCCGCAAGGGTATCCATTTCCTTTTCCAGCCAGTCACCATCGGCTTCAAGAGCACGCAGAGCCTCGGGAGCCACATCCCTGCTCATCTGCTCCTTTGCCTCTGCCTCGCTGATGACCTCGATCTTCGCAGCCTCTTCGCGACGCAGCGAAATCTTATAACCTATTATTTCATATTCGATAGGATCCCTCAAAGGGGCATTAAGGATCACCTTCACCTTATTGCCCTTTACAAAGCCCATCTCAATTATTCTCTTGCGGAAACTGCCGTGACCGGATACTCTCACGATCACTCCACGTTCTCCTGTCTTAAGTTCCGACAACTTCATTTCTTATTGTTTTGCGCGAAGCGCAAATATATCAAAATTCATGATTCAGCGATACGGAACAAAGAAGAAGCAGGGTAATTTTCACGATATTTTATGATAAATCATACAGGCACTACCCTCAAATAGGTAGTGCCTGCCGTTTCTCAATCGAATACTATTTCATTCATCGTCTGATCGACCCATATAAGCTTGGAAGTGTCATATCCCCGACTTTCAGCCTCCTCGACCAGGATGCTCAGGACAGCATCCGGCTGCACAGGCTTCCGTGACAATATCCACAGATAATCAGGGCTTTTGCTGCCGACAAGGGCGACCTGATAATTGTCATCAAGCATCATGATATTGTAGTCACTGTAAAAGAAAAGGAAGAAGGAAACCTTCAGATGGGCCGGATCAGCAAGAGGATCAGGTTGCTTGGCCTTTCCGTCGGCAACCTTGAACCGTCCTTCCTTCCAACCTGAATTGATGACATCTACCTTGCCGTCATCACGAAGATAATATTCTGCAGTGACATTATCCATTCCTCTTTCGAAACTGTGGTCGAAACGGGCCAGTTCATACCATGTGCCGAGATACCGGGACAGGTCGAATCTTGAGATGGTTGAATTGTCATACGGCTCCTGAGCCGACGAGAGCACTGGAAGCAGCATGGCCGCCAGTGCGATTTGAATCAGACGTTTCATAATAAACCTGCGTTTTAATTATAACTAACCGAAACGCAGGCAACTCAAAAACTATGCTCGAAAGTCTTCTAATGTATTTCTATCGTATAAACGCTGCTGAAAGTTTCGCCGGGGGCGAGACGGTTGATCCAGTCCTTCTCGCGGTAATCGCCCTCATATCCGGCCCTGTCGCATCGTCCGTACCACGGTTCTATGCAGATGAACGGAGCATTCTTTGTCGGCGGTGACCAGAGTCCTACCACAGGAGCCGTAAAGTCGAGACTCAGCCAAGGAGTACCGTCAGTGCGGTGAAGAGTAACCCTTCTCAACTGGCTGTCCTGAAGCATAAGGGTATCTATTACATCAAAAGTAGAGCTTGTGAGAGGATATCTGCCGTCCGGATCAAGTTCAAGCGGATATTTCGTGACGGCATCCACGCAACCCTTTTCCTTTATCCTGATGCACTCCAGTCCCTCTTTCCTGTCGAAAGAGAAATATCCGCGAGCATCCGCAGCAGGATCATAATCAGGATAATTGAATGCAGGATGTGCTCCTATCTGGAAATACATATCCTCAGATCCCGGGTTGGAAACCTCCCAGATGACATCTATCTTGTTGCCATGCAGTCTGTAAGCTATCTCGAGGCGGAATGGCCACGGATACTTTGCCAATGTCTCTACACAGGATTCAAGCCGGTAACGGAGCATGTCATCATTCTGCTCCACAAGCGTAAAGTCCATATCACGTGCAAAGCCGTGCTGACCGAGAGCGAAATCCTTGTCTGCCACCCTATAATGTCCTTCCCACACACTACCGACAATCGGGAAAAGAACAGGAGAATGACGGGCCCAGAACTTCGGATCTGCCTGCCAGAGATATTCGGTTTCACCTTTTCTGATACTTGAGAGCTCTGCTCCATGCCTGCTGACCACGACAGTCAGCATATCATTCTTCAATGTCTGCATGATCATATGCTTTAAGATTGTTTCCTTGAAGCCTTGCTGATTTCGCGGGCCTTGCGCTTTTCGTATTTCTGACGATAACGTTCGAGGATTTCTGCGTCCTTCTGTTCCTGACGGGCCTGATCGGCGAGAGCCTTGCGTTTCTTCTCGCGCTCCTTGGCAAGTTTCTTCGCGGCCTTGGCAGCAGCCTTGTCCGCATCCCGCTTGTCAGCTTCCGCCCATTTGGCTTCGAGAGCTTCCTGCTTCGCCTTTTTCTTCGCTTCCTTAGCGGCCTTAGCCTCAGCTTTCTGCTTTGCCTTAGCCTCTTTCGCGGCAGCCTTTTCAGCGGCACGTATTTCTTCCGGAGTCAGAATCTTCGGTACGGCAAGCGAGTCGGCGATCTTGAGCGAATCGGCCAATGCAAGCGAATCCGCAAGTGCCTTGGATGCAGCTGCAAGAGAGTCAGCCCTCGCAAGAGAATCAGCCTTGGCAAGGGAAGCCACGTTTGCAAGGGAATCGGCAAGAGCGAGACTGTCAAGTCGGGCACGGGCCGCCGCTTCACGCTCAGCTATGGCACGCTCTCTTTCGCGCACAACCCGCAGTGAGTCACGAACCTCAATCTGACGATATATATCCGAAATATAACCCGGGAAATAAATATCAGTCTGCTTGAACTCCGCACGAGGACGGGCTGAGTAGCTTTCCCTCTGACTCGGACGCAGAGACAACGGAGTCACCGCAGTCCTGTCGGCAGGCCTTCTGTCAGGATCCCATCTGAAACCCTTCAGTTCTCTCTCATCCTTGCTGAGCTGAACTATCGGATAACCGTCATTCTTAGGAGATTCAAAGTAATATATCCTCTGTATCTCTCCGTTCTTGAAAGTAGCGGAAAGCATCTTGGAATCCGTCTTGTTCACAGTCGCCAGAGAGCCGTTCTCTTCGAGGAAGAACAAGGCAGATGCACCTCCGAGCACATCAAATCTCTTGAGGCCTCCCTTTTCATCGAAATAGGCCATCATCTCCGTGCCCTTTATCTGGTCATAGTGGGAAGTGTCCTCCTGAATGGTTATGAAGGCATTGGCCATGAGACTCGCCTTCTCGAGAGCGCCTCCATCGACAACCACATATATGCTGTCCGCCCTGTACTGACGTACGATGTCCTGATATATGATAGGATCGTCGAAAAGCCTTGCAAGAGAATCCAGATCGCTGTAAAGCAAGGAATCACACACCACCTGCATGTCTTTCCTGTATATCTTCACCGCTCCGAGAGCTTCAAGAAAGCCTATCTTGGTGGTATCAGGCGGCACGAGAGACGTGCTGTCGATCAGGGCAGTGGTGTCTGCCAATGCCGTGCTGTCGGAAAGTGCAAGTGAATCAAGCGGTACTGAAAGCGAATCCAACGATGCCACAAGCGAATCGACTGGTGCGGCAGCAGCCGGCGATAACTTCATATTGCGACCGAAAGGAGCAGCAGCGAGAGTATCCGGCATGGCAGATTTCCTGACAGCCATCGAATCGGCAAGAACGGTCCTTAGACTGTCCAGGCCCTGCTTCCTGACCATGAGAGAATCGGCTGCAGACCGGACCGGCCCCAGATAAGGAGCCGCCGAAGCCTTAGGCGGTTGCTTAGGGCGATAATTCGGATCATTCTTTGCAGCTTCCTCTGCAGCCTTGGCGGCCTCTTCCGCAGCCTTCTTCCTGAAAGTTCCGACCGGATCCACATCGAGAGTCTCCAGACGTTTCTTTGCATCTTCTACCACATACGGAGCGATATCACACATCTTGATAGTGTAATAAACCAGCTTGTCCGCTCCGAGATATACGGTATCGACACCTCCTTCCTGAGTCTCGGTCTGAGTGATGACGGCCGGCTTGCGTGTCAGAGTCACCTTGGAGACCGAATCGACATATTCTATCCTGCCGGCAAGAGCAAACACATTGCGGGTAGTGTCAGAAACCTGAGCATTGCCAAGAAGCTCCACACCGGTCGTCATGCGGTTGAAATACAGACTGTCGCACCACCCTTCCTGATCGGCTGACATGACATGTACATTGTCCGTGAAAAGGAAAAGTTCCTCTTCACTGTCGTACCATCCGCTTTCGGAGGACAGCATGTTGTCATCCTTCCACGCATTGGTCCCTTTGCCGAAGGTTGCAAGACTGTAGTCGGATTCATATACGAGACTGCGCGTCCTGACAAATATGGAATCCGTGAACATGTTCACATCATTGTCAAAGGTGAATGTGCTTATCTTGGAGTCATATGTGCCGTTCCGGCTTTCGATTATCTGTCCGTCCTTGTCCCTCATAGCACCTCCATTCATGAACACAGCGACGGAATCCTTTGTATTGTAATCCAGATGTCTGGTCCTTAGAGTGTTATGGTCCTTGTCAGTCAGCTGCACCACAGATCCCCGGAACTGAGCCAGGTCCTGTTCCACGAGATAGATGAGCTTGTCACTCGTAAGGACAGTCTCATCCTGAAGAATGCTGACATTGCCCCAAGCATCGATTATATTGGTCTCCACGTTCCAATAAGCGGTATCGCAAAGAAGATAGGTATCGTTATGCAGGAATCTGGCCGGACCTACCACTTTCCTATAGCGTCCGCCCTCCACATCAACCATCTGCACAGACTGCGACTTAAGCAGCCTGACAAGACTGTCCGACTGCTCTTTCTTCTGCTGCGCCATCAGCGGCATCGCCATCAGAATGGCAAACAGAACGGCTAACGTGTTCCTGATCTGCTTCATCCGGATCATTCAGGTTTTCTGACCTTTTCAAGCCATGCGTTGTTCTTGAACTCGCAATCACCGAAAAGAGGATCGATGATGATGTAGGTTGACCTTATCTTGGAATCGATGAAGTCATCTATCGCCTTCTGGGAAAGTTCGGCTTTGGCCTGGTCAAGAAGGAGAGTATAGTCGTTTTCGAATGAAGCCGTATGAGACGGGATTATCTTGTCAACCTTAACTATCTTGTAAACGAGATTACCGTCACGACCTGCTTCAACACCCTCATTATCAAGAGATTCGACAGGGGTAGAAATCTCTCCCGGTTCAAGGTCACGGATCGCCGCATAGTCCTGAGGCTTGAGCTCGTCTATCTCGAAATATGACGAACCGGTGGTGGGATCGGCCATCTGTCCGCCGTTGGTCCTGGTAGGAAGGTCCTCCGAATATGCCCATGCAGCCACCTCGAAAGTTATATTCCCGGCATTGATCTCTGTCCTTAGACTGTCAAGGAGCTTGAATCCCTTCTCCCTGTCCTCCGAAGTATATTCCGGCTTGAGGAGAATATGGCGCGCATTGAACATGTCGCCGTCCTTGTCCAGCACTTCTATGATGTGGAATCCGTCCGGGGTCTCTACAATCTGGGAAACGACACCCGGCTTGAGAGCCATGGCGGCATCGGAGAACACCGGCCAGAAGATAGACTTAGGCGCCATTCCGAGTTCACCTCCCTTCATCGCACTTCCCGGATCCTGCGAATAGATTCGGGCAAGGGTAGAGAATCTCTCTCCGTTGATGATACGTTCCCTGAGATTCAGCAGCCTTTCCTTCACGGCCAGACCGGCAGCCTCCCTGTCCGGATAGACACATATCTGACTCAGCTGATATTTGACAGGAACCACCGGAAGATCCTCAGGATCAGTCCTTTCGATATATTTACGCACGTCATGCGGTGTCAGGGCAGGCACCTTCTCGGCAATCTGTCCCTGCATCTGCTGGGTAAGGCTCTGATCCCTGAATGTCTCTCTCCATTCCTGACGAAGCTTATACAGTGGCTTTCCGAAATACTCCTCAACCTGCTTGTCTCCTCCAAGCTGCTGACGGATCCTGTCAACCTGCTGTGAAAGCATGTTTTCCACATTGTCGCTGTTCACTTCGAGAGAATCCAGACGAGCCTGCATCAGGAAGAGCTTAGACGACATCATCGACTCAAGAAGCTCGCAACGACCGTTCTTGTCCGACATCATGCCGTATGCCCGCATCATCTGCACTTCTTCCTCAAGCTGCGAGAGCATGATCACTTCATTGCCGACGACGGCAACAGTCTTGTCTATAAGTCCGTTTGAATATCTCTGGGCTGAAACAGCCGTCGAAATGACGGCAAAGGCTAATGCAGCCACACCTTTGAGAGCATGGTAATATCTCATTTCCTAATAGATTACAAAATTTCCATTATCGCGCGCGTCCTTCAGCAAATCCTGTTCCAAAGTCAGAATAAGTGTCTGCTTCCGCGTGCTGATGATCATATCCTTGATGTTTTGCGATTCGTACTCGATCGGAGCAAGCTCTCCATCCTGCACCATATCTGAAATATATGAAATGCGCGAAAGCCCGTCCTCACCCTCATATTCTATCCAGTTTCCCTTCTTCAGGGCAAGCATGGAATCATAATCCATTCCATATTCACGAGCCAGCACGGACACATCTATCCATCCGTCATTCCATCCTGTATATTTATGAGCGGCAGAATATGCAAGGCTGTCCGCCTCGACAAGAACATCTATGTCAGACGAGGACATCCTTTTTCTGATCTGCTCCTTGGCCGGAGAATCGGAAAATATGCTCAGGTACTTGGCCTTGACAAGAGGACGACGAAGGACGAACTTATCCTGATGGGTATCATAATATTCCCGGATCTGCTCTTCCGTAACCGCTGTGTCAAGCCTTTCGTTTACATAAAGCTGCTCATAACGATATTTCAGGAGGGACTTCCTGTAGTCCTCAAGTTCCTTGGTCACGTCCTTTTCCGATTTGGAAAGCTGTTCTTCCGCAATATTGATATAAACAAGATCCGACGCCCATGTGGCAATATACTGCATGGCAAGACGGGTGCTGTCCTCCGGAGCGAGTCCTTTCGGAAGAATCTTTTCAAGGTCACTGCGGTAGAGTTTCTCCCCGCTTACCTCGGCAACAACTTCATCACCGGTAAAAAAGGATGAAATCGCCTTGCACGACGACAAAGCCGGCAAGACGATCATTATGAATGCTATGAGTCTGCTTCTCATTATCTCGAATAGTTCGGAGCCTCACGGGTGATGGTTACATCATGCGGATGACCCTCGAGATAACCTGCGTTGGTGATACGGACGAACTTTGCGTCGCGGAGCTTCTCGATGTTTTCCGCTCCGACATATCCCATACCTGCGCGGAGACCGCCCACGAGCTGATATACGACTTCGTTGAGAGTTCCCTTGTAAGGCACCTGAGCCACGATTCCCTCAGGAACGAGCTTCTTGATGTCCTCTTCCATATCCTGGAAGTAGCGGTCCTTCGAACCCTGCTGCATGGCCTCGAGCGAACCCATGCCACGGTATGACTTATACTTACGTCCGTTGAGGATGATGGTCTCTCCCGGCGACTCCTCGACTCCGGCGAAGAGCGAACCTGCCATGATCGTGCTTGCACCTGCGGCGAGAGCCTTCACGACGTCACCCGAGTAACGGATACCGCCGTCTGCGATCACCGGAACACCTGTACCCTTGAGAGCCTCGGAAGCCATCATGACAGCAGAAAGCTGAGGCATTCCGACACCTGCGATGACACGGGTCGTACAGATGGATCCAGGTCCGATACCGACCTTCACGGCGCTTACGCCTGCATCTGCAAGGGCCTTTGCTCCCTCTGCGGTAGCCACATTACCCGCAACTATCTGTACATCAGGAAGAGCCTCGCATGCGCTCTTGATCACATTGAGAACGCCCTGCGAATGTCCGTGAGCGGTGTCAACCACCACTGCATCAGCACCTGCGCTCACGAGCATCTCGATGCGCTCGATGGTATCTGACTTCACACCTACGGCTGCAGCGACAAGAAGGCGTCCCTTGCTGTCCTTTGATGCGATAGGATTGTCCTTGATCTTCATGAGGTCCTTGTAGGTGATCAGGCCTACGAGCTTGCCGTCCGCGTCAACTACAGGGAGCTTCTCGATCTTGTGCTGACGGAGAATGTCGGTTGCATCAGGAAGGCTTATGCCCTTCTTTGCCGTAACGAGATTCTCCTTGGTCATGATCTCTGACACAGGCATCTTAGGATCTCTCTGGAAACGGAGGTCACGGTTGGTG
>JAFTYS010000034.1 GCA_017461285.1 Bacteroidales bacterium | reverse complement strand
GGAATGACATGGTTCGAGGACTATACTATCATGCGTCCGCTTGTGATGGACTTCATGGCTGATGCCAATGTAACCGATATCAGCGATGCATACATGTTCGGTCCTTCGTTCATGGTGGCTCCGGTATATGAGTATGGTGCACGTTCGCGTGAGGTTTACTTCCCTGCATGCGAGGGATGGTACGACTTCTACAACAACAAGTTCTGCGAAGGCGGCGTGGCAAAGACCGTGGCTGCTCCATACGACAGGATGCCTCTGTTTGTGCGCGCAGGATCTATCGTACCTTTCGGTCCTCAGATCCAGTGGTCAGACGAGAAGCCTGCTGACGTGATCGACCTTTATGTATATCAGGGCGCTGACGCTTCATTCACTCTCTATGAGGATGAAAACGTGAACTACAATTACGAGAAGGGTCTCTGCGCCATGATCGGCATGACATATGACGAGGCATCGAAGACTCTGACTATCGGTGAGCGCAAGGGCGAGTTCCCTGGCATGCTCAAGGAGCGCGTATTCAATGTCATTCCTGTTTCAAAGAACGGAAAGGGCAAGCCTCAGGCCGTTAAATACGATGGACATTCTGTAGCGGTTGTCCTCTAATCATTCCGGGGTAACTGAGTACTCTATTGGCCGGCAGAATGCCAATTCCGTACAACAGTTACCCCGGAAATGTATATATATTAATGTAATAAGTGCTATGTATAAGTTTCATCATATCTTAATGATGGCGTTGACAGCTGTCGTGATGCTGTGCGGATGTGGTAGCGTGACTTCACCGAGGGAGAAGGTGGATTTCAATGACGGATGGACTTTCCATCTTGGAGATGTGCCGGAAGCTTCTTGTCCTGATTTTGACGACAGCGGATGGCGTAAGCTTGATCTTCCGCACGACTGGGCTGTGGAAGGGGACTTCAGCATCGATAATCCGTCCGGAACCGGCGGCGGTGCCCTGCCGGGAGGAATCGGATGGTACAGGAAGACCTTTATTCCTTCCTCTGCTGATTCCGACAGGCTTTGGAGAATCGACTTCGACGGTGTATATATGAATGCAGAGGTCTTTGTCAACGGCGAAAGCCTTGGCGTAAGGCCTTACGGATACATCTCTTTCGGATATGACATCACACCGCTTCTGAAATGGGATGCCGAGAATGTGATCGCTGTCCGTGTAGACAATGCCGAGCAGCCGAATTCCCGCTGGTATTCCGGATGCGGAATCTACAGGAATGTCTGGATGACAAAGACCGGAAGTGTACGTGTCGCTCCGAACGGTGTCTATGTGATCCCATGTACAGGTACTCATGATGTCGCTTACATCTTTGTGCAGACCGATATTCTGACGGAAGGCGATATGTCTGAACGTATCCTCTTGAGACAGAGTGTTATTGATGCTTCTGGAAAGGAAGTGACCAGTGTTGAAGATACTGTAAGCGTGGAGGAGTCATCCGGTCTTGAACAGGAAATAGAATTGTTGGACCCTCACCATTGGAGTGTCGACAATCCGTATCTTTATACTGTGGTTACCGAAATAGAGAGTCTGGAAGGCAGACTTCTGGACCGATATGAGACGAGGTGCGGAATCAGATGCTATCAGTTCAGACCCGATGAAGGCTTTTCTCTCAACGGCAGGTCTATGAAGATCAACGGAGTTTGTCTCCACCATGACTTCGGCTGCCTTGGCGCGGCATTCAACATAAATGCCGCCAGACGGCAGCTTGAAATCCTCAGGGATATGGGATGCAACGCTATCCGTACATCTCACAACCCTCCTGCTCCTCAGCTCCTTGACCTTTGCGACGAGATGGGATTCATCGTCCAGGACGAAGCCTTCGACATGTGGCGCAAGAAGAAGACCGCCCATGACTATTCAAGATATTTCAACGAATGGCATGAACGTGACCTGACCGATTTCATCATCCGCGACCGTAACCATCCTTCAATCCTGATGTGGAGCATCGGAAACGAGGTGCTTGAACAGTGGTCACACGCCGATGCAGACACATTGAGCCTTGCAGAGGCCAACCTTATCCTCAATTTCGGCCATTCTTCCGACATGCTGTCGGCGGAAGGTGAGGAGATGAGCGTGAATTCTCTTCTTACAAAGAAGCTTGCTGACATGGTCCGTGAACTCGATCCGACCAGACCGATTACTGCAGGATGCAACGAACCTGCTCCCGGCAACCATCTGTTCCGCAGCGGGGCCCTTGACATAATCGGCTTCAACTACCATAACGCGAATGTGGCTGACGTGCCGAAGAATTTCCCCGGGATGCCTTTCATCATCACGGAGAGCAATTCGGCGCTTATGACCCGTGGCTACTACCGTATGCCTAGCGATCAGATGTTCATATGGCCCGAGCGCTGGGACATACCGTTCCATGATGACTCCTTCTCATGCTCGTCATATGAGAACTGCCATGTTCCATGGGGAAGCACCCACGAGGAGACCCTCAAGCTCATACGAGACAATGATTTCGTCAGCGGACAGTTCATATGGACAGGATTCGACTACATAGGAGAACCGACTCCATACGGATGGCCTGCCCGCAGCTCGTATTTCGGCATCGTAGACCTTGCCGGCTTCCCTAAGGATGTGTATTACCTGTATCAGTCCGAGTGGACTGAAAAGGATGTCCTCCATCTTTTCCCGCATTGGAACTGGGAAGACGGTCAGGAAGTCGACATGTGGTGCTATTATAACAATGCTGACGAAGTCGAACTCTTCGTCAACGGCCAGTCGCAGGGTGTGCGCTCGAAGACTGATGATGTGCTTCATGCTTCATGGAGGGTGGTCTATCGCCCGGGTGCTGTTGAGGTCGTAGCCAGAAAGAACGGCAGGGAAGTGGGCCGCAGGGAGATCCGCACGGCAGGGGAGCCGGCAAAGATCATCCTGAAGGCTGATGTATATGGAGAATCGGCGCAGGACGACGCTCTTGCCTTTGTTTCGGTAGAGATTCATGATGCTGAAGGCAATCTATGCCCATGGGCTGAGAATCTTGTAGAGTTTGAACTTGAAGGCGAGTCGGCTTTCATCGCCGGAGTAGATAACGGCAGTCCGGTGTCGATGGAGCGCTTCAAGGACAGCAAGAGAAAGGCCTTCTACGGCAAGTGTCTTGTCGTGCTTCAGGCTGACAAACCTGGCAAGACGGTGCTCAAGGCTGTTTCTGAAGGGCTGGAACCGGCTTCAGAGACTTTCAGGACAAGATAAATTTTATTACATTTGTAATTCTAACATACAAGATTATGAAAAAGCTTCTGAATTCATTTGTGATCCTGGCGCTTGCATGCTCATGCTGCAATGAAAACGCTTCGTATGATGACCTGAAACTCTGGTATGACGAACCGGCTGAACGTTGGGTCGAGGCTCTGCCTGTAGGCAACGGCAGACTGGGAGCCATGGTTTTCGGAGACCCTTCTATGGAAAAGCTCCAGCTTAATGAAGAGACTGTCTGGGCCGGCCAGCCTAACAGCAACGCCAACCAGAATATTGAAGAAGGCGCATTGGATCGGATCCGCGAACTGATCTTCGACGGCAAGTACAGGGCGGCCCAGGACATGGTGGATCAGAAGATCTTCTACAGGGTCAATCACGGAATGCCATATCAGGCTGTGGGTGATTTCATCATGGAATTCCCTGGTCATGAGGAGTATTCGGATTATTATCGCGACCTCGACATATCTGATGCGACCGCTTCCATAAGATATACGGCCGGCGGAACTGTGTATGAAAGGGAAGTGATGACCGCATTTGCAGATGATGTCGTGGCTGTGAAGCTCTCCGCTTCAGAGAAGGGAAAGATTTCCTTCAACGCTTCTTTCACATCTCCGCACAAGCTCCATTCCGTTACAGTTGAAGACGGTGATGTCGTGCTGAGGGGACGTGCAGGGGACCATGAAGGCCTTGCAGGCAAGGTGAACTTCGTCACCCGCGCAAGGGTCATCCATAAAGGAGGCTCGCTCTCTGAATCGTCAGAAAGTCTTTCGCTTGAAGGTGCCGACGAGGCGTATGTGCTGATTTCTACAGGTACGAACTTCACCGATTACAAGACCCTTGATGCTGATCCGGAGAAGGAAGCAAAAGAAATCCTGGATGCTGCGTCTGCAAAGACATATGCGGCTATGAGAAAGGCTCATGTAAAAGAGTATCAGAAGTATTTCTATCGCGTAGATCTCGATCTCGGAACGACCGCTGCTGCATCTGCGACGACAGATGTCAGGGTAAGGGAGTTTGCAGGCGGGGACGATCCGCAGCTGGTGGAGCTGTATTTCCAGTTCGGACGCTATCTCCTTATCTGCAGCTCGCAGCCCGGCGGACAGCCTGCCAACCTTCAGGGCATATGGGCTGAAGGCCTGAACCCTGCATGGGACAGCAAGTACACAACGAACATCAATGTCGAGATGAACTACTGGCCTGCTGAAGTGACGAACCTTTCGGAACTCCATGAACCGTTCATGACCATGGTAAAGGAAGTCGCACAGACCGGCGCCGAGACTGCGAAGACAATGTATGGAGCACGCGGATGGGTCCTCCATCACAATACCGACATCTGGAGGATCACCGGTCCGGTAGATTTCGCGGCGTCGGGCATGTGGCCGACAGGCGGCGCATGGTTCTGCCGCCATCTTTGGGAACATTATCTTCACACCGGAGACAATGCCTTCCTCGCCGAAGTCTATCCGGTGATGAAGGGAGCTGCCGAATTCTTTGTCGACTTCATGATCGAAGAGCCGGAGCATGGCTGGATGGTTGTCGCACCTTCCAACTCGCCGGAAAACGCATTCATGCGCGATCCCGGCGATGTCACGGTATGTGCCGGAACCACCATGGACAACCAGATGGTGTCAGAACTCTTCACCAACCTTATCACAGCGTCTTCCATCCTGGGCCAGGATGGGGAATTCGCCGACAGTCTTGAAGTCCTGAAATCGAAGATGGCTCCGATGCAGATCGGAAAGCATGCGCAGCTCCAGGAATGGATGTATGACTGGGATAATCCGGATGACCACCACAGGCATGTGTCACATCTTTACGGCCTTTTCCCAGGCAACCAGATATCTCCTTGGAGAACTCCGGAACTCTTTGCCGCAGCACGCAACTCGCTCAACTATCGCGGCGACCCTGCGACAGGATGGTCAATGGGCTGGAAGGTATGCCTCTGGGCGCGACTCCTCGACGGAAACAGGGCATACAAGCTTATTACTGACCAGCTGAGTCCGGCAGGAAGCACCGGCTTCTGGGGCAAGGGCGGCACATATCCGAACCTTTTCGATGCCCATCCTCCTTTCCAGATAGACGGAAACTTCGGATGTGCGGCTGGTATTGCCGAGATGATGCTTCAAAGTCATGACGGCGCTGTCCATGTGCTGCCTTCGGTTCCTGACAGATGGAATGACGGAAAGGTCAGCGGCCTTGTGGCCAGGGGCGGCTTTGTCGTCGACATCGAATGGAAGGACGGAAAAGTTACATTGCTGAAGGTCAGGTCGACTCTTGGCGGAAACCTCCGCCTAAGGTCGGAAGAAGCCCTTGCCATGAAGAACGGCAAGGCCCTTCCGGAAGCTCAGGGAGCTAATCCGAATCCATATTTCACAGTCCAGGAAGTGGCTGATCCGATCATTTCGAAGGAAGCTGCTCTGGAAATGCTCCCGGTTGCCGATACATATCTTTACGATGTGCCTACCGTTGCCGGAAAGGAATATGTGTTTATTGCACAGTAAGAAATGAACCCGAACGTACAGACAAACTCCGCCATTTCCGTAGATTGCGTGATCTTCGGATTTGACGGAGTCAATATTAAGGTGCTGCTTGTCAGGAGGCGTACCGCGGACCCTCTGTACCATGACAAGGAGCTCAAGCTGCCTGGTGCCATGATCAGGGAGAACGAGACCCTTCCGGAAGCGGCAGCCAGGGTGCTTGCCGGCAGTACCGGACTCAAGGACATCTACCTCAAGCAGACGACAATCTTTTCCGATCCCAAGCGAGTCGACGAGTCTGAACTCGATTGGATAGGGAAGTATCATGGGATCCATACGGTCAGGGTCGTTACCGTAGGTTATTATGCTCTCGTCAAACTGGACAAAGGTATGATGAACTACACAAGGTCGCAGGGCGCGGTGTGGATGAATGTCGACGATATCCATAACCTGATCATGGACCATATGGACATCCTTTCCGATGCCCTTACGGTCCTGCAGAAGGATATCCTCTGGTCGCCGATCGCCTTCCAGCTCCTGCCCAGGAAGTTTACTGTGCGACAGCTCCAGAATCTTCTCGAAGCCGTCTTCGGCATCGAGATCGACAACCGCAACTTCCGCAAGAAGCTTTTCGCTTCCGGTATCCTGGTCGAAACGGGGGAGATAGAGAAGAATGTAAACCACAAGCCTGCGCGACTGTACTCTGTAAACAAGGCTGCAATTGGAAAGAAGAAGCTGGATGTCGTAAAATTCTTTACGGTTTAGGATGCTGTAACGTGTTGGTTGTCAGGTAGTAGTGTTGTGACTTAACGTATTTTTGGTACAAAGTTTTCAATCTATTGCATCTTTTCTTAAATTTGCATTGATATATTAAGAATCACTAAAACTAACAACATGTATCTATTAGGTTACGATATCGGAAGTTCGTCAGTAAAGGCGAGCATCGTGGATGCAGAAAGCGGAAAGTGCGCTGCATCAGCATTTTATCCAAAGTCAGAAGCCCCTATCATTGCTGTAAAGAAGGGATGGGCAGAGCAGGAGCCGGGATCCTGGTGGGAATACCTCAAGCAGGCGACCGCTGACATTCTTGCCGCTTCAGGAGCTGATCCTAAGGACATCAAGGCTATCGGTATCTCATACCAGATGCATGGCCTTGTATGTGTAGACAAGGATATGAATGTACTCCGTCCGTCGATCATCTGGTGTGACTCACGCGCCGTTCCATACGGCCAGAAGGCGTTCGATACCCTCGGACATGAGAACTGCCTCTCGCATCTTCTCAACTCTCCGGGAAACTTCACTGCATCAAAGCTCGCCTGGGTAAAGGAGAATGAACCTGAACTCTATGCGAAGATATATAAGATCATGCTTCCGGGCGACTATATCGCCATGAAGCTCAGCGGCGAGATCTGCACCACCGTTTCAGGCCTTTCTGAAGGAATGTTCTGGGACTTCAAGGAGAACAGCGTTTCAAAGATGCTTCTCGACTATTACGGAATCGACTCTTCGCTCATTCCTGAGATCCGTCCTACATTCTCGGAGCAGGGCAGGGTAAGCGCAGAGGCTGCTGCCGAGCTCGGTCTTGCAGAAGGCACTCCTATCACATACCGCGGCGGCGACCAGCCTAACAACGCTCTCTCGCTCAACGTGTTCAACCCTGGTGAAATCGCTTCCACAGCAGGTACCTCAGGTGTTGTTTACGGAGTCCTCGGAGACGTGAACTATGACCCTAAGTCACGTGTGAATACTTTCGCACATGTAAACCATACCGCGGACCAGACCCGTCTCGGAGTCCTTCTCTGCATCAACGGTACAGGTATCCTCAACTCTTGGATGAAGAGGAATGTCGCTCCTGAAGGCATTTCATATGCAGACATGAATGACGTTGCAGCGCAGGCTCCTATCGGCAGCGCAGGCGTGAGCATCCTTCCTTTCGGAAATGGCGCAGAGCGTATGCTCGAGAACAAGGAAGTCGGAGCTTCGATCCACGGAGTGAACTTCAATGTCCACAACAAGTCACATCTTCTCCGCGCAGCCCAGGAAGGCATCGTGTTCTCGTTCAAGTACGGAATCGAAGTCATGGAGCAGATGGGAATGAACGTGAGCAAGATCCACGCAGGCCATGCGAACATGTTCCTCAGCCCTATATTCCGCGACACCCTCGCAGGAGTTACAGGCGCAGTGATCGACCTTTATGATACTGACGGTTCTGTCGGTGCGGCAAAGGGCGCAGGTATCGGCGCAGGATTCTACAAGGACAACAAGGAGGCCTTCGCGACCCTCGAGAAGCTTGCTGTCATCGAGCCTTCTGCTGCTGACGCACAGGCTTATGCGGATGCATACGAAACTTGGAAATCAAGATTATAATCATACTAACTAACACTATTTATTTCACTTAAATTATGGCTACAAAAGAATTTTTCCCTGGTATCGGCAAGATCCAGTTCGAAGGAAAGGAGAGCAAGAATCCTATGGCTTTCCGTTACTATGACGCAAACAAGGTGATCCTTGGCAAGAAGATGAGCGAGTGGCTCAAGTTCGCTATGGCTTGGTGGCACACACTCTGCGCTGAGGGCGGTGACCAGTTCGGCGGCGGAACAAAGACATTCCCATGGAACGGTGCTGCATGCCCTGTACAGGCTGCAAAGGATAAGGTAGACGCAGGATTCGAGTTTATGCAGAAGATGGGTATCGAGTACTACTGCTTCCACGATGTTGACCTCGTTTCTGAGGGTGCAAACGTTGAGGAGTACGAGGCTAACCTTAAGGAGGTTGTAGCTTACCTTAAGGAGAAGCAGGCTGAGACCGGTATCAAGCTTCTTTGGGGAACAGCAAACGTGTTCGGCAACAAGCGTTACATGAACGGTGCTGCTACAAACCCTGATTTCGACGTTGTAGCTCGCGCTGCCGTTCAGATCAAGAACGCTATCGACGCTACTATCGAGCTCGGCGGTACAAACTATGTGTTCTGGGGTGGTCGTGAGGGTTACATGAGCCTTCTCAACACAGACCAGAAGAGAGAGAAGGAGCACCTCGCAATGATGCTTACCCTCGCTCGTGACTACGCACGTTCAAAGGGCTTCACAGGAACATTCCTCATCGAGCCTAAGCCAATGGAGCCTTCAAAGCACCAGTACGATGTTGACACAGAGACTGTTATCGGCTTCCTTAAGGCACACGGTCTTGAGAAGGACTTCAAGGTGAACATCGAGGTCAACCACGCTACTCTCGCAGGTCACACATTCGAGCACGAGCTTGCAGTTGCAGTTGACAACGACATGCTCGGTTCTATCGACGCTAACCGCGGTGACTACCAGAACGGTTGGGATACTGACCAGTTCCCTATCGACAACTACGAGCTCACTCAGGCAATGATGCAGATCATCCGTGGCGGCGGACTCGGAAACGGTGGTACTAACTTCGACGCAAAGACCCGTCGTAACTCTACTGACCTTGAGGACATCTTCATCGCACACATCGCAGGTATGGACGCAATGGCACGTGCTCTTGAGAGCGCAGCCGCTCTTCTCGAGGAGAGCCCATACAAGAAGATGCTCGCTGACCGCTATGCATCATTCGACGCTGGCAAGGGTAAGGAGTTCGAAGAGGGCAAGCTGACTCTCGAGGACGTTTACGCTTACGGTAAGGAAGTTGACGAGCCTAAGCAGACTTCTGGAAAGCAGGAGCTCTACGAGGCAATCCTCAACATGTATTGCTAATGACTCAGTCAAATGACAAAGGCAGCAAGGGCTATCTGTTTTCGATAGTCCTTGTCGCTGTTATAGGAGGTCTCCTTTTCGGATATGACACCGCTGTCATATCCGGAGCGGAGAAAGGCCTTCAGGCATTCTTCATGGGTGCCAAGGACTTCGTCTATACTGACTTCCTCCATGGCATAACATCGTCAAGTGCCCTTCTGGGATGCATCATCGGTGCAGGTATTTCAGGTATGTGCGCTTCGAGGATGGGACGTAAGAAATCACTCATAATGGCGGGTGTGTTCTTCTTCCTTTCAGCTCTCGGCTCATACGATCCTGAATTCCTCTTCTTCCCCAAGGGTGAACCTACATTCTCTCTTCTGATTGCCTTCAATCTCTACCGCGTTCTCGGTGGAGTGGGAGTCGGACTTGCTTCTGCTATCTGCCCTATGTATATCGCAGAGGTCGCTCCAAGCAACCTGAGAGGTACCCTCGTTTCATGGAACCAGTTCGCGATCATCTTCGGACAGCTGGTCGTTTACTTCGTGAACTTCCTTATCCTGGGTGACCATATCGCTCCTGTGATCCAGAAGATGGCAGAAGGAATCAACCAGATCATGAATCCTGGTGAGGCAGAATGGATGATCTCTACAGGATGGAGATACATGTTCGTCAGCGAGGCAGTTCCTGCAGGACTCTTCACTGTGCTTCTTTTCCTTGTTCCTGAGACTCCTCGCTATCTTGCCATGACGGGCAAGGACGAGCAGGCTCTTGATATCCTTGCAAAGATCAACGGAAGAGGCAAGGCACAGGAGATTCTCGCTGACATCAAGGCTACCGTTACAGAAAAGACAGAGAAGCTCTTCACATACGGCTGGCTTGTGATCTTCGTTGGCATCATGCTCAGCGTATTCCAGCAGGCTGTCGGCATCAATGCAGTGCTTTATTTCGCGCCTCGCATATTCGAGTCGCTCGGAATGGGCAACCCTATGATGCAGACCGTTCTCATGGGTATCGTGAACATAACATTCACCCTCGTGGCCATCTTTACGGTAGAGAAGATCGGACGTAAGCCTCTGCTTATCGTAGGCTCTCTCGGAATGGCCGTAGGAGCTGCAGGTGTGGCTGTTACGAGCGTTTCCGCTGCGCTTCCTCCTGTTGTCGCTGTAATCAGCATCATGGTCTACAGCGCCTCATTCATGTTCAGCTGGGGTCCAATCTGCTGGGTTCTCATTTCAGAGATCTTCCCTAACACCATCCGTGGTGCTGCGGTTGCCATCGCTGTCGCCTTCCAGTGGATCTTCAACTTCATCGTTTCATCAACATTCCTCCCAATGTACAACATGAGCCTCGGCTCGATGGGCGAGAACTTCGGACATGCGTTCACATACGGTCTGTATGGCGTGATCTGCATCCTTGCCGCTGTATTCGTATGGAGGCTTGTACCTGAAACAAAGGGCAAGACCCTCGAAGACATGTCAAAACTTTGGAAGAAGGAGAAGTAGAATCCTGCTTCGGTACGATAAATGAAAATAAAGTCCCGGCTGCGGTCATATCGGCAGCCGGGATTTTTTATGTTCAGGAATTTGTTGCTGATAATTGCGGCGATGACGGTTTCCGCCGCATTCCTTTCTGCCCAGACCCCTGTGGAGAAAGTGATATTGAAATATGAAGATGCAAGCGGTGCGCGTAACTTCATAGCACAGGGTCTGAAGATGACCCTGGCCCGCAACCTGCTCAAATCGACCCAGGTGGCTCCAGTGGCTTCTGATGTGGACCAGCTTTATGTCTTGAAGATGGAAGGGACATCGCAGGCAGAACGTCTCCGTTTCGTGTCAGATCTCAATGAAGCCCTGAAACAGTACGACTACTATGGCAGACAGCCGTCAAAGGATGGTGAAGTGGAAGTGTTTGTCCATTATACGGGGCCGGATACCATAGATGAACTGGTCATCTACAATCCCGAGATCTACTCCCTGAACAGCCTCTTCGGCCATTTCACCGCCCAGGAACTGCTGGCGCTGGATAGTAAATGATCGGGCTAAAGCACTTGTGAGAATATCCTGGCAACCGATTCCTTCGCTTTCTCTACAAGCGGACGCTTCTCCCATTCCATCGCGTCTATCAGTTCAGCATCCTTCTGATCCTCGAGAAATATCTCGCGCTGTCTTCTTGCCAGATCATCATCATACATGAAGGCATTGATCTCGAAGTCCTGCTCGAACCCTCGGAAGTCGATGTTTGTAGAGCCGATTGTCACTAAGCTGTCATCAATGGTCATCGTCTTAGCGTGCATGTAGCCTTTTCTGTACAGATATATCTTTATTCCGGCGTTCAAAGCCTCCTTGATGTATGATCGGGAAGCCCACGGAGGAAGGATTCCCTTGTCTCCACGATATGGAATCATCACTCTGACATCCACGCCACCGAGTGCGGCATTCTGAAGCGCCTTCATGATGGGCTCCGGCGGTATGAAATACGGCGACTGCAGGTATGCATGACTTTTCGCTGATGCGATTGCTGTCATATATGCCTGCATCATCACATTCCACTTGTCCATCGACCCTCCGGTCACGATCTGCATAAGCGTGTTCCCGCATGGGGGATTGTATGGGTACATGGCGTCCAGATCCGGATCGTCACCTTTCGTGAATTTCCAGTCTGTCAGGAATGAAGTCTGCAATTCGGATACCGCCGGTCCTGTGATTCTTATATGAGTGTCCCTCCAAATTCCCCATTTCAATCCATCCGCGTATCTTTGGGCGATGTTCATTCCTCCCATATATCCGGTTTTGCCGTCTATCACGACGACCTTGCGGTGGTTGCGGGAATTGTAATCACGTGAAAGAATAGGCAGGAATATCCTGATGAATCCTCTTACCTGAATGCCGTGCCTGCGGAGTTTTCTGTAGAACTTCCTCGGAACCATGAGATTGCCTGCTTCGTCATATATGAGCCTTACCTGAACGCCTTCTTCCGCTTTCCTTATCAAGGCGTCTGCTATCCTCCTTCCTGCAGCATCATCTTCGAACTTGAAGAAAAGCATGTTGATATGGTGCCGTGCACTTTCAATGTCTGCGACAAGCCTGTCCGACATGGTGCGGAAGTCAGTCATGATCTCGACATTGTTGCCCTCCATAGGATATGCATGGTTCATATTGCGGAGCATGCAAGCCAGTTTCTCATACTGAACGGGCGTTTCAGAAGCGATATTGTCGCTCTGTCTTGTCTCTGTGATTGCCTTCAGGCGTTTCAGGTCCTCGTCCTTTATCTGTCTCCTTTGCCTGTTGTCCATTCCGAAGACTATATACAGGAGCAGTCCGAGCACAGGCATGAATGTCAGCACCATGCACCATGCAATGGTCTTGACCGGATTCCTGTTCTCGAAGATTATCACCAGGATTGTTCCGATGATGATAGTCAGGATGAATAAGTGCTTTAATGTCAATTCGAACGGCCTTTAAGAATTTCTATCTGTCTCGAAACCCTCCCAGCCTGCAAATCTCGCTCCGAACCCGCCAGACGCGCCCGCTTTTGCAACCTTTTGAATATAAATTGTGAAGTATCAGCCAGCGCACTCCTTATTGAAGCGCTGTCACGAAACTCAGAATTTGGCGGGGTGGACATTTTGTAGGATGAAATCCTTGTAATCAACTGATTTTCTTACATTTGCAAAGATTATCATTGATATGCTTAAAAAAATGCTTTTTCTGTGGGTCCAAAAAAGTGGTCAGGAATGGCCTGAGAGGCCGCAAGCAATTGTATAAATGCAAGGATTGTGGAAAGCAATTTCTAGGCGGTCATCGTC